>NZ_JAEHQU010000026.1:0-538 GCF_016238105.1 Proteus sp. PR00224 | reverse complement strand
ATTAGATATTAATTCAGGCAGTACGAAAGGGCGGTTAGTGATCACCAATAATACTATTTATGTTTATGATGAAAATAATAAGTTGGTTGTTAAATTGGGCTACTTGGGTTAGTCGAGTTATTTTTCATAAAAAGGTCAATAAAATGTCATGGGGATTAACAATTTATAATGATAAAGGCGCGGTGGAAAACATCACCAGTTCATCATTTGTGCTCGATTTTATTAAAATAACGGGAGATGGAAGTAAGCAATATACTGTTCCTAATGGGTTAACATTATATGCGACAGCTATTGGTCGGTATAGTATTCGCACCTCTGTTTCAGGCAATACCGTCTATTGGAAATCCAATATAACCTCGCCATCGATGGATGGCATTATTATTGTGGGGTTAAAATAAATGAGTAAATATGGTTTGAAAGTATTTAATGGAAAAAATGCAGAGTATTTAAGTACATTAGAATCATTTGTTTTTTTTAAACGCATTAATAATATTAAAAAAGGAAATTATAATACAGGAATAAAAGAAACGGATGATCC
>NZ_JAEHQU010000025.1:0-548 GCF_016238105.1 Proteus sp. PR00224 | reverse complement strand
GAAGTACAGGCCTATTTATGTTAGTCAGTTTAAAGTTGTTCACCGTTTAGCGTTATCCTCGATACCACTTCATTGCGAATTCCTTCTAATTAATTCCCATAAGTAAAAATAAAAAACAAACCCTCATATGCCTTATGGCAAATTAAATAAATTAAAGGAAATTCTATGTCTAATACAATGACTGGTTCAGTAAAATGGTTTAACGATGATAAAGGTTTTGGTTTCATCACTCCTAAAGATGGAAGTAAAGATGTATTTGTACATTACTCTGCAATTCAGAGTGATGACTTCAAATCTCTGATGGAAGGCCAAGAAGTTTCATTTACCATTGAAAATGGTATGAAAGGTCCAGCAGCAGGCAACGTGGTGGCTCTCTAAAGGCGCTATTACTATTCGCCTCTATTTTAAATGCCCTTGTTGTAGCGGTTCACAATATAGAACATCACAATTTGATGTTACAGTGAACAATCCACACGGCGCAAAATGTATTTTTTGTAAGACTGTGATGGCTGCTCAAATGAGTTAAGCGTTAAATAGTTGAATATATA
>NZ_JAEHQU010000024.1:0-553 GCF_016238105.1 Proteus sp. PR00224 | reverse complement strand
CTTCGGGTTGTGAGGTTAAGCGAATAAGCGTACACGGTGGATGCCTAGGCAATCAGAGGCGATGAAGGACGTGCTAATCTGCGATAAGCGTCGGTAAGGTGATATGAACCGTTATACCCGACGATTTCCGAATGGGGAAACCCAATATCCAATGGATATTATCATTAACTGAATACATAGGTTAATGAAGCGAACCGGGAGAACTGAAACATCTCAGTACCCCGAGGAAAAGAAATCAACCGAGATTCCCCTAGTAGCGGCGAGCGAACGGGGAACAGCCCAGAGTCTTAATCAATAGCAGCATCAGGAGAACGGTCTGGAAAGTCCGGCAGTAAAGGGTGATAGCCCCGTATCTGAAGATGCTGTTATTGTGAACTCGACGAGTAGGGCGGGACACGTGTTATCCTGTCTGAATATGGGGGGACCATCCTCCAAGGCTAAATACTCCTGATTGACCGATAGTGAACCAGTACCGTGAGGGAAAGGCGAAAAGAACCCCGGCGAGGGGAGTGAAAAAGAACCTGAAACCGTGTACGTACAAGCAGTAGGAGCC
>NZ_JAEHQU010000023.1:0-899 GCF_016238105.1 Proteus sp. PR00224 | reverse complement strand
ATTAAATTTGATAAATATTACATCGCTGAAATAGATAAGTTTGCAAATAAAGTATCTGAATTTCATTATCCAGATAATATCCAGTTAGGTGACGTTAATAATTGGCGTGAGTGGGGTATTGACTGGTCAAGTGTTGGGTTAGTTACTGCGGGGTTCCCTTGTCAGTCGTGGAGTTTAGCTGGTAAGCAATTAGGCGATAAAGATGAGCGCGGTAAATTATTCTGGACGACATTAGATATAATGAGTCACGTATTAGAAAATAATCCAGACGCTAAATTTATGCTCGAAAATGTAAAAATGAAAAAAGAGTTTGAGGAATATATAACGCTTCATACCGAACGTGCATTAGGTTATGTAAATAAAACTCTTATTAATAGTTCATTATTATCAGCACAAAATAGACAACGTTATTATTGGACTAATTTTGAAATTAGCCAACCAGAAGATAAAGGTATTTTACTAAAAGATATTATTGATGATGACAGCATTACCAATAAAGAAAAGTCATATTGTATTGATGCCAATTACTCGAAAGGAACAAATTTAAGTCAGTACTTTAATAAATCTAGGCGACAAGTTGTTTTTTGTGGTGCAATTAGAGGTCGTTATATTATTAATGGAGTAAGACAAGACCATAAAATAAAAACAGCAGGACTTACCACTCAGAGATTAGAATTAAGAAATGATGAAAAAACAAATACATTAACTACCGTTCAAAAAGACAATGTTGTTGTTTATAGGGCATGCGAACCAAGGGAGCACGTTAAGCAATCCAAGGACGGATTAATTCATGTTGCTAATGCCACAGATATTAAAGGTAATGAACAGATAAAACGCATTTATTCCGATGCAGGAAAGGCTCCAACGCTATCCACATGCCAAGGCGGTCATAGAGAGCC
>NZ_JAEHQU010000022.1:0-1186 GCF_016238105.1 Proteus sp. PR00224 | reverse complement strand
AATTAACCTAATACTTTAGCAACAACGCCCGCACCTACTGTACGGCCACCTTCACGGATAGCGAAACGTAAACCGTCGTCCATCGCGATTGGGTGAATCAGTTCAACGATCATGTTGATGTTGTCACCTGGCATTACCATTTCTACGCCTTCTGGTAATTCGATAGTACCAGTTACGTCAGTTGTACGGAAGTAGAACTGTGGACGGTAGCCTTTGAAGAATGGAGTGTGACGACCACCTTCATCTTTGCTCAGAATATAAACTTCTGATTCGAATTTAGTGTGTGGCTTGATTGAACCTGGTTTTGCCAGTACTTGTCCACGTTCGATTTCTTCACGTTTAGTACCACGCAGAAGAACACCAACGTTCTCACCTGCACGACCTTCGTCAAGTAATTTACGGAACATTTCAACGCCAGTACAAGTTGTTTTAGTTGTTGGTTTGATACCAACGATTTCAACTTCTTCACCAACTTTGATAACACCACGCTCAACACGGCCTGTTACTACTGTACCACGACCTGAGATTGAGAATACGTCTTCGATTGGTAACAGGAATGGTTTGTCAATTGCACGCTCTGGTTCTGGGATGTATGAATCCAGTGCTTCTGCTAATTCAACAATTTTTGCTTCCCACTCAGCTTCGCCTTCCAGTGCTTTCAGCGCTGAACCACGGATTACTGGAGTGTCATCACCAGGGAAATCGTACTGAGACAGAAGTTCACGAACTTCCATTTCTACTAATTCCAGTAACTCTTCATCATCTACCATGTCACATTTGTTCAGGAATACGATGATGTAAGGAACACCAACCTGACGACCTAACAGGATGTGCTCACGAGTTTGTGGCATTGGGCCATCAGTCGCAGCAACAACCAGGATAGCTCCGTCCATTTGCGCAGCACCTGTGATCATGTTTTTAACATAGTCGGCGTGACCTGGGCAGTCTACGTGTGCGTAGTGACGGCTTGGAGTGTCATATTCTACGTGTGAAGTAGAGATGGTGATACCACGAGCTTTTTCTTCTGGTGCGTTATCGATTTGATCGAATGCACGAGCAGAACCACCGTAAGTTTTAGCTAAAACTGTAGTGATTGCAGCAGTCAGAGTTGTTTTACCGTGGTCAACGTGGCCGATAGTACCAACGTTAACGTGCGGTTTTGAACGTTCAAATTTTTCTTTAGACA
>NZ_JAEHQU010000020.1:0-2028 GCF_016238105.1 Proteus sp. PR00224 | reverse complement strand
CCGCGCTATTACAGTGCGGGCTTTTTGCTTTCTACATTCTTATCATCTAAATCAGCTACCTAAATCCAATCTGTATCGTTATCTTGCTTGATTAATAAATAGCTAATTTATATCTAGTACGATAAAGACCTAACCTGCTATTCCAACAATTTCGTGTTTTAGGTGTTTTTTATACGCTTCAACATCTTGCTCAATTTGCGGTTGTTTCACCACATCAAACATTCCGAAGGTTTTTAATCCTTCCATACCTAAAAATTGGTTCGCTTTATGGAATGGAAAATAGACAGCATCAATTCCTTTTCCTTCAAAGAACTGTTCTTGTTCTTCAAAAGATTCAAAAGGCGCATTCCAAGTTACAGAAAGAAGATACTTTTTGCCTTGTAATAATCCACCTGAACCATATTTTTTCGAAGGATCTTTTCGTGTACGACCATCATCAATATACATTTTGCCGTACCCAGCACTAAATACATCATCAATGTATTTTTTTAAGATCCAAGGGCCTTCCATCCACCATGCTGGCATTTGATAAATAATGACATCAGCCCATAAGTATTTATCAACTTCTTCGTTAGTATCATAACCATCATCAATGCGTGTTGATTGCACATTTATCTGATGTGAAGACAACAAATCTGTGGCGACTTGCGTTAAATGATCGTTGAGTTTCCCTTCAGAACCATCAAACTCTTTTGCAGCATTAATAATAAAAACGTTAGTCACTTCTAAACTCCTTGTATACACATATTTAATAAGCAAACTGTAACGCAATTACTCATCACTGCTTTAACTCATTCCTCCATTATTCTTGCCTAATAATCCAAAGATACCGTTTCAGTTTCTGATTCTTTTAATCGTTGAATATCTTTTAAGGGCGATAAACCAAATAATCGATGATATTCACGGCTAAATTGTGAGGGGCTTTCATAACCGACGATAAATGCTGCTTTAGAAACATCACTCATTTCAATCAGCATGATCCTTCTTGCTTCATTCAGCCGCAACCACTTTTGATACTGCAACGGCGTCATGCCAGTTCGTTTTTTAAAGTGAAAATGAAATGATGAGGTGCTCATACCCACTAACGTTGTAAGATCTTCAATCCGAATTGTTTCGTGATAATGTTGTTTAATCCAATCAAGCGCATGACTAATTTGCCGACACTGAGGATGTTGTGATGCTAATAGTTGCTGACGCGCACCATCATTCGATCTTAATAAGTAATAAAGGATCTCTTTTTGGATCAAAGGAGCAATAAAAGGTGCATCTTCTGGTGTATCTATTAGTTTTATAAGCCTTGTTACTGCTTGTAAGATTGGCGCGGTTGCTTGAACAATTTGTTGAGCGCTGATTTCGTTATTTTCTTGTAGTAATTCAAACTTATTTTCAGCAAGTAGTTCAGGTAATAGGGTGAGGTCTAATTTTAGCAACATTGCTAAAAAAGGTGTTTCTTTTGACGCTTCACAGACTTTAGCAAAAGTAGGTATATCTGATGATGTTAAAAGCATATTCATAGGACGATAACAGTTTGTCTCTAGCCCTATCGTTATTTGCTTTGCACCTTGTGCAGCAATAGCCAAACTGGGTTCATACATCCAGCCTTCAGACTCTGTAATAGAAGTATACCGACATAACGCTAAACCAGAAACAGAGGTATCCCATCCCCCTTCTTTATCTTTTGTATATAGAAGAAGTGTTTTTTTAAATTGCTCAAACTCTAATACCATCGGTACTGATAAATTCGTAGTATCCATCGTCTCGGGATCTTCAATTAGTCTTTGAATTCGTCAGATTGTATAACTAAACAGTATGAAAAACTTTCTTTTAAAAAAACGCTTTATCTTTTCTTTCCAATGTAAGACACATTTCAGCGAGTAGAAATGTAATTTCGAATATTATTTCTATTGATAACCATTTATTTTTTATACATTTTTGTCAAAAAAGAAACAATCTGATGCACTCTTGAGCAAACGGTTATTTTTTTCATTTTTTTACTTTACAAGGTGAGCGAGGATAGCTATTATTCGC
>NZ_JAEHQU010000019.1:0-2545 GCF_016238105.1 Proteus sp. PR00224 | reverse complement strand
GCGCTACAACGTTTCACTTCTGAGTTCGGCATGGATTCAGGTGGGTCCGCTGCGCTATGGCCGCCAAGCAAATTCGGTTTTATTACCCGTTACTGTTGTTTCTTTCTCAGTAACCAGCAATATTCAATCTTAAACAAGCTTACTTCATCAATGTTAGTCTCTCAGACAAAACACCTTCGGTGTTGTCAGGTTAAGCCTCACGGTTCATTAGTACTGGTTAGCTCAACGTATCGCTACGCTTACACACCCAGCCTATCAACGTCTTAGTCTTAAACGTTCCTTTAGGTCACTCTAGGTGACAGGGAAGACTCATCTCGAGGCAAGTTTCCCGCTTAGATGCTTTCAGCGGTTATCTCTTCCGCACTTAGCTACCGGGCAATGCCATTGGCATGACAACCCGAACACCAGTGGTGCGTTCACTCCGGTCCTCTCGTACTAGGAGCAACCCCTCTCAATCTTCCAACGCCCACGGCAGATAGGGACCGAACTGTCTCACGACGTTCTAAACCCAGCTCGCGTACCACTTTAAATGGCGAACAGCCATACCCTTGGGACCTACTTCAGCCCCAGGATGTGATGAGCCGACATCGAGGTGCCAAACACCGCCGTCGATATGAACTCTTGGGCGGTATCAGCCTGTTATCCCCGGAGTACCTTTTATCCGTTGAGCGATGGCCCTTCCATTCAGAACCACCGGATCACTAAGACCTACTTTCGTACCTGCTCGAGCCGTCACTCTCACAGTCAAGCTGGCTTATGCCTTTGCACTAACCGCATGATGTCCGACCATGCTTAGCCAACCTTCGTGCTCCTCCGTTACTCTTTAGGAGGAGACCGCCCCAGTCAAACTACCCACCAGACACGGTCCCCGACCCGGATTACGGGCCTAGGTTAGAACATCAAACGTTAAAGGGTGGTATTTCAAGGTTGACTCCATGCAGACTGGCGTCCACACTTCTTAGTCTCCCACCTATCCTACACATCAAGGCTCAATGTTCAGTGTCAAGCTATAGTAAAGGTTCACGGGGTCTTTCCGTCTTGCCGCGGGTACACTGCATCTTCACAGCGAGTTCAATTTCACTGAGTCTCGGGTGGAGACAGCCTGGCCATCATTACGCCATTCGTGCAGGTCGGAACTTACCCGACAAGGAATTTCGCTACCTTAGGACCGTTATAGTTACGGCCGCCGTTTACTGGGGCTTCGATCAAGAGCTTCTCCCTAAGGATAACCCCATCAATTAACCTTCCAGCACCGGGCAGGCGTCACACCGTATACGTCCACTTTCGTGTTTGCACAGTGCTGTGTTTTTAATAAACAGTTGCAGCCAGCTGGTATCTTCGACTGGCTTCGGCTCCGTCCGCAAGGGACTTCACTTACCGCCAGCGTGCCTTCTCCCGAAGTTACGGCACCATTTTGCCTAGTTCCTTCACCCGAGTTCTCTCAAGCGCCTGAGTATTCTCTACCTGACCACCTGTGTCGGTTTGGGGTACGATTGTTGGTAACCTGAAGCTTAGAGGCTTTTCCTGGAAGCAGGGCATCAATTGCTTCACCACCTTAGTGGCTCGTCATCACACCTCAGCATTAAGTGACCGGATTTGCCTAATCACTCTGCCTACATGCTTGAACCGGGACGACCGTCGCCCGGACAACCTAGCCTTCTCCGTTCCCCCATCGCAGTTACCACCAGTACGGGAATATTAACCCGTTTCCCATCGACTACGCTTTTCAGCCTCGCCTTAGGGGTCGACTCACCCTGCCCCGATTAACGTTGGACAGGAACCCTTGGTCTTCCGGCGTGCGGGTTTTTCACCCGCATTATCGTTACTTATGTCAGCATTCGCACTTCTGATACCTCCAGCATACCTCACAGTACACCTTCGCAGGCTTACAGAACGCTCCCCTACCCAACAACACCTAAGTGTCGCTGCCGCAGCTTCGGTGCATGGTTTAGCCCCGTTACATCTTCCGCGCGGGCCGACTCGACCAGTGAGCTATTACGCTTTCTTTAAATGATGGCTGCTTCTAAGCCAACATCCTGGCTGTCTGAGCCTTCCCACTTCGTTTCCCACTTAACCATGACTTTGGGACCTTAGCTGGCGGTCTGGGTTGTTTCCCTCTTCACGACGGACGTTAGCACCCGCCGTGTGTCTCCCGTGATAACATTCTTCGGTATTCGCAGTTTGCATCGAGTTGGTAAGTCGGGATGACCCCCTAGTCGAAACAGTGCTCTACCCCCGAAGATGAGTTCACGAGGCGCTACCTAAATAGCTTTCGGGGAGAACCAGCTATCTCCCGGTTTGATTGGCCTTTCACCCCCATCCACAAGTCATCCGCTAATTTTTCAACATTAGTCGGTTCGGTCCTCCAGTTAGTGTTACCCAACCTTCAACCTGCCCATGGATAGATCACCGGGTTTCGGGTCTATACCCTGCAACTCATTCGCCCAGTTAAGACTCGGTTTCCCTACGGCTCCCCTATTCGGTTAACCTTGCTACAGAATATAAGTCGCTGACCCATTATACAAAAGGTACGCAGTCACCCCAT
>NZ_JAEHQU010000018.1:0-4164 GCF_016238105.1 Proteus sp. PR00224 | reverse complement strand
ATTCTAAGACATCTGAAATGCAGATGTAATATCTCCAAACTAATCACCTATCACTTTGCTATCCTCGACGATGCTTGGCTGTTAAACTAAGCCATCAGCTAAATGAGGTAGACTTTCATGAAAGAATCGGTTTCATTGCAAGCATTTAATACATTTGGTTTGAGAGCAAAAGCTCACCAAATAAAAACTGCAAATAATAAAGATGAGCTTTGTACATATTGGCAAAATGCCCATGAGCAGAAATTGCCAACTCTTATTCTAGGTGGCGGTAGCAACGTATTATTTACAGAAGATTTTAATGGTATTGTTATTCGCAACTGTATTGCTGGTATTGGAATTACTGAGGATGAACAATATTGGTCTGTCCATGTTGGTGCTGGCGAAAACTGGCATGCACTTATTGAATATCTGTTAGAAAAAAATATCTATGGACTGGAAAATTTAGCGCTGATCCCAGGAAATGTGGGCTCAGCACCAATACAAAATATCGGCGCTTATGGCAAAGAATTAAAAGATATTTGTGCTTATGTGGATATTATTGAATTAAGTACTGGGCATGTTAGTCGATTGACAAATGAAGCGTGCCAATTTGGTTATCGTGATAGTATTTTTAAACATCATTACCAGCAAGGCTTTGCGATTATTGCTGTTGGCTTACAGCTTAGTAAAAAATGGGAGCCTATCCTTACCTATGGTGATCTATCAAAATTATCATTAGAAACGGTAACGCCAAAAGATGTGTTTGGATCTGTGTGCGCTATGAGAACGAGTAAACTACCCGATCCTACCATAACAGGCAATGCAGGCAGCTTTTTCAAGAATCCAATTGTTGATATTCGTATTGCACAACATTTAAAAGCAGAATATCCCTTCTGTCCTCAATATGTTCAACAAGATGGTGTAAAACTTGCTGCGGGTTGGCTAATTGATCAATGTGGCCTTAAAGGCCATCAGATTGGTGGTGCGGCTGTTCATATGAAGCAAGCACTTGTTCTCATCAACAAAGACGGTTTAGCTACAGGCAAAGACATTGTTAATTTAGCGGCATATATACGCCAAAAAGTCTTCGAGCGCTTCGGCGTACAATTAGAGCCAGAAGTTCGCTTTATTGGTCAACATGGCGAAATCAATGCAGTGGATGCTATTTCATGAAAGAAACACCTACTCCTTTATTATTAATTGAGCTCCTTGCTGACGGAAATATCCATTCAGGGGAGCAACTAGGCGAAAGCTTAGGAATGACACGCGCAGGCATTAATAAACATATTCAGACATTACGCAGTTGGGGTATTGATGTTCAAACTGTCGCAGGAAAAGGTTATCAACTAGATGCCCCTATGAATTTGTTAAATGTGAATAGTGTAAACAAGAACATCAAAGGTGAACCTGCAAGCGTTATTCCTGTTATAGATTCTACAAACCAATACTTAATCCAACGTATTAGCGAATTAAAATCGGGTGATGTCTGTATTGCTGAATATCAGTCTGCTGGACGAGGTAGAAGAGGGCGTCAATGGATCTCGCCTTTTGGTCGAAATTTATACTTGAGTATGTATTGGAAACTCGATCAAGGACCTGCTGCTGCAATAGGATTGAGTTTAGTTGTCGGTGTTATTATGGCTGAAGTTTTGCAAAAACTTGGCGCAGATGGCGTTAAAGTTAAATGGCCTAACGATCTCTATTTAAATGATAAAAAGCTTTCAGGCATTCTTGTTGAGCTAACAGGAAAAACAGGTGATGTTGCTCATATTGTCACAGGTATTGGTATCAATATCGCGATGAGTAAAAATCAAAATGAAGCCATTAACCAACAATGGATTAATTTAGAGCAAGTTGGTATTAAAATTGACAGAAATGAACTTGCTTGTGAAATTACAAATGCATTAAGAGATGCATTTGTTCAATTTGAAAAACAAGGGTTATCTGTGTTTATCGAGCGTTGGAAACGTTTAGATAATTTTATGGATCGCCGAGTGAAGCTTATTATTGGTGAAAAAGAGATCTTTGGTATTGCCAAAGGTATCAATGATCAAGGTGCTCTACTTTTAGAACAAGATGGGAAAATCATACCTTATATAGGTGGTGAGATTTCACTGAGAAGTGCGTCGTAATACCTTAAATTGCATCGAACATCTAAAAATAAAAAGCTTTCCTAAACTGGAAAGCTTTTTATTTCTCAATACTATTTTTTAATAACTAAAACATAATAATACGTAGATAAAACACTGATAATTGTTTAGATTTATTTACGTAATCTAACATTGGTGATCGTATGATTTTGGCCTTTGGTTAGAATAAGACTCGCTCTTTCTTTCGTAGGCAGAATGTTTTGTTTCAAATTCAAACCATTAATTTCTTGCCAAATTGAAGACGCTATTTCAATAGACTCTTCTCTGCTTAATTTAGAGTAATTATTAAAATACGATTCAGGATCAGTAAACGCACCTTCTCTAAATTTTAAAAAGCGACTGATATACCAGTGTTTTAGTAATTCTTCTTCAGCATCAACATAAATGGAGAAATCTACATAATCTGATACGAAAACATTATGTGGGTCATGAGGATAATCCTGATTGCTCTGTAATACATTCAATCCTTCAAGGATCAAAATATCAGGTTGTTCAATAACCTGTTTTTTATCTGGAATGATGTCATACACTAAATGAGAATAGACAGGGGCTGTTACTTGTTTCTTGCCTGATTTTATATCAGAAACGAAGGAGACAAGACTATGCATATCATAGGATTCAGGAAATCCTTTTTTTTTCATTATTCCGCGTTTCTTTAACTCTGCATTAGGTAAAAGAAAGCCGTCAGTAGTAATTAAATCAACTTTACGATGTTCTGGCCAACGGGTTAAAAGTGCTTGTAGCAAACGAGCTGTGGTACTTTTGCCAACAGCAACGCTACCCGCTATACCAATAATGTAGGGGATTTTGGCGCTTCTTGTTCCAAGAAACTGCTCTAAGACGGCTTGACGACGTAAGTTAGAACTTATGTAAAAATTGAGCAATCTTGAAAGAGGAAGATAAATCTCAATTACATCATCAATAGAAATTTCTTCGTTAATCCCTTTTAAATCAGCAATCTCTTTTTCGGTTAACGTTAAAGGAACGGAATCTCTTAACGTTGCCCAGTGCTTTCTGTCAAATTCTAAATAAGGGGTTATAAAGCGTTCTTTGTTATTCATAAGCCAACATCTGCCTAGTATTCGCAGGTTGGACAGGCTGTTTAAAACACCCGTATCCGATAAAAAATAAACAGCATCATAACGAGTGATGACTCTTAGGCGTAGATATTTTTTAAATTTTTTCTACTTTTTTTGACACGAACTGAATAAATCTGTAAAAAAAGTATAAAAAATAGTCATGAAAATAATTTTTTAGCGTAGACTAACAAGGGCGCAATCAATCTTTTTTCTAAAAATTTATTGATGGTTAATAAATTTGGGGCTGGATAGATAAATTAGCTTGCTAATCTATTATGAATTTTTGTTGGCATTTTGGTCGTTTTTTTCCTAAAAAATCAACAATTCAATCAAAAATGAACAAAATCTAAGCAAAAGAACAAATATCGCAATTTTTTTGTTGCATCATGATGAAAGTCCTCCTAGAATGCGCACCACTTAGCCGGCATAGCTCAGTTGGTAGAGCAACTGACTTGTAATCAGTAGGTCCCGAGTTCGACTCTTGGTGCCGGCACCATTAAAAATTAGGTTTGGTGGGATACCCAAGCGGCCAAAGGGAGCAGACTGTAAATCTGCCGTCACAGACTTCGAAGGTTCGAATCCTTCTCCCACCACCATTAATTCCTAACTTAAGTGTTTTCAAATAGTAAACACTTAAGTAGAATACAAAGCTGATTTTAAGTCAGGTAGCCGAGTTCTGCGGGCATCGTATAATGGCTATTACCTCAGCCTTCCAAGCTGATGATGCGGGTTCGATTCCCGCTGCCCGCTCCAGATGTGCTGATATAGCTCAGTTGGTAGAGCGCACCCTTGGTAAGGGTGAGGTCGGCAGTTCGAATCTGCCTATCAGCACCACTCCTTCATGTTCTTGCCTCCCTGATTAAAATCTTAACAAGCACTAGCAAATCGCTAATTTACTTACTGCTTGGTTGATGTGGTGTAACCACCGATTCCGTGTCTTAGAGGGACAATTTAAA
>NZ_JAEHQU010000017.1:0-13014 GCF_016238105.1 Proteus sp. PR00224 | reverse complement strand
CCCAGCGCGAGACAATGCTAATCGACCAGCGGATATTCCATTGAACAAACTTAAATATATCATTTGGGTTTCCTATAAACGTGCAGAACCCTGTATTAGCATGAGTAATACATATCCGATTATTTGCATGGTTATTTAATCTAAAATAAATAGAGGGTAAATATCATCCTTTATTTCTGGGTTTTTAGTGTTAAATCCTATCCAATTATTTAATATTGTGTGAGATACAGTTAAATCTAGTGGTCTTTGCATTCCTGTATGTCTGGCAAATACTACGGGTTCTAAATTATTAATTCGCTCTATTTCATTACAAACTTCAATTATTTCTTGCCAATTATGTTCATCAATACCTTCGCCTGAGTTTATTTTGTTTTTTAAATGTTTTGCCATTTCTAATATATTTTTATCCATTTTTAATTTTCACTCCGCTATCTAATAAAGCGATTTCACATGCTGATATTCCACTGTTATATCCGTCAGTAAAATAATCATAATTACCTTTATTCCTTTCTCTTATCGGTAAATTTAGTAATAATGATTCGCGTGATGCTTGCCATACAATAAATAATTGTGCTTTAACGAATGAAATAAGTTTTTCATCGTAGTTATAACCTGAATACTGATTGTTAAACCACGATTCAAATTGCATCCTTGATTTATCCATCACTCCACCTTTTGGGCTGAAAATGTTGGTTCAAACTCACGCTTAACCTCAAATATCCCTAGGTATTCATCGTCAATCCAGAGCATAAATAAGCATGGAAATCTGCTCTCCCATCCGTCACAGTCAGCGTGATAATATTCTGCACATGCTTCAATGCAAGATTCTAGGTCATCATCAGCACTGAAATTATGATCATCTGGTAATTCATATCGGAGGTTATTAGTAATTTGTGATGGAGTTTCGTCTTTACTTCTTGTTGTATAAAATTGAACTATTGCCATTATTCATTTCTCTGCTTGCATCCCTGCGAGTTAAATTAAGCTGTCCGTAGCTTTCATACTGATATTACTTGGTTAAATCACATAAATAGTGTGGCGTGGGTAGGGGTGTCCAATTGGCGCGAATGGAATGTCGTCTTCTTGAAAATCCATCGGTGGTTGACTCTGTGGTGCTTGATGTTGTGCTGGCTTCTGTGGTTGCTGTGGTTGACCCCATCCTTGATTTTGTTGTGGACTCTGCCTACCTGCCTGATTGTTGTTACCTAACATTTGCATTGAACCATTAATATTCACTACAACTTCCGTGCTGTATCTATCTTGTCCATTTTGATCTTGCCATTTACGTGTTTGTAATTGACCTTCGATATAGACTTGTGATCCTTTACGCAGATATTCGCCAGCAATTTCGGCGAGCTTTCCAAATATCACAATTCTATGCCATTCAACACGTTCCTTGGTTTCACCTGATTGTTTATCTTTCCATGAATCGCTGGTGGCTAATGTAATATTAGTGACCGCATCGCCATTTGGGAGGTAACGCATTTCAGGATCTTGACCTAGATGTCCTATCAATAAGACTTTGTTTACACCTTTACTTGCCATTACATCTTCTCCAATTCTGATTTTCTGATGTTATATACTTCCTTTGCTTTTGATTGTTCAGGCGTTTTTCTGAGTAACTTCCATGTTTCACCAAATTCTTTTTTCAAAATATTGAGATCTGTAATAGCCATTGCTGAATTAGTAAAATCTTTCAATATTTGATCTGGTGTTCTCGGTGCTACATTGTGGACTTCTGCATCCGCATCGATTGCCGTTTCTTCAGTTGGTATACAAAATGTTTGGAAAGCTGCGTATTTATATGCAATAGACATGGCTTTATTTGTGGCTTTGTCTCCGCTATCCATTGCTTCACCATAAGTCACAACCGTGTGTTTGCTTCCATCTTCAACAGAAACAAATTCAAACTCAGCTTTCACTACGACATAAAATAACAAGCCACCTCTTTGTGTTTGTCTTTCCGTGACGGTACGTTCAATGATCCGTGGAAGAATAAGCAACCCATGCTTAACTAGAGCAGGAGCGAGAGCGTTATATACCGCGTCAATTCCTCTGAACATAAATCCTTGTTGTTGATTTACACTTCCTTTTTTAATGCCCGTTTCAGCCATTTCTCTAGCAACATTACTAATAGCTTTGTATACAGCTGTCATATTAATCCCCTAAATATTGACCTTGACGGCGATCACTTCCGTAGTAATCGACTTCAAATTTATTACTAGGCGTATATGTCCTTTTTGAATCTCGTTGGGCTTGAATATGCTCAGGAAGAGGAGGGTGATTTTTCGATGTGTTCAAGTTCATGTGTAGCAATTCCATTGCTAATCGTTTTTCCCTATCTGGCACACTTGTATTCGGCAATTGACCGTCAATCATTGCAATTGCCTTAGCGAGAGCCTCTTCTCTATTTTTTTCTAACTGTGATGTTAATCGAGGGTATTTTTTTGTTGGGCAGAAATGAGAGATATTGTTCATTGAAAATCTCCCTGAAAGTCCTTCATTGGCAATGACAATCCTTGCCGTCCTAACACTTCCGTTTGATACATAAATTCATCGAGCTCGCGTTCCTGCGATTCTTTGCACCTCCTGCGCAATTCTTCTAACCATTGTTGATGGTCTGTCACGCAACCCTCCTGAAATACAACTCATTGAGTATCTTTGCAACCACTTCCCCTCGTCCTGAGAGATGAATAGCCGTAGCAAGTGACTTTTCATCATATTGACTGATTATGTAATCAACGACTTCTGAGGGGGCAGGTTGGTAATATTGGGTAAGTTCTCCAAATGATTCGGTTTCAATGTGGACATCGTTGAGATTCTGAAAGGTTATTTCCGTGCCATTATTTCGGTTTCTGCTCGTCATATCGGCATAGGTGTAACGTATAGTTAGTGACATACTTTCCTCCCATAAGCTTTCATTTGTAATTGACTTGCTAATCGCCAAATATTTTTGTTATTTGTAGAGACGGCTATCCTTGCAGCTTGACGAGCAAGTTGTAAAAAAGGTGTAGAGATACTCACCGCCATGCCGTCACGCATAGCGCTGTAATAGTTAGTTTTCATGGTGACCTCGCTAGATGAGCGATAAGGTGGTTATCTGGTGTTGGCGAAGTGAAGGTGTATTAATTTATTTTTAATGATTTGAATTTTATTAGTGTGTTATTTTATTGAGCAATGTGTTTATAGCAGCTTTTTTAAATGATGATTTAATTGAATTTTCTCCAACTAAATTATCTGAGAAGTTACTTAGTAATATAGCTAATTCTGGTGCTTCTTCATGAGCGTATACTTGTGTTTTTACTTCAACATGTGGTGATTTAATTTTATGGTCTAAAGTTAATTTCACATTAATAACGACACTGGTTTCTTGTTTCATCATTTTTATTTCCTTTTAATGAATATAATTAATTACGAAATATTTTGTTTATATATCTAAATATATGGTGGGTTATTGTTGAGCGAGAGCTTTAGAGTTTTGCTACAACTTCGTCATAATTGACTTCAAAGTCTTCGCAGGTTTCTTTCAAGTCGTTAAAGTTAATTGCGTGATTTAAGGCGCTAACTTCATCCTGAGTTAGTTGTTCATCTCGGTAATCATTAAATCCAACTGATAACAATTTACCGCCTAATATCTCTGTTCCTGTATTAACAGACGGCTCCTTACCATCTTCATACTCAACTACGAATGTCATTTTACTCATGTCATACATCCTTCGTTATTAACTAACATACTGATATACTCCATTTAACTTAAATAAATGGATTTGTTTTCATGAAATTAATTACTGTTGCTGCGCTTTTATTCACAACATCTGCAATAGCTGATAATCAGTGCAAGCCAGATGATATTTGTTTGTCTTTCAAAACTAGTAAAGGTGAGCTTTTTATTGCATGTAAAAATATAGAATCAGCAGAAATTGACTCTCATATACAAGAAAATGATTCCTTGAGAATTAGACTTAAAAATGATACTGGTCTGAGTAATTTTTCTGTTAAAAATATCGGTCAAATAGCAGATATTAATATTAACGGAGTCAAGTATACTCAGGCTGTCATCACATCTCGTATGGATACTTCTATTAGAGTTACAGTAACTTCAAGTCCTAACTTTCAATTAGTAGACGATTTGATAAGGTGTATTAATTAAACATGACGCTAGTAGCCTGAATACTCACGAAGTGCGTCTACTATTTCATCACATTCAACAATTAGACTAATTTTTGAATTATCATCACACTCTTTTAACCGACCAAGTTTGATGGATTATTTTCTCAACATCTTTGCTTGCCATTCTGGATTGTAACTATCTGGAGTTTTAATTCCCATCTCTATCTCCTATCTATTAATCAACGTGCCGTAACCCCGAATTCACTGCTCGGCTGTTTTGTTTTAACTCCTGAAAATACTGCTACATTAGGTAAGCAACAGTTATCTGCTGAGTCATAAACTTTAGTACTACGAATTGAAATTGCTTTTTCAACCCTACTAACTGGTTTGCGTGTTAGTGATAAAGTAGGGCGCTTTATTTCTTCTTTTGGCTTGCCATGAATGGCAACTTTTAACTGTTCATTCATAGCATATGCGTTTTGTAATTCCGTTCTACGGTCAGCTCTGCGACTTCTAGCGCAGTTATATCCGCGAATACACATAATTACCACCTCCGAATAAGTTTTGGTGATTGGTGGTAGGTGCTGATCTCCTACTTTCGGTGTTACGTCATGCGACTTATTGAGTTATTGCCGATCCCTATATTGCTAATCAGCTTTATCATTCACCAATCCAAAAACTTACTGTTTTTGGTTTGCGCATTTTTCAGCGCGTTCTGTTAAAGAGCGAACATCCTGTTTATCTATGGCTTCTTGCCTTTGGTATGTTAAATATAACCAGCGGTGATTTACAGGTCAACACCGCGGGTAATTAAAATATAACTAGCGGTGTTAATTTATTGTATTTCCAGATAATTTATTTTCAAAAAAATCTCAAGTTGGAATGCAGATCACTTTAATAGACAAACCTCAGTGCAGAAAACAAACAAAAATGTTTATGTGCATATCCAGTAGAGTGTTATTGTTTAAATATTGAACGGAGGTGTGTATGAATATTGAAAGAGATGCTATTTATGAAAGTGTATGCCAAGTTGTAGGAAGGTCTGTAATGTTATTAAACGAAAAAGGTTACCGCATTACACATAAGAATATCTCAGCAATTTTAGAAGAGCAGCGTGTAAATGAAGAGAGTAAACATATGATTGCTATTTATAGTATAGCTATTGATTTGATTGATAAATAAGTGAAAAAGAAGCCCCCATGGGAGGGCTGGGCATTAGTAATTAATCTTCATCTTCAAACAAGCAGTTATATTCACTATAAGCCATTAATTCTGGATAATATACAAGGCCAGCTTTTTCTTGAATAGATTATATTGTCGTTGAGCATACTCAGTTACTAACCAAAGAAATATCCGCAAACATTTTCTTCTACTAATTGAATTGCATCAGAGAAGCTACCTAACATTTTTTCATCGTAGTGGTGCCAGTTGCTATTTTTATCCATCCAAAGCAGAGACCATGAACTAGAATGCCTATTATATGTTATTTTTGCTATTGGTTCTTCTACTTTGCCATCACTCCATATTAGTTGTCTAATTTCAAAGATAATTACTGAGTCGTCCTCGATACGATACTGTAGATCTAATTCATCTCTCAGGTGCTCTGCTGGGCGGCGTTTTTCCATGAAAAACTCCATACACCGTCTAATATTTGCTATCTCAATATTGTTAAACGCCATACTCCCTCCTAAAACGTGTCGTCAGGCCATTGTGACTTGATTACCTTACCTATGATTGTGCAATTCCCATTAATGGGGATCAGGTCATAGCGTGGGTTTAATGGCTCTAGATACTCAATCCCGCCTTCTCTAATAAGTCGTTTGAATGTAAATTCATCATTCAGTAAACGAGCAACACAGAAATCTCCGAACTCGACTTCTTCTTCAGGATCTACCAGAATTAGCATTCCTTCTGGAAAACTTGGCTTTCCTCCAGGTGGGGCTGTCATTGATTGCCCTTCAACTTCTAACCAGAAAGCGCGCTCACTAGCTTTCTTAGCTGTCGGTATCCAATACACAGCATCTTTCTGAGTGTATGAGTTAAATTCTGTTGAGAAAGCGCCAGCTTGTACCTTTGTAAATAGAGGGTACTGGTATTTTTCATTCATACTTGGTGTTTTTAATGGGCTGACAGCTTTAAACATACCTCTAATTTCTTTGGCTAGAGATGGGCTAAATTCATCAACAGTGACTTGCAATGCTTCTGCTAGCTTAGCTGCATTCTCTATATTTAATGCATTTACGCCATTCAATAATTGAGCAATGGCACTTTGCCCCATGCCGATTGAATCACCAAGGGTTTCTTGTGACAAGCTGAGCTCTTTCTTTTTTGCCTCAAATATATTTTTTAGGCGAAGAGCGTCAGCTTTTTGTTCATCTGTGATCGGTTTTTTTTTCATACTGCAATTTTATTACCAAATGGAATATTTACCAATCACCGCAGGTGTTGACTATTTTATCACTTGCGGTAATAATGATTAAAAAAGGAGAAACTATGGAAAAAGTCCCTCTTACTAAATTTGCTACTGAGCTAGGACAACACAAAACGGCTGAATTGTTAGGTGTTAGGCAAAGCGCAATAAGTAAAGCAATTTTAAAGAAAAGAAATATTTTCATTATCAGAAAACAAGATGGAACAGTTGAGGCTGAAGAAGTTAAGCCGTTTCCATCAGGAAAATAAGTATCATCCTGCTCTTTAACAGCTCTGCGCTGAAAAATGCGCACCTAAACAATCCGCTCATATGGAATGAGCCACGGATCATTATTGTCCCTTAGTTAACTCATAAGGACTCTAAACAATGGAATGCGCAAATACACGCAAACAATTCAATCAATTTATCTCTAATCACCTAATAGCTTCAGCATTGCAAGCATTGAGAAATAAAACTCAGTCTGCCGTGGCTAGAACGTTAGGTGTTCATGATTCAACAATCCTACGTCGAACTGAAAAATATCCTGAAATATGCGAAACGCTTGTCGCATCGGGAATTATTGATTTTGTGATGGAAGGAGAACGAAAAATCTCAGAAGAAGAGTACCGATTTTTGTGGAAACAAATGGGTGAACTTTCTCAAATGAAAATAAAAGAAAACGCCTCGATTGCGGCAACAAACGAGGCGTGTTGTTCAATGGAATTCACCATTTAACGTACAAATACACTGTATCAATATCCAGTTTTTATCACAAGGGGAAACTTCGGTTTCCCTTTTTTGATACAGCTTTGGAATGGAGAAATTATACCATGAGACAAAGAATAAATCATGAATTTAATGGCTGTGATGAGCATAAAAACATCATGAGAAATAGGCTATTACAAGAAATAACCCCACTGGGTTGTCAGCGTTTAAAGGAAGCATTGAAAGACGCAAAATTAAGGAAAGCACATCGGGATAAGTTATTAGGAGAGCGAAAATGAGTATGCTTCTAATGGCAAAAGCCATGCAATTACAGGTGGGGAGTACAGCACAAAAAATGGTGCTACTGAAACTTGCCGATAATGCCAATGATAAAGGCGAGTGCTTTCCTTCTTATGAAACTATTGCACGTCATTGCGAAATTAGCCGTCAAAGTGCGATAAACCACATTAAAAGTTTATGTAAAAAAGGGTTTGTTCGTAAAGTTACGCGAAAAACTGATAAGGGGCATACTTCCAATTTATATATTTTGGATTTGGAGGCTAAATCTCTTGATGAGGGTAGTCAAAATACAGTACCACCTAGTCAAAATTCTGTACCAGAGGTAGTCAAAGAATTTGACCACGGTAGTCAAACGGTTGGACTAGGGGGTAGTCAAAAATTTTTACCCAGAACCAGTCAGTCTTTTAACCAGTCAATTAACTCTAAAAAATTATCGTCTGACGACTCGAAACCTGCAAAGCAGATTTCAATTAATCGGCAAGCTAAAATTCCTTATCAGGAAATCATGCAAGCCTTCAACGAATCAGCAGGGGATAGATTACCCAATGCCGAATCACTGAATGACAAACGCAAACGAGCAATATCCAAATTCCTGAAAGAGCTTAAAGAGCCCACAGTCGAATCAGCTAAAAATTATTTTGATTATTTTATGGAAACGGCGAGTGCTTGGTATTTCGGCGAAAATAATCGGGGTTGGCGAGCGAATTTTGATTATTTACTCAGACCTGAAACGGTACTCAAAACAAGGGAAGGAGCACTGTGATGAACCAAGTTCCGAATAATTTAATGGCGGAACAAAATGTTATTGGAGGACTCCTGCTTGACCCGCAAAGTGATAATGCGCAATCAATTTTTTCACTGCTAAAACCTGAAGATTTTTATGCCCGACACCATCAAATTATTTATCTCACCCTGCGAGAAATGTATACCCAACGTATGCCAATAGACATCATGACGGTGACGGATTGTCTGGAGTCAAAAGGCCGAATTAATCAATCAGGTGGTTTTGCCTATCTTGCTGAGATGGCAAGAGAAACACCGAGTATTGCTAACATTATGGCTTATGCGAAAAAAATCCGAGAGTGTTCCGCACAGCGTTTTGTTATCGAAAAGACGGTTGAAATTCAAAAACTCATGATGGTGCCAAGTGAGTTAAGTTTTACGGATAAAATTGAACAAGCACAACGCTTGCTTGATGAAGCCACGTCGTTTGGAAAAATGGGGAGAAAAACAGGGCTACGCCGAATTGATGATGTGTTGGATGATGTTTTTACCGATATTTGTGACCGCCAAGATACCCCAGAGAAACATCGAGGATTAAAAACGGGATTTAAAGATTTTGACCGCCTATTAAGCCCAAAACAGATTGTCATCGGTTCTCTGTTCGTGATTGGTGCTCGTCCAAAGATGGGGAAAACAACCGTTCTCACTGAAATGGCAAAAAATGTCTCACAACAAGGTAAGCCTGTATTGTTGTTCAGCATGGAAATGACGGATAAACAGCTTGTTGAACGGACACTAGCCCAACAAACCCAGATTAATTCAGATAAATTTTACCAAAAGTTAGAGGAGTATGAATGGGATAGGCTTTGCAGTGCCATCGGTCGCCTTAAAGATGAGCCCAATATTTGGGTGGATGATACACCCGGCATGTCCTTACAACACATTCGTTCTGAAAGTCGGAGAATTAAGCGCAAAGTCGGTGATATTGGGTTTATTGGTGTCGATTACCTCACTCTGATGCAAGCGGGAAAAGCTGACCGTAATGATATTGCCTATGGTGAAATCACTAAGGGGCTAAAGATATTGGCAAAAGAGCTCAATACGGTGGTTGTGTTGCTTGTACAACTGAATCGGGGATTGGAAAACAGGGCAGATAAACGCCCCGTACCAAGTGATTCAAGAGATACAGGACAAATCGAGCAAGATTGTGATTATTGGTTAGGCATTTATCGTGATGCGGTGTACCACGATAATGCGGATGAAACACTGACCGAGATGATTTTAAGACTCAATCGACACGGTAAAACAGGTACTGTGTATGTTGACCAACAAGGATTGAGTATTACATCGGTTGATCAATATATGGCTGCTTATCGCGCTCAACCGAAACGAGAGCCTAAAAGGTATTGTGAAAAATCGTTTTAATTCGATAGAGGGATTTTAGATATGACAATAAAACAACTACAGAAAAAAATTCATCAACAAAACATTGAGGCTGGATGGTGGGATATCCCAAGGGAAAAAGGAACCTTACTTTGCTTGATCCATTCTGAAATTAGTGAAGCAATGGAGGGGGAGCGTAAAGATCTAATGGATTACCATTTACCACATAGAAAAATGGCAGAAGTTGAACTTGCTGATGCTGTTATTCGTATTTTGGATTATGCGGAAGAGTTCGGTTACGACATCGAAAGCGCTATTACAGAGAAACTCGAATACAACAAACATCGAGTAGATCATCAGCGAGAAAATAGAGTTAAAAAAGGAGGTAAACGATTTTAATTTAGCAATTTCCGAGATGAAACTAGGTGTTTGTATATTTAAAAAATAATGATGGAGAGGTTGTTTAGTGACAGATGATATCTGTCTCCATAAATCCAATCTCAACAGTATTTTCAAAGTGCTCTCCGAAATCGTGACAACAGGTAAACGCTATCGCATCAAAATCACCGAGTGGCGTGATTTAAGAACCATACCCATGAATAAAACATGGCGTATGTGGATGGAAAACACAGGCGAGTGGTTACGTGCACGTGGCGTTGTTATCGATATTAAAAATGGTGTCGGTGAAGTTGTTTTATCAAAGCCCATCACTAATGAGGAAACTCATGAATATTTCGTTGGACATTGGCTAGGACGCAATGAAAACGGTGAGCGTGAAAAAACCAGCAAGATGGATAAAGCAAGGATGCTTTACATGATGGAGAAACATGAACAATGGTGCATTGAGAAGGGAATTCCGATCATCATTCCTCGTAACTCTGAATATATGAGTTTGAAAAGAAAGCAAGAAGAATAGGAAATAGTGATGATTATTTCAGTTAATAACATGATCGTTTTTATTTTAGAGTGATAAAAAATAGTAATCAGGAGGCTCATGATGAATTTACGCAATGAGGCAAAAGGGCGTGAATGTCAGATTAGAATACCTTCAGTTTGTAATGGTAACTCTGAAACGGTTGTTTTAGCCCATTACAGAATGTCAGGTCTTTGTGGCGTCGGAATAAAATCGCATGACTTATTTGGCGCTTGGGCTTGTAGTGCATGTCACGATGAAGTTGATAGACGAACACGATTTACGGATATGGAGTATGCAAAACAATGTCACCTAGAAGGTGTTTTGAGAACGCAAGCCATATTGATCCAAGAAGGGAAGTTGAACGTGTGAAGGTCTTTAATATCGAACCAGTACCTAAACCAAGGATGACTCAGGCTGATAAATGGAAAAAACGTCCCCCAGTTTTAAAGTATTTTGCGTTTAAGGACGAAGTAAAGTTAAACAAAATCACCCTACCTGAATCACATTACCACATTACATTCATTCTACCCATGCCGAAGAGTTGGAGTAAAACTAAACGCTCCGAAATGAACGGTAAACCCCATCAACAAAAACCGGATAAAGATAATCTCGAAAAAGCATTACTTGATGCTATTTTTGACGATGATTCACGTGTATGGGATGGGCGGGTAACAAAAGTGTGGGGAAAAAGGGGGCAGATAATTATCCAAGAGGTGCGATAGTGAATATTGAGTGGATACGCGAGCGAGTAAGTACAGCGTTGATGAATGTTTGTATTATAGAAAATGGGCCGTTAAGTGCCATGGAGGAACAAGCAATACTTGTAACCGATAGGTTTAAAAGAAACCCAATACGCTATGCGGGTGAAATAAAGTCTCGATACAGACTCCCCTCACATCCACTCAAAATTAAGCAAAAACATGCCAAAGGAAAATCAAAACCATTAATTAATGAAGTTACTTATCGCACTTCATCATGGCGCAGAGGTATTCATCAATTGCCTAACGAAATGCGCTTATGGTTACTCTATTGCTATGGTGATTATCAATATTATCGTGAGCAAATACTCATTGTTCCCTATATTTGGCATGAGTTTCAGCGATTAAATAGTAAAAAAAGGATAACGAAAAAAGTTAAGCAACGACTTCAATCTCTTACCTTACTAGCCATTCAGGCGGTAAAAGCAGAAATTAATCAAACAGCAAAAAAATATACGGATGTTAAGCTCGCTGAATTGTTGGGCGTCAGTGCTGATGCTTGGCGAAAGAGCTATAAACTGTATTGGATTTGTTTATTAGATTGTTGCTATCAATTAGATAGAGATTCGCTATTCAAAATTAGCGCTTTAAGCTGATTAAAAAAGTTGCAAAACTCCGTTTTTTTCTATAAATTAAATGCAATATTTATATAATAGTATAAATGTAAGTATTTCAAACCTCGCTTCGGCGGGGTTTTTTGTTATCTACAATCCCATGTAGGTCAAAGATAAAAAATTTAGGATTTAGGGCTTGAAAAATGCTTGCTCGTTCATATTTATATTTTGGGTAAATAAGATACCGCCCATAATTCATTAAATACTGAAGGAGGAGTTATATGCCTAACATTAAACCTTTTTCATTATTCCCAACATTATCTGACAACTTACTTTCAAATCGTTTTGATCAGATAGATCGCCTGTTTAGTCAGTTAACAGGCAGTAAGCCAATAGCATCACCTGTACAGACTTATAACCTGAAACAGATTGATGATAACCATTATGAGCTGACAGTGAGTGTGCCTGGATATCAAGAAAATGATTTATCGGTTTCATTGAAAGGTAGCCGTTTATTGATTGAAGGGAAAAAAGAAGAAAAATCAGAAGAAGACAATGATAAATGGATCCACCGAGGCATATCTCAAGGGCAATTTACGTTGCAATTTGACCTCGGTAAAAATGTTAAAATAGAAAAAGCCGATTTATCAAGTGGACTTCTGACCATTGCTATTGAGTATGAATTACCTGAAGAAGAAAAACGACAAACAATAGCGATAGAAAATAAAGATAAAGGTTAATTGAGTTAGATAACGTGAATAAGATTAAGGCTACGCATGATGTGTAGCCTTAATTGTTTTCAATACACAATAAAAAAATGCCGATACGCTAGGAGTCATATCGGCATATAAAATAAACGCAAGAAGCAATGTAAGTCATGTCGTACTAATTCGTATCAAACCTGTCAATTTGATACGAATGTAATGATAATTATTCTCACTAAGATATTCAACCCTAAATTAAATAAGGTTACTTTGTAGCCTTTCCGTCTATGCCGACCACAGAATCAATACCCACTTATACCGTTCACACAAGAGCTGTGAGTCGGCACCTTTTAATAGGGTTTCATTCTTGATAGCACACACAAGTGCTTTTATTGCAAAAATAAAGTTTGCTATCTGAATTTTTCTATGGCTTAATGACATCACTGGTTTG
>NZ_JAEHQU010000016.1:0-22992 GCF_016238105.1 Proteus sp. PR00224 | reverse complement strand
TCCAGCGCGAGACAGCGCTAATCGTCCAGCGGATATTCCGTTGAACAAACTTAAATATATCATTTTGATTTCCTATAGATGTGCAGAACCCTGCATTAGCATGAGTAATACATATCCGATTATTTGTATGGTTATTTATCTAGGCGGTAGAGTGGAGTTACTTTAAGTGGCGAACCATGAGATTGAAAATGAATATCTATATTTTCAGATGCAACAGCATCGGTTGTGAATCGCATTTTATCATCCTGAAATACAGGATACATCCAACCAACAGGCTCCAAACCATTAATTAAACTCTCGCGTGATGCCTGCCAAGTAATCCACATGAGGTCAACGTATGGATAAGAATAATTTAATCCGTTATTTGCTGTTTCAAATGTATTCTCATCCACTTTGTCGCCCAAATGAAACTTAATAAACTCTTCAAACTGCTGTCTTGATTTATCCATTATTAAATCCTTTTAAACTCAATAACCCACACCCACGGATTAGACGACCAACTTCCATCTCCATATATTTCTTCCCATAAAGTAGGAAATTGATCGCTAGGTGTAATAGCCTTATCGGGAACTCCACCTCCACGCCCATACCAACAACCTTCAGATTTAGCATCATCGTTACTGATATCATTCAGTCGCTCAACACGAACATCAGTGATTTCTAACGTAATGCGTGAAGCCCAGCGAGGCATGTGTATAGATGGTTTCCAACAAGAACGACCATCAATACAACCATCATCGTCACTCCATGTGAAATCACCATCAGCAGAGTAAATGACATGTCCAGTGTAATAACCATGGCCATACGGCATTTCATGTACAGCTTTAGTTGGCCTATCAGGAACATAATCAATCATCAACCCATCATCATCAAATTCATGACTGACTACACTCCACGTTTCACGAACATAAAGACGATCGCCAACTTTACCAAGGGGACATAAATTATATTTTGGAGCATCCAATACATGCGTAGTTGTGCCACTTCTTGTTTTGGTCGGTTTTTTTAGCCACATTCCATTATCAGGCATTACATTTTTAACGATGCGCCGTGTTTGAGTTTTACGCCCATCTAAAATGGCGCGCACCATTTCAGCATTAAAAATAATTCCACGCTCTTTCATATTCACTCCACCTTATTTGCTGAGAACACTGGATCATATTCACACTCAACTTCAAACGTGCCAAGATATTGGTCGTCAATCCACAACATGAATAACAATGGCCATCTATCTTCCCATCCGTCACAATCAGCGTGATAATATTCCGCACATGCTTCAATGCATGAATCTAGGTCATCATCAGCACTGAAGTTATGATCATCTGGTAATTCATATCGGAGGTTGTTAGTAATTTTTGATGGGTTTTCGTCTTTACTGCCTGCTATATAAAATTGAACTATTGCCATTATTCATTCCTCTGCATTGCATCCCTGCGAGTTAATCATCTATAACAGAACCAAGGCTTCTCTGGCACTCACCGCAAAAAGCCGTCTTTTTAGACTTCAACCTAACCCCATCCCACAGGTGAGTGTTATCTGCATCATCACCATTAAAACCATAAAAATAACTAGTGCTACCCGATGCTGTATGAATTACATAGAATGAATAATCATTACCGCAATGAGGGCATGACATAACGCCACTTTTTAATTTCATATCTATCTCCTGTTTGCATCCTTGCACTGATTAATGGTTATATCCTTTGGTTATTGGCTATCGATGAAGCATTGCTCGCAACAATAAACAGTATCGCCACCAACAAAAACTTTATCGTCATCTAGTATTTCCACATCACAATGATCACAGTATGAGCAATCTTCCTTTTGTTCTTCTGTTAAAACTCTGTCCTTATATGGACTGTCACATAAAGCCATGGTATTTCTCCTTTGGTTAAACGGGTAGGGTGGTTAGGCGCTTTGGCTAACCTCTTCAAACTCACCTTCAAATACAGATGAGTTTTCCTGATCGACATTAGCCTCTGCTTTTTCATCAAGAATGACTGCTTTTTGCACTTCAATAGAGACGGGTAGGTATTTAAATAAACGACGGATAACGGTTTTCTTCGCCATTTCTTCCCAGTGAGAAACCCAAGGACCATTTTGTCCTGCTTTACTTGATGCTCTAACTTTCTCAATTTGGTTATTTGTCATAACTTCAAACTGGACACCGCCATCTTTCAACCTTGCGACAGCATAAACATGAGTAATTGGCGAATCCTCATTTTCACCAGGCACATGCGTTAAGTCTTCATTAAGTCCATACTCAAAACGGAAACTATCTCCCTGCCTTACTGTTCTAGCTGAAATACTTACTATCTGCCCTGAACGTCGAGCTAAATCAATCATTCCACGGTAGCCGATGATTAGTTGCACATTCGATTGACCTGACGTTGCTTTACCATTGCCGAATGGGAGTAGGTAAGCATGACCTAAGGCATTGCCCGGCTCCAATCCCAGCTGTGAACACTGCACAACAGCACCGATAAAACTCTGCATGTCACAATTTGCAAGTGCTGGAGTTTTGCGAATCTCCGTTGTTACAATTCGTATCATGCGGTCTGGTGTCATGTGACGAGGAAGGGCGGCTGCTAACTGCGTCTTCATGCTTGGTTGGTTAATGAAGTGAATTAGTTGCTGGTCCTTTGTTTTGGTCTTTACCTCTGTACCTTGAGTTTTTTGCAAGTCAGCTTGAGCTAATGGTGGGTTACTCATTCCTTAATTCCTTAGCCCAATAGGGCAGTGATAATGTGCGTATGCCTGCCCATTCATCCATTTTTAGGCATTCTGCATACGTTCTTAAATTTTGTTTGTAGGTTGTTCGACCGATGTCTTTTGCTTGTTGGTCTAAATTGAAAACTCTAATGGGATATCGACCGCAATTGATTGTTGTGCTTACAACGAGAAAGACAAAGACAGGTGTTTCACCAGTTAATGATTTATACCCGTCAGAATAAAATGAGTCCTGTACGTGGTATCGATATTCGTACATGGAACGATCGAACCGTTGAATGTCAGCAGAACTTTTTACATCAACAATCCAATGGTGATCTTGAATGAGTTTATCTGGCCTACAACGACAAAGAATATCCGTATCTTCATCGCTCCAATAGATGCTACTTTCAGCTACTCCTTTAGCCTCTAAGCACCATCTTGCGATAGGGTGCGCCATTGCACTATCTCTCATGAGCATTAAATTCCTGTTATCGTCATAAGTAATAGGTGTGATGCCTTCCTTTTCACACATTTCGAGAAATTCCTTTTCCTCTTGCTTTCCTGCGTTGGTTCTTCGATTTACATCAGGTCCTATCTTGTACCGCTTACTATACTCATCTGGCTCTAACAAAAGACAGTGAATAGCAGTCCCGAAATCCAATGCCTTTATTTTTTCTTCATCAACAGGAGCTTCCTTGCTCCAAATATATTCGGCTGGCATTTCACTTATTAAATCCAACTGAGATTTACTGATCCCTAATCCATGGTGATAGTCCTCATTTGAAATATCGTAATAGATACCGGGCTTCATCCTAAAACCTCCTTATCTATCCCTATCTGTATTGCTGTTCTAATTCCATCTAAAACTGCGTCAAGTGCCTGAGGGCTAATTTCAAATACAGGATTTAACTTCCTTGCTAAATCCATGCACAGTAGTTCTTCTGGTAGGCTATCCATAACCTCATCAACTGATATTTTCTCTTCCTGAGAATTAACAAACACCTGTTTTTCCATTTGGCGTTCGTACCAGTCGTTTCTTAGTCCGTAGGTGCTGGTAATCACGCAACCCTCCTTAGCTTAGAAACTCTCAATATCCTGTTAATAAAGGCTTCCTTGCCTATCGCATTGATAATCCTTTCAAGCGATTCATCGTCACAATCGAGCACATATTCCATTGCCTCAACCGGGTCAATCTCCGTTAGCTTGGCCAACTCAGCGAAACTTCCTGTCTCAATACTAAGCTTGCCACTTTCGTCAAATTCCATGACTGTCTTGCCGTCCGTGTTAACCCTCACTCCTTGAGCATTTTTGAAGGCTATTTGCATAAACCCTCCTGATAGCTTTCTTTGAGTAATTCCATTGCTAACCACCAGATATCCTCACATTTCTGGCGAATAGCTACCTGCGCCTGAGCTTGCGCCAGACGGAAAATATCTTGGTTAATTTTCATAATTTACCTTGCGATAATTAGACTTAATGAAATGACTGCGAATAGAAGTAGGGCGCTGAATATAGTGTCTATGTTCATGCGAAATTCTCACTATTTAGATAGCGATTGTTATTTGGTTTCTCTGGTGTTGGTGCGGTGGGTTAGATTCCGAGGCTTTTTGCTAACTCAACAGCCTTAAGTAGACCGCCTCGCTTGACGCTGCGCTTGTGCTGATATTTGTTTGTTGTTGGATAAAATAGAACCTTTCCTTTCTTTGTTTGAAAGTGAATAGTTCCACTTGAATCTCTGGTGTACGGAATATCTATATCCTTTAGTTGCTCCGTATTATTTTTTAGTCGCTCCAATTTTCGCTCTTTTACCATCTCCTTGTATGCGCGAAAATCATCTCCTACATCACCCATAATTAACTCCTTATGTGCGTATTCCTCACTATTAATAGCGATATGAATGATTAAGTGATGGGTTACTGCTGACCGAGGGCTTTTGCGATTGCTAAATCAGCTTTATCGTGATGTGCAACTAATTTACGAATCTCAATCAGTGCCTCCAATAACTCTGGCGCGGCTTTGATTAAAAGCATGTCGTAATGATCAACGTTCAATCCAAGATTTGCAATTTCATTATCATTTTCATCTTCTAAAGTGGCAGTGTGTATGCATCCATCCCGATCTGGTCGCTCTACTACATACCATGGTGCAGGAGTACCTTTAAATTCCATATCACCCTCTAGCCTTTAACATTGCATCTGCCATGACATAGGCTTGTTTTGCATACAAATCAAAATCTCCTTTGCATTCTTCAAATACAACAGAGCCATTTAATGAGTTAATGATTGCTGGCATACATTTAGCAGCGAAATAGTCTCGCAACGTCATACCTTCCTGCGCTACAAATTGTATATCTTGATGCCATCTCGCTGGAAAAGCCGCCCCACCTGTTTTATCTGTCATACTCCCTCCGTTATTAACTAAGCACGATGCTAGCAATCAAACAAGACCATCGATAACTTTCTCAACTACAGCTACTGCTTCTTGTAGTTTTTGCAGACGAGTTATAAATACTTCACGCTGAGACTTAACGGCATCAATGAGAAACTCTTGGTCTGCAAACGCTCTGTAAGAAGTGTTGTTATTTGCGCAAACCACCCAAGTAATTGATGTTTCATTGTTAAGATTAAGCATATTATCAGCCTGCCGTATGGCGCACTCTGTTTTTTCAATTTCATCTAATAAACTTTTAATTTCCATCTCTATCTCCTATCTATTAATCAACGTGCCGTCACCCCGAACTCACTGCTCGGATTGTTTTTCAGTTTTAATGCTTTGCGTGCATCTGGTGCTGACTTGAGACTTAACACCAAACTTGCCAGTACATCCGTTTCATCGATTGGCTTAATGATTGAATCCCATATTTCCTCAGTAGTGCGACCGCGATTAGCTTCTTCTAAAGCTTTACGCGCCATTAATTCACCTCTGGCTGCATAACGGCGCATCTTTGAATTTGTCTTACCAGTGCGCGGTAAGTAAGTAATTTGAGCCATAATTTACCCTCGGTTAGTAAGTATTGGTGATTGGCGGTAGGTGCTGATCTCCTACATGGATGAAATTAGTCATCTCTATGGTGTGTCCTAGCCACGTTTCTTTTGCGTCATCTCACCTTAACTAACTGGGCAAAATCCAAGTCGCATCAGCCTGCGCATTCACCAATCCCAATACTCACTTGGAGTTTTGAAACTTTCCCACAATGGCGGGAGTTAATTTGTAAAAGAGCGAACATCCTGTTTATCTATGGCTCCTTGCCTTCGATGAGTTATATATTGAACCAATAGTTCACATAAATCAAGAACCAAAAGTACAATATTTTATTAATATAATGTACTTTTAGTATATTTGTTTGTTTTTTAAGAATAATTTTTTTAAAAGAATGTAATGATTTTAAGTGATGAGGTGTTTTTTATGCATAAATAATGAAAAACCCACAAGGTGGGCTTTTTATTGTGACATTATTTATTTCTTACAGGGGAATCTTTCTGACAATGATTGAATAACCAAGTCGGATGCCTTTTCATTGCGCTTTTCAGGATGATATCTTAAATAAATAGTCACTATATCAGTTACCTGTTTGTACTCCAGATTACTTTTTGGGCAAAAATAGATACCAATGCCAGAATCAAAAACACCAGCAACATAACCTAAAAAAGTAGATGAATCTATAACCTGTTGAATAGATAGAACTTCTCCATTATTTGATTTGTCCAATGATGCTGTATATGAATCTAACTTATTCCCATCAAGGAAATATGCATTAGCGTAAATTGGTATAGTTATTAAAAAAGGTAATAAGTATTTTGCCATTACTGCACCTTATTATTTTCATAAATTAGACAAATCGCATCATCATTTGAACTACAACGCCAATAATCTTACAGTTACCATTTATAGTAATTGCAGGATAAGCAGGGTTTAGCGCTTTAAGATATTTAGCTCCATCCAAGACAAGTTTTTTGAATGTTGCTTCATTCGTATCAGTAAGCTTAGCTATTACCAAACTTCCATTTATAGGTTCTCTTCCTGTATCAACTAGAACCAATGATCCTTCAGGAATACTGATGCCCGTTGGCGCTGTCATTGAGTCTCCCTCAACCTTAAGCCAAAATGCAGATCCCTGAACAGCAACTTCAGACTCATACCACTCATCGATCTCACTAAGTGTATATGGCTCACAGGCTTCAGTCCAATTACCAGCCTGAACAAAGCTAATTACAGGGTATTTAGGGGCTGGTCTATAAGGTCTTGGATTACTAACATTTGAATTATTTACATTCTCCTGGCCGTGTTGCAACCAGACTATATCCACTGAAAGTAATTTAGCTAACTTATTCATCACCTCCTGTCTTGGTAGTGATTCAGCATTAAACCATTTACTAACAGCCTTGGTTGTTACGCCAAGTTTATTAGCTATTTCTGTCGCTTTGCCATGGTCATCAAAACCAGCATCTCTTGAAGCCTGCGCAAGCCTCTTGGCAAATAGTTCACGCACGTTATTAATTTGTACCATACGTTCAATAATAAACATCTTGAAAGGAACTGTCAGTTCAACTAATATATGTACCGAAAGTTCATTAAGGAGACTTCTATGCACGATTTAAGGGAGCCAATTAAACAGATTGGCGTTGCAGAAGTAGCAAAGGCATGCGGAGTAAGTGAGCGAGCTGTTTATAAATGGATTGATAACGGTTTTTTACCAAAAACAGAGTTCTTTGGAAAAACGAATTATGCAAAAACAATCCAAACCCTATCCAAAGGGAAAATAAAAGCTGAAGACTTACTGGCAATTAGCCAAAAAAAATTACTTGCTGCTTAGTTTCACCCGCTCTTTTAACAATCTAGGTTCCGCCACTGTGGAACATATCAATACCAGCTCATATGGAATGAGCCACGGATCATTACTGCTGTTCCCAATATGGGAAGTAATCTAAGAAGGAATTTAACAAATGGAACTATCAAACGAACGCAAATTTCGAGAAATCGAATCAAAAATCATGAAAGGGATACTTGTTACTGGCGCTAGAGAAGTAGCGAAAAGAACGGGCATTCACGAATCACAAATATCTCGCTGGCAATCTCAACAATCTAAAACGCAATTAAGCTTCATACAACGTTGTGCAAGGCTTTTAGTTGCTATTGGGTATGAGGCACCAGATGACACAGTGATATTGCAAGGTGATGAGGCTAGGGCATTAATTCAGATGCTTGAACATGTCAAAGCACCAAAAAGAAAAGCCTCAACCACTGCGAATGGTGAGGCTTCTCAACAAATGGACTTAACCATTTAGACTAACAAATACACTGTATCAATAACCAGTATTAAAGGGAAGCTGATTTTGAGCTTTCCTTTTGCTGATACAGCTAATTAATGGAGTAATTATATATGAATTCTGTTTACTTAACAAACAGATATGGAGGTCATCATGAATACAGCGGAGATATATAAATTCCCTGTTGAACCGGAGAAACCACGCATGGCAGAACTGGAAGATGGCTATACAAAACTCGCTAATGAGTTGCTGGAGTCTCTTTCATGTTGTGATCTCACAGTAAGGCAACTTAGGGTTATGCTGGCTTTAATCAGAAAGACATACGGATTTGCTAAGAAAAATGACCGAATTGCAGATTCTCAATTAGCTGAGATAACAGGACTGTCGAGACAAAATGTTAATAGGGCTAAAAAAGAATTAATTTCAATGAATTACATTATAAAGGATGGTAATAAAATTGGAGTTAATAAAGAGATTTCAGCATGGAAAAATCAATCTAGAGACACTGTCTCTAACTTGAAGACTAAAAAAGTCTCTAACTTAGAGACAAGCGGTGTCTCTAGCTTGGAGACACACAAAAGAAATACTTTAAAGAAAAAAGAAATAACTAATATATCGTCCGAGAATTCTAACGAATCCTCTGACAGACCATCTGAAAAAGTTTTAGCCGTTAAGCCTGATGCGGTTGTTAGCTCACCCAAAGGTAACAAGTGGGGAAATGCTGATGACCTGAAAGCTGCTCAATGGATTTACTCGCAAGTCCTGATAGTTAGCCCATCGACTAAAGAGCCTAACTGGTCAACATGGGCTAACGATATTCGCCTGATGAGACAGCTAGACGGACATGCACACCAAGATATTTGCAGAATGTTTAAATGGGCTAATCGTGACTCGTTCTGGTGTAGCAACGTGTTATCTCCCGCAAAACTACGTGAGAAGTGGGACACTCTGGTTATCCAAAGTCAGCAACCTAATCGTAAACCAGCAATTAGTAACCAAATCTCACAGAAGCCCAAGATAGACTTTGATGACACAAAATGGATGGAGGGAGTTGATATATGAAATCACTTGTTACTGCCATTCAGCAACGGGATGGTAGAGCATTACAGGCAATGAGCAATTCAGCGCCATTACAGCAAACACAGCCAGTCAGAGAGCATACCGCGCAAGTATTCAATGAGTTATTCAAGCAACTTCGAGCAACATTCCCAGCGTCAATGGCAAACTTCAAAGATCAGGAGGATTTAAACGAGTTTAAACGCCAGTGGACAAAAGCATTTGCTGAAAACAATATTCGAACGATAGACCAAATAAACGCAGGGATGAAAATTGCCAGACAACAAGAGAACCCATTTCTTCCCGCTCCAGGTCAGTTTATTCAATGGTGTAAACAAGGTGAATCTCTAGCGGTTGGATTGCCTAATGAGGATCAGCTTTACGAACTCTATCGAGAATACTGCAAAATGCGTGGATGGCGTGAAATGAAATGGCCATCAAACGCTTGCTACTGGATGGTTACCAAAATTTACTCTGAGATGCGAAGTAAAAGCCTAACTGATAGCGAGGTTAAAAAGCTTTGCGCCAAAGAGTTACGGATCATGACGGCAAGAATTAAATCAGGTGAAAACATTCCAGCACCAGTGCTTCAAGTCGAACACAAAGTCACACCAACAAGCCGCAATAAATCACTATCAATAATCGCTAATTTGAAGCAAAAGCACGGCTTCAGATAACACGCAAGAGGATTTTTAGATGAGCATAATTTTTCACAAAAATAGAAACTGGCTGCAAACTCCACAGATTACAGCTCATGGATTGCTAATGGATAGCAAGCGCAGATCCCTTTCAATGCCTGAGGAAAAACGCCTTGCTCGTAAAATTCGCAGTTGTTATCCAAGAGGGAAAACATACAACAACTTAGAGCGAATTGAATATTTCAGTAAGCGAGATTATTAGATGAAAGGAACTAATTATAAAGATCTCCTATGGGCTTATGCCGACGAGGCTACCTTCAGGAAAAGAAAATACATAAAGAACTGCAAAGACTATAACCGAAGGTTCTTCAAAAATTACCGAAGCGAAAAAGTGCTTAAGCGACTGCTTCAACTTGAACTGAAAAGAATAATTGGAGACATCTAATGCAGGGAACTAATTGGGTTAAGGTGAGTGATTCACTACCTGAAATCAATACGTCAGTATTCGCAGGCTGGTTTAGCAAATATGACGGTAGATTTATTTACCATAAATTTACCCGAACGCAGGAGCAAGGTGAGGACGGATGGATTTGGTTATGGTCAAAAAGTACAGATCAATTCATCAGCGAAGACGATTTTTCCGAACAGGATGACGATTATCAAATAACTCACTGGATGCCTTTGCCACTCCCACCAATGCCAGAGGGTGAATGATGAAGTATTACAAACAATATCCAGTTACGCTTAAGCACTTTCTTCACAGGCCAGTTTGGGCGACAGTAGCAGGTTATGACTTTAATTTCATTGATTGCATGGCGCATACAGTTGATGCATACGCTGAATACATGAAAACTCGTAATTGGTTATTTTGGCTAGATAGTGAAATTAGAGAGCTACCAATAACTATTTTGATGCTGTCTTTTATGTTGTTTATTGCGCTATCAACTCCATTTCTTTATCCACTTTACAGCGTAGCAACTTACATAAATTGTAAGCGTAGTAGGAAAAAAGAAATCACAGAAATTGTCGATTCGAACCTATCAAGGTGGCTACACGATTTTGAATAAATTGAACAGGAGAGCTAACAGTGAGTGATAAGTTAAAGTGTCGTCGTTGCCGTAAAGTTTCAGAGATGAAGGAGCTTAAGAAAGTACAGAAAAATGACTGTGTTGTTTTAGTGTGTCCTTACTGTGATTGCAGAAACTTCAACAATGTGTTTCTGGAAAAATGATTAGGAGGCTGACTTGGAAGCAGATTTTCTCTTCCACGAATCAACCAAAGCCGCAGCATGGCAACACCTCAAAGAAGTTCTAGCAACAAACCAACCACACCGGATCATTATCAAGCCTTGGAAAAACAAGCGTTCACTATCTCAGAATTCCACTTTCCATATGTGGTGCGGAGAGATAAGTAAATATCTATGCAAGAACAAGTCTAATTACACGCCTGAAACCGTCAAGGAAATGCTTAAGCATACATTCCTAGGTTACGAGGTGGTCGATATGGTTGACGTTACTACACAGCTTACAGAGCGCGTAAGGTCACTTCGAAAAACATCAAAACTTGATACAGGTGAAATGTTCCACTTCATGGAGCAGGTTGAACGCTGGGCGGTAGGTATAGGTTGTTTCGTGACGATACCGAAAGAATCACAGTATATGAAACTCAAGGAGCAACAAGAGAGATGAACAGTATATCAAAAATGGCGATCGTTATGGCGTCACTAGCATCACAGAACGCCTTGTGGGCTATCAATCGTAATAGCTACTGGTGCAGCCACCACACATCAACTAATCGAATCACAGGTCACGCAAAGATAAACAGAGAAGCCAAGAAGCGGAGGGCGAGAAAATAATGGCTAAGAGAAATAACGCACTAGAGAGCATGAAAAAGTGGATGGAAGTCATTCCTCAATGTTTGCAAACAGAAAGTCAGAAAACCTTTGAAGATGAAGTCGTTAGTCTTGAGTTGGAAATGACTAAAAAGAAGTTTGTGAAAAGAGGTTTTCTACCTCCTGAATTTAAAAGTGAAAGTGAAAAGCGTAGCTGGTTAGAGGCAGTGGTTGAACTGGATCGCATCGATAAAAAATTAAATCGAGCGCAAAAACAGGTAGAGCGTTTAGAAGAAAGTCGCCGTGAGCATATTAACCGCCATAACTTAAACAGGAAGTGATTATGACCGAAGAACAATACAGGACTTATGCGCGAGTGATAGTGGTTGGTCGTGAATATATCTCATTTAATCACAACACTATTTCATCTGTTACGGGATTAACGCCCGCAAGAGCAGGAACGATTCTGAGAAAGTTACTTGCATTCCAGTGTGTAGAGCATGTTGAAACGAAGAGCCGTAAACGCACTCGCCCAATCAATAACTACGCAGTAACAGATGATGCAATTACTCGGCTAAGAAATCAGTTTGAAAAAGCGCGATTGGCTAACCTTCCGCTCTTCCCAAAAGCAAAGAAAGTTGAAGCAAAGAAACCTAGAAAAGTGCTGGATGATTTTATGTGTGGATTGTCATTTGTCGATAAGGCAAACACGGCAGGTATGGGTAATCCGATGCTGATGAAAATAGACTCGTTACTCAAAGGGGTTCGCAATGAACTGCATGTCATGCGATAGACCGCTAACAGATGAAGAAATTTATGTGTGTGCTCAGTGTGCTGATGAATACGCTCATTTGGAAGTGATGGATAAAATCAAAGGAGAGGGAGATGGCGAACTTACGCAAAGAAGCTCGAGGTCGTGAATGCCAAATTAGAATACCTGGAGTGTGTAACGGCAATTCTGAAACTGTCGTCTTAGCTCATTATCGAATGTCTGGCATTTGTGGTACCGGAATAAAACCTAATGATATTTTTGGTGCTTGGGCATGTAGTGCTTGTCACGATGAATCAGATAGACGTACTCACTACGTCGATGCTGAATACGCAAAGCAATGTCATTTAGAAGGCGTTATTCGTACTCAGGATATTCTCATCAAGGAGGGTAAGATTAAGGTATGAACGAGTATCACTTAAAATTGCCGTGGCCACCGAGCAATAATACGTACTGGAGGCATTGTAGAGGACGCCATTATATCTCATCCAAAGGCACTAACTATCGAAAGCAAGTAACAGATTACATCAAGCAACATAACCTAGACGTCAAAACCACTTCCCGCATCAAAATAGTCATCACAGCAAATCCCCCAGATAAACGACAAAGAGACCTCGATAACTTGCCAAAAGCAGTTTTCGATTCGTTAACTCATGCCGAATTTTGGGGAGATGATAGCCAGATTGATGATATGCGGATCCGTCGAGGTGAAAAGGTTACTCATGGCTCATTAGATATCATGATATGGGAGATAGATGATGCTCACTGACTTAATCGCAGCTATTGAAGAAGCCAGATATTTAAAATCCAAATCAGGCGGTCGAGTTAACTTCTGTGTAATGCAGATTATGAACTATATGGAAGTAGTCAGCGGGCTGATGGATGGAGTCAGGGTTTTATATACAACTGCGAATGATGATTATCACACAGTATTACCGGAGGCGAGATGAGCTATATCGGAGAGAAAGAATTAACGGATGAGCAATTTCGCTGGCTAGATGGATGGTTAAATCTGTGGGGAGCGTGGGTATATTCTGGTCGTATCGATATTCGCATGATCAACATGATTTATAAATTCATGCAAACAGTAGAGCCAAGTAAAAACCCATCAAGACCTATGTGCAATGATGATGAAGGAATGTTGATTTCTCAGGTCGTAGATTCAGTCATCGCCACTGACACACAGGCTTATGGAATATTACTAAGTTATTACGCTCATGGTTCATCTAAGTTGTCGATTGCATCTTACTATCACCGAGTTGCAAAACCACGCAAAATGAATACAAGGTCAGGAGGGAAGCTAAAGAAACCTGCGTTAATTACATTAAGGCGAGAAGTTGACGAAAAGCTCAAGGCCGCACAGTGGTTATTGTACGAACCTCTGCGAAATGCAATGAATAATCGTAAACGTGTAGCTAAAGTTAAAAATATTGCTGAACTTTGCTATTGACATAAATGAGCAAATGAGCAACAATTATAAGGTAAGTTGCTTTACGTGACTCTTAAGTTTACTTACCTCATTCAAGACCTCGCTTCGGCGGGGTTTTTTGTTACAGAAACAGTGCCCCTCATAACCTCTACGTAGAACGGAGAAATCTGGTTTGCGATACGTTTGGGGCTTTCTATTTTAATTTCCCCGAATTCGAGGGAATAAGTTTTTGATATTTATCCAGAGTGCTTATTTGCATTGTGGTAATCCAACCATCCGGAATTACCGGATAGTTCACATTCAGAAGATCGCTTAGGCGGTCTTTTTTCGTATATGCCGACCACAGAATCAATCACAACACCTCGCGTTCACACAAGAGCTGTGAGTCGGCGTTCTATTAATTAATCAGGACTACATATATGCAAGAGCCGTTAACAGGCACAGCAACCGCCTCGTTAGCGGGTGTCTCTATTGTAGGTCTCTATTCAGGTATGGACGCAGGTGTTGTTATCGGTGCGTTCGCAGGGGCGGTGATATTTGTATTGTCTGCTCATGATATCCGTCTGTTAAAGCGATGGGCGTATTTCACAGTTGCATTTGCGATTGGGATATTAGGCGCTGATTTCATGTCATCACTACTGAGTGGCATTGTCGGAAATAGAGAGGTCGATCGCTCTGTTGGTGCCATGTTCTCATCGGCTGGTTTGGTTGGTGTGTTAGTAACGATATCTAAACCTGGTGCGCTCACGGACAGTATCAACAACGTTATTAACAACCTGATAGATAAATTCAGAGGAGGTGGAAGATGACCATCTCAATGTTTTGGATTTACATCAACTTTTTCTCATGTCTACTTGCTGTTATTCGACTCATTAACTATGACCGCAACGGTGCTAAATATAAATTTATCCCGTCATTTATAGCGTGGGTACTCATTATTCTACTAGGTTCGATTCCGTTACGAATATTAACGAATGACTACACGCATGCAGATCCATTTGAAGTCGGAATCAATATCACACTATGCGCGCTAATAATTCTTAGTCGTGGGAATGTGATGCAAATATTTAGAGGGGTTAGTAAAAATGACACTCGGTGAGAAACAACGCAAGTTCACTCGCATGATTGCGGACTTAATTATTTTTGCCTACGACAACGGATATGAGCTGACATTCTCGGAAGCATACCGAACACCAGAGCAAGCACAGTTAAATGCTAAATCAGGTTCGGGTATTAAAAACAGCTTACATACACAACGCCTAGCTGTGGATTTCAACCTATTTAAAGACGGTAAATATCTAACGGCATCAAGTGACCATAAATTACTTGGTGAATATTGGGAATCTATCGGCGGTACGTGGGGCGGTCGATTCAATGACGGCAATCACTACTCGTTAGAGCACAATGGCGTTAAGTGATATGAAAGCGATCATCTGGAAAGGTTTCTCTTGGGTGATGGAGAATATGACTGTTGTTGGGATGGTTATTTTTGTTGTCATGTTTCTTACTGAAAGTATAAAAAATACTGCTCTGGAACATGATAATAAATCACTCACTGAGCAACTCTCACAACAAGTCGAAATCAACAAAGACTATCAAGCCCGTATCACTCGATTAAATCAACTCGATATTCGACATTCACAGGAGTTAGCCAGTGCAAAGAATGAAATCAACACTCTTCGTGATGCTGTTAACTCTGGTAACAAGCGGGTGTACGTCAAAGCTGAATGTCCAGCAGTCAACAAGAATTCCACCGAAAGCGGAAGCGATGAAGCCACCGCACGACTTAACAAAACAGTTGAACAAGATTATTTACGTCTCAGAGAAATGATAGTCGAAAACGAACAGCAAACTTTGTATTTGCAGGATTACATTAGAACGGAGTGTTTACGATGAACGAAGATAAAGATGCTTTAGCGGCTAAAATTTTAGGGTTTATGAGACAGCACGACCCAATTGAATATTCTTATGACGAAATGGGTTCTAAATATGCACATGTATTCTCTGAAAAGCTAGCCGAGCACCTGTTGCAAGAAAGCAATACGGGAAATTGAACAACAACGAGCTTCGCAATAGCGGGGCTTTTTAATGGAGAAATATCATGGCAGTAGAAGGTTCAGAGAATCCAGTTAAATTCCGTGAAGAATTGGATAAAAGCATTCCCAAAGAATAACCCCGACAAGGTAACAGGAGGTGATCCTTCTTGCTGACGGGTAAGCCGTAAGTGACCAAAGTAACGTAGTGATACGTGATGATGGTTGCGATTAACTTCACACAGGAACATCAAATGACAGAAATTACAGCACAGAATCAAATGCGTTTAGAGCTATTGCGTTTGGTTGGCAATGATACCGCAGCGGCTCAAGCAGCTATCGAGTTCGTAAAAGATGACGCACTCAAGTTTGAGTTATTCAAAGACGCATACAAAACATGCCAGACAGAAGCTCAGTTTGTAGCGCGAGCACAGAAAGCCGCCCGTGATGCTCAGCAAGCACTAGATTTATTTGCACAGTAGTTAATTACACAGCTCATTTACGAGTGGGCTGGATAATTGATTAAAGGGGGATATATGGCCGCACCAAAAGGAAATAGATTCTGGGAGGCTAGAAGTAGTCACGGAAGAAAGCCCATATTCGAATCGCCTGATGATTTATGGAGTGCTTGCTGTGAATATTTTGAGTGGGTTGAAGAGAATCCACTGTATGAAACTAAGGCGTTTGCATTCCAAGGGGTGGTGACTAAAGAGACCTTGCCTAAAATGCGAGCTATGACGCTATCAGGGCTTTGTTTGTTTATTGATATACACGAAGATACATGGCGACTATATCGCGCTAAGGAAGATTTTATCGAGGTCACTACGCGAGCTGAGAAAGTTATCTACGATCAGAAGTTCTCAGGCGCTGCCGCTGACTTACTGAATGCAAATATTATTGCTCGTGATTTAGGTCTCAAAGACAGACAAGAGGTCGAGGATGTAACTCCAGATAAGGGAGACCGTGACAAGCGACGCTCTCGAATTAAGGAGTTATTCAACCGTGGAAAATCTGGATCAGATACTTGATAACTTGAATGACGATGAGCAATTCGAGTTACTTGAGTTATTGGAAGAAGAGGAAGAGTACAGAAAAACGCATCGTTTATTTGAATACTCTCCCTATGACAAGCAAAGAGAATTTATTAATGCTGGCAGTGATTACTTCGAGCGCTGCTTTATGGCGGGTAACCAGCTGGGTAAATCATATACAGGTGGCGCCGAGGTTGCATTCCACTTAACTGGAAGATATCCGGGCACTAAAGGCTATCCCGAAGATGGCGCATGGAAAGGAGAATGGAAAGGTAAGCGGTTCCTTGAGCCTAATGTATGGTGGGTTGGTGGTGAGACCAACGAAACAGTAACCAAAACAACTCAGCGTATCTTATGTGGTCGAGTAGAGGAAGCAGGTGAGATAGGTTACGGCTCAATTCCAAAAGAAGATGTTATTAGTTGGAAAAAATCACCGTTTTACCCAAATCTTGTAGATCACATACTTATCCGACACCGCAATGCTGAAGGCGTGGAAGATGGGATGTCAATCTGCTACTTCAAACCTTACTCGCAAGGGCGCGCTAGGTGGCAGGGTGACACAATACATGGCGTGTGGTTCGATGAAGAGCCGCCATATTCAATCTATTCTGAAGGCTTAACTCGTACCAACAAATATGGTCAGTTTTCCATTCTAACATTCACCCCGTTAATGGGTATGTCTACGGTAGTAGAGAAGTTTCTCAAGAATCCATCTAAAGCCCAGAAAGTAGTCAATATGACTATCTATGATGCTGATCACTACACCGAAGAAGAGAAAGAGCGAATTGTCGCTTCATATCCAGAGCATGAAAGAGAAGCACGTGCTCGTGGTATCCCAACAATGGGTAGTGGCAGGATTTACCAAATACCTGAAGAGTCTATTAAGTGTCATCCTTTCGAATGTCCTGAGCACTTTTACATTATCGATGGTCAGGATTTCGGCTGGAATCACCCGCAGGCTCATATCCAGTTGTGGTGGGATAAAGATGAGGATGTTTTTTATCTTGCTAGAGTGTGGAAGAAGTCGGAAAACACGGCAGTCCAAGCATGGGGTGCTGTTAAATCATGGGCAAAAAAAGCCCCCGTGGCTTGGCCTCATGATGGTCATCAGCATGAAAAGGGTGGTGGCGAGCAACTTAAAACTCAGTATGTAGATGCTGGTTTCTTGATGTTGAAGGAGCATGCAACATTTGCAGAGGGTGGCAACTCAGTTGAGTCAGGCATTAATGAGTTACGTGATCTGATGCTTGATAACCGATTCCGTGTATTTAATACCTGCGAGCCATTCTTTGAAGAGTTCAGGCTATATCACCGTGATGAAAACGGGAAGATAGTCAAAACAAACGACGACGTGCTTGATGCTGTTCGCTACGCCTACATGATGAGGCGCTTCGCTAAGCAGTTGCGTGATATCAAAAAGTCTAAAGAAAAGAGAATTCCAGCCCCAATTAGACCTATTAGGAGATAGAGATGGTCGATAGAAACGAGCGGCTTGAGAAAATACTTCGCAAATTCGACCTCGATTACTCTGCATCTGAAAATGCCAGAACGGAGGCGAGAAACGATTTATTCTTTAGTCGCGTTAGCCAGTGGGATGATTGGCTTGAAAGCTACGTCACATTGCAATATCGAGGTCAGTTTGACGTAGTGCGCCCAATGGTTCGTAAGCTCGTTGCTGAGATGCGTAAGAATCCTATTGAGGTTCAGTACAGACCAAAGGATAACGCTCCAGCCGATGCCGCTGATATTCTCATGGGCATGTATCGAACCGACATGCGAAACAATAGTTCAAAGATTGCCGTTAACGTGGCAGTAAGAGAGCAAATAGAATGTGGTTACGGTGCTTGGCGACTCGTTACTGAGTATGAGGACGATAACCCAACTAGCAATAATCAGATTATCCGACGTGTTCCAATGCATGAGTCTTGCACTCACGTTATTTGGGACTGTAACGCCAAGGCAATGGATAAGTCTGACGCGAAGAATTGCACGATAATTCACGCGATGAATGTTAATGGGTGGGAGTTATTCGCTGAGCAGTACGGGTTAGATCCTGACATTCAACCATCATTCCAGTCACCTAATAACGACTTACTTTTCACCTGGTCGAATGGAAAGACAATTCATATTGCTGAGTATTACGAGGTAGAGGAAAAGAAAGAGTTAGTATTTGTCTATCGTGATCCGCTAACTAATGACCTTCAAACATATTCAGCAAAGGAAGCGAAAGAAAAGATTGATGAGCTGGCTAATACTGGTTATGAAAAAGTAGGCGAGCGTAAAGTTAAAAAGCGTAGAGTCTATAAGTCAATCATCACTAGCACAGGTATTCTGAAAGATAGAATGCCGATAGCTGGCGAGCATATTCCAATTGTTCCTGTGTATGGTGAGTGGTCATTCTTTGATGATAATGAACTGTATGAAGGAGTTGTCAGATTATCAAAGGATGCTCAACGACTGCGTAACTTCATCTTATCCAAGTCTGCTGACACCGCTGCTAAGTCACCTAAGAAGAAGCCTTTCTTTTTCCCTGAGCAAATAGCAGGGTATGAACACATGTTTAGTGGTGAGGATGACTATCCCTACTATCTACTCAACCGTACTGATGAGAACAATGCTGATCTTCCCCCTTCACCTGTTGCTTATATGGAGAATGCCGAGGTTTCACAAGCAGACGCACTACTCCTAGAGGTTGCAACCGAAGCTGCTAAGTCAACAGCTCGTGTCGGTGTTGATACTGAGGCGGCTAATGGGCAAGTAGCGTTTGATACTGTCAATCAGCTTAATAGCCGCATCGACCTAGAAACCTATGTATTTCAGGATAACTTAGCTATCGCAATGCGCCGTGATGGTGAAATTTATGCATCAATTGCAGCTGAGATATACGACACAAATCGAACAGTAACAACAACCGCCGAGGATGGAGGTGAGAGTCAGATTGAGCTAATGCAGGAAGAGTTAGACTTCCGCAAAGGTGAAATGATTGTTCGCAATGATATCCGAGGCAAGTACGAAACATTTACTGATGTAGGACCATCTTTCCAATCACAAAAAGATGCTGCTAGAGCTGAGATAGGCGAGCTTATCACCAAGGTTCCAGTAGAGCATCCAATGTGGAATGTCATGATGCTGACATATGCAAATATGATGGAAGGCAAGGGCGTTGAATACATCAGAGATTACGCCAACAAGGAATTGATTGTTAATGGCTTGAAGAAACCAGAGACCGAGGAAGAGCAACAATGGTTGATGGAAGCTCAGCAAGCAGCACAAAGCAATCAAGATCCAATGATGGTAGCAGCACAAGCCGAGCAGAAGAAAGCGGAAGCCGAGCTGGTTAACGCACAGAATCGCATGGCTGAAACGCAAATCAAAGCATTTACCGCTCAGAATAATGCACTTGAATCACAGGCTAATACTACATTGACCTTAGCTAAGGCTGAGGACTTGAAGCAAGGCGCAGTGATGCAAGCAATTAAACTTCTGAACGAGGTTGCACAACAGCAACAACAAAATATTCCTACCGACAATAACGTCGAGAAAAATCCTCAAACCATGTAAGAGAGTTAAATATCATGAGCACAACCACCGAAATTCAGAATAAATCTGAAGAATTAATCCTGTCTGGCGATCAGGCGGCGGCATCCGCAGATGGCTCAGTTATCGATAATGCCAACGGTAACGCAGGACAAGAAGAAGGCTTCGATATTGTACTGAAAGACGATGAGATCACACAGGAAGGAAAGCCCAATAACAACGCTGTTCAAGCGGCAAAGCGTATCGCTCGCAAACGCCAGAAAGAAATAGAACAGCAGGTTAAAGCTATTGAAAACGGCGAGCTTCCAGAACACTTGCGTGTAAAACCTGAACTTCCTGCAATGCCTAAATTAGATGATTATTTGTCTGATGAGGCGTTAGGAAAATATGACTACGACACACACAAAGCAAACGCAGCATTCCAAGCTGATTTATTGCAGTGGCAAAACAAAGCTTTGGATGCAAGAAGTAAAGCGGTGGCTGATCAGGGGCGTAAAACTCAGGAATATACACAGCAAGGTCAACAAGTAGCTAATGCAATCAAGGCGCACTATGATGCGGCTGAGAAGTTAAACCTGCCTGATTATCAGGAAAAAGAAGATTCTGCATTGCAAGTATTACCGCAAGGTGTCTATGAAGCAATTGCTCAAAACTTCCCAGATAAATCAGCCGCAATCATTTATTACTTGGGTGCAAACCCAGAAAAAGCCAAAGATTTATTTAGCAAAAACCCAGTCCAAACAACTATTGAGCTAACTCGATTAGCTGATCGTTTAACTCTCAAGCCTCGCGGATCACAACGTTCATCTGCACCTCCTGCTGACGAACCTATTAGTGGTGATGTTACAGCGGCAAATGTCTCGGCATTACAAAAGCAAATGGATGATGCAGCAAGTAAAGGTGATGTACAAAAGTACCGCGCTATCAAGGCTAAATTACAAGGAATAAAATAATGGCTTTAAATGAAGGTCAAATCATCACCTATATGGTGGATGAAGTAGTAAACACTATCGAAAATAACTGCCCGATGGCTCAGCGTGTAGGTAAATACACACCTCCAGCTGGTGATATGCAACGCTCACAAAATACAGTCTGGATGCCAGTAGAGCAAGAAGCACCGACTCAACAAGGTTGGGATTTAACCAATAAAGCGACAGGCATCTTGGAGCTTTCTGTTAAATGTAACATGGGCGTTCCTGATAATGACTTCTTTGGTTTGCGTGCCGATGATGTGCGCGATGAAACCTCATTGCGTCGTCGCATTCGTGCATCTGGGTTAAAGTTGGCTAATAACGTTGAGACTTCAATTGCTAAGCAAGCAGCAGACACGGCATCTTTAGTTATTGCTGATGCAGGTGATCTTTCAAATGGCGCAGATTCTTGGGGTTTTGTGTCTCAGGCCGAATCTCTTATCTTCTCTCGTGAGTTAAACCGCAATGAAGGGTTGAGTTACTTCTTTAACCCTGACGATTACCTAAAAGCTGGTTATAACTTGGTTGGTAAAGATTTATATGGACGAATTCAAGAGGAAGCGTACAAATCAGGAACCATTCAAAAGCAAGTTGCAGGTTTTGAAGATGTTCTTCGCTCACCTAAACTTCCAACGCTAAAAGCGGCTACTGCGACAGGTGTTACTGTTGATGGCGCACAGAAGTTTAAGCCTGAAGCGTGGAAGGAAGATGTTGATGGTAACCGCGAGAACGTTGATAACCGCACAGCAGTAGTTAAAGTTAGCGATGGTTCTGCATTTAAGCGCGGCGACAAGATCAGCTTTGCCGGTGTTAAGTTTATCTCACAGATGGCAAAAGATTTACTCACTCAGGACGCAACGTTTGCGGTTGTTGGTGTTGAGGGTAACAACATCACTATCATGCCGAAACCTATCGCTCTGGATGATGTGACTCTGAAACCGGAAGAGCGTGCATATGCCAACGTTAACACCTCACTGGCGGCAGGGGCTGCAATCAGTGTCATTAACGTGAAAACTGCCAAGACAAATATCTTCTGGGCTGATGACTCAATCACTCTGCTGTCACAGCCGATCCCTCTTAATCATGCGCTGTTCAGTGGAATGAAAACTGAGTCATTCAGCATCCCATCTGTCGGTCTAAATGGCGTTGTTGCATATCAGGGGGATATTTCTACCCTCGAAGGTAAATGTCGTATTGCCGTGTGGTACTCAGCATGTACCAAACGACCTGAAGCAGTTGGTGTTGGGCTGACAGGTCAAAAATAAACCCTCGTTGTTATTCGGGAGCTTCGGCTCCCTTTTTTATTGGAGATACCCATGCTCGTTAAAAAGCAATTGCCTTCCTTGCCAGCTACTTATATTCAGGCGGGTAGTTTCCGTAGCGATAAGGATAAAGAAGGATACGCCAGTCAAATTTTTATTGATGGTGAAGCATTTAATTTGGCTGATGGCGAGTTGGTGTATTTACTGACTGATAATGGGGTAATTATTGATTCGGTAATGGGGGTAAAAAAATGAAAACGATGCTTTATAAAGCTAATGGTGATGTGAAAATTTGGGGGATGAATCTTCAAATTATTACTGTCAACGATGATGAACTTGAAAGTTATTTGAAAGATGGCTGGCATAAAAACCCAAATGATACACAAATCCTGCCAGAGCCAGAGCCAGAGCCAGAGCCAGAGCCAGAGCCAGAGCCAGAGCCAGAGCCAGAGCCAG
>NZ_JAEHQU010000015.1:0-25131 GCF_016238105.1 Proteus sp. PR00224 | reverse complement strand
CCTGATAGATTTATGCATGAAGAGGGCATCGTTAGATGCCCTTTTTTTGTATCTGAAGATTAGCTATTTTAAATTACAATGAAGCATTAATATTTTTCCTTGCTTTATCATTTTTATCTTTTGCGATATAGGTAAGTATACTTAAGTTAAATAAATAGAAATTGAAATCATAATAATTATCATTTACTATCTTGCTCGTGAGAAGTTAATGAGGTTGTTATTATGTACGTATGTCTTTGCCACGGTGTGAGTGATAAAAAAATTATCTCGACTGTCCGTAACCATCAAATTCACACTATTAATGAATTACGCAAGATCTTACCAGTTGGAAGTTGTTGTGGTAAATGTGTGCGTCAAACTCGTCAACTGATCGAAAATGAGCAATCTGCTCTTTACCCTCAAATTTCTGAAGTTGCATAACAAATTTTAAATTTCCTTTCTCTCCTCTTTGTATAAAAGGTCTACACTGAAAAGACTGGAAGCAAAGGAGCATAAAAATGAAAGGTGATAAAAAAATGATAGCCCACCTTAATAAATTATTAGGTGGTGAACTTGTTGCAATTAATCAGTATTTCCTGCATGCCCGAATGTTCAAAAATTGGGGACTCACACGCCTCAATGAAATGGAATACCATGAATCCATCGATGAGATGAAACACGCTGATAAATATATTGAGCGTATTTTGTTTCTTGAAGGAATTCCAAATTTACAAGACTTAGGCAAACTGAATATCGGTGAAGATGTTGAGGAAATGCTACGTTCTGATCTTGAATTAGAATTAGGTGGTGCCAAAGATCTACGTGAAGCAATTGCTTACGCAGATTCTATTCATGACTATGTCAGTCGTGATCTTATGCTAGAAATCTTAACTGATGAAGAAGGGCATATTGATTGGCTTGAAACCCAGCTCGAACTTATCGAACGCTTGGGGCTTCAAATTTATTTACAAGCCCAAATTATCGAAGAGTAACTCACTCACAATAAAAGAATGATTTACTTTCTTCTATAAATTATTGAATGCTTTTTGAAGCAAAGGTAATGAAGGTTGCCTTTGCTTTTTTTTATTTTAAAAAGGTAAAGCGAATTTTTATCGCTGATTTTTTATTCTTGGCTTGATTTCATCACTCAGGCAAGTATAATGCGCAGGCTCACTGATTTAGTGGGGCTGATTAATCAGCTAATGCAGATTTTATATTGCATTAATATAATACTCCCAATTGGGGAGTTATATGCAGAACGATTACACTCTCTCATCAATCGAAATGGGTACGAGTAGTGATCATTTACGTTTATAAAAAATAGTTGGAGCTCTGGTCTCATGCAGAACCAAAGAATCCGTATCCGCCTGAAAGCTTTTGATCATCGTCTGATTGATCAATCAACTGCGGAAATCGTAGAGACTGCTAAGCGCACTGGTGCGCAAGTTCGTGGTCCAATCCCACTGCCGACTCGCAAAGAGCGTTTCACAGTGTTGATTTCTCCGCACGTTAATAAAGATGCGCGTGATCAGTATGAAATTCGCACTCACAAACGTCTGGTTGACATCGTTGAGCCAACCGAGAAAACCGTTGATGCTCTGATGCGTCTGGATCTGGCTGCCGGCGTAGACGTGCAGATCAGCCTAGGTTAATCAGGTCATCAAGCGATTGAGAGGTTGAAACAATGATTGGTTTAGTCGGTAAGAAAGTAGGAATGACTCGTATCTTCACTGAAGATGGCGTTTCAATCCCTGTAACCGTTATCGAAATTGAAAACAACCGTGTTACTCAGATCAGAGATCTTGAGAAAGACGGTTATCGTGCCGTTCAGGTGACTACTGGTAGCAAAAAAGCTAACCGTGTACTGAAACCTGAAGCAGGTCATTTTGCTAAAGCTGGTGTTGAAGCTGGCCGCTTACTACGTGAATTCCGTCTGAATGAAGACGAAGAATACACTGTAGGTCAAAGCATTAGCGTAGAAATTTTCGCTGACGTTAAAAAAGTCGACGTTACTGGAACATCTAAAGGTAAAGGTTTTGCTGGTACTGTAAAGCGCTGGAACTTCCGTACTCAAGATGCTACCCACGGTAACTCCTTGTCTCACCGTGTTCCGGGTTCTATCGGTCAGAACCAGACTCCGGGTAAGGTGTTCAAAGGCAAGAAAATGGCAGGTCAACTGGGTAACGAACAAGTTACCGTTCAGAGCCTGGAAGTAGTACGTGTTGACGCTGAGCGCAACCTGCTGCTGGTCAAAGGTGCTGTTCCAGGTGCAACTGGCAGTGACCTGATCGTTAAACCAGCTGTCAAGGCGTAACGTCGAGGAGATAGGAATGGAATTGGTAATGAAAGACGCGCAAGGCGCGCTGACTGTTTCCGAAACTACCTTCGGGCGTGACTTTAACGAAGCGCTTGTGCATCAAGTAGTCGTTGCATACGCTGCTGGTGCTCGTCAAGGTACTCGTGCTCAGAAAACCCGTGCTGAAGTTTCTGGTTCAGGCAAAAAGCCTTGGAGACAGAAAGGTACAGGTCGTGCACGTTCAGGTTCAATCAAGAGCCCAATTTGGCGCTCTGGTGGTGTTAGCTTCGCAGCTAAACCACAGGACCACAGTCAAAAAGTAAACAAAAAGATGTACCGTGGTGCTCTGAAGAGCATTCTGTCTGAACTGGTACGTCAAGATCGTCTGATCGTCGTAGAGAAGTTCTCTGTTGAAGCTCCTAAAACTAAGCTTTTAGCGCAGAAACTGAAAGATATGGCTCTGGAAGATGTTCTGATCATCACTGCTGATGTAGATGAGAATCTGTATTTAGCAGCACGCAACTTATATAAAGTTGACGTACGTGATGCAGCAACAATCGACCCTGTTAGCTTAATCGCCTTCGACAAAGTCGTCATGACTGCTGACGCTGTGAAGCAAGTTGAGGAGATGCTGGCATGATCCGTGAAGAACGTCTGCTGAAAGTACTGCGCGCACCGCATGTATCTGAAAAAGCTTCTATCGCGATGGAAAAATCAAACACCATCGTTCTCAAAGTTGCTAAAGACGCGACCAAAGCAGAGATTAAAGCAGCTGTACAAAAACTGTTTGAAGTCGAAGTTGAAAGTGTTAACACTCTGCTGATGAAAGGCAAAGTGAAACGTCACGGTCAGCGTATTGGTCGTCGTAGCGACTGGAAAAAAGCTTACGTCACCCTGAAGGAAGGCCAGAATCTGGACTTCGTCGGCGGCGCTGAGTAAGTCGGAGGAGTAAAGAACAATGGCAATTGTTAAATGTAAACCTACGTCTCCGGGCCGTCGCCACGTAGTTAAAGTGGTAAACCCTGAGCTGCATAAAGGGAAACCTTATGCGCCATTGCTGGAAAAGAACAGCAAGTCCGGTGGTCGTAACAACAATGGTCGTATCACTACCCGTCATATCGGTGGTGGTCACAAACAGGCTTACCGTATTGTTGACTTTAAACGCAACAAAGATGGTATCCCTGCGACAGTAGAACGTCTGGAATATGATCCAAACCGTTCAGCTAACATCGCTTTAGTGCTGTATGCTGATGGTGAACGTCGCTACATTCTGGCTCCAAAAGGCCTGAAAGCGGGTGATAAAGTTCAGTCTGGCGTTGATGCTGCTATCAAAGCGGGTAACACCTTACCAATGCGTAATATCCCGGTTGGTTCTACAGTTCATAACGTAGAAATGAAACCAGGTAAAGGTGGTCAGTTAGCTCGTTCAGCTGGTACTTACGTTCAGATCGTTGCTCGTGATGGTGCTTATGTCACTATTCGTCTGCGTTCTGGTGAAATGCGTAAAGTTCCTTCTGATTGCCGTGCAACTATCGGTGAAGTTGGCAACTCTGAGCACATGTTACGCGTTCTGGGTAAAGCTGGTGCAAGTCGCTGGCGTGGTATTCGTCCTACCGTTCGCGGTACTGCGATGAACCCAGTCGATCACCCACATGGTGGTGGTGAAGGTCGTAACTTTGGTAAACACCCAGTAACACCTTGGGGCGTTCAAACCAAAGGTAAGAAGACTCGTAAAAACAAACGCACTGAACATTTCATCGTTCATCGTCGTACTAAGAAATAATTAGAGGATAAGCCATGCCACGTTCTCTCAAGAAAGGTCCTTTCATTGACCTGCACTTGCTGAAGAAGGTAGAGAAAGCGGTGGAAAGCGGTGACAAAAAGCCTGTTAAGACTTGGTCCCGTCGTTCAACGATCTTTCCTAACATGATCGGTTTGACCATCGCTGTCCATAATGGTCGTCAGCATGTTCCAGTTTACGTTTCCGACGAAATGGTTGGTCACAAACTGGGTGAATTCGCGCCGACCCGTACTTATCGCGGTCATGCAGCCGATAAAAAGGCTAAGAAAAAATAAGGTAGGAGGAAGAGATGGAAACTATCGCTATGCATCGCCACGCTCGTTCTTCTGCTCAGAAGGTTCGCTTAGTAGCTGACCTGATTCGCGGTAAGAAAGTGTCGCAAGCTCTGGAAATTTTAACCTTTACCAACAAGAAAGCTGCTGGTTTAGTGAAGAAAGTACTGGAGTCTGCTATTGCTAATGCAGAACACAACGATGGCGCTGACATTGATGATCTGAAAGTAGCTAAGATCTTTGTTGACGAAGGTCCTTCTATGAAGCGCATTATGCCTCGTGCAAAAGGCCGTGCAGATCGTATTCTGAAGCGCACCAGCCACATCACTGTGGTTGTGTCTGATCGCTGAGACTCTGGAGACTAGCAATGGGTCAAAAAGTACATCCTAATGGTATCCGCCTTGGCATTGTCAAGCCTTGGAATTCCACATGGTATGCGGGTACCAATGAATTCGCTGACAACCTAGACAGCGACTTTAAAGTACGTCAGTACTTAACTAAAGAACTGGCTAAAGCATCTGTATCTCGTATCGTTATCGAACGTCCTGCGAAAAGCATCCGTGTGACTATTCACACTGCTCGCCCAGGCATCGTTATCGGTAAAAAAGGTGAAGATGTTGAAAAACTGCGCAAAAACGTAGCGGATATCGCTGGCGTTCCTGCGCAAATTAATATCGCCGAAGTACGTAAACCTGAACTGGACGCAAAATTAGTTGCTGACAGCATCACTTCACAGCTGGAACGTCGTGTTATGTTCCGTCGTGCTATGAAGCGTGCGGTACAGAACGCTATGCGTTTAGGCGCTAAAGGTATTAAAGTGGAAGTAAGTGGTCGCTTAGGCGGCGCTGAAATCGCTCGTACTGAATGGTATCGTGAAGGTCGTGTACCTCTGCACACTCTGCGTGCAGATATCGACTACAATACCTCAGAAGCACAAACCACTTATGGTGTGCTCGGCGTTAAGGTATGGATCTTCAAAGGTGAGATCCTGGGTGGTATGGCTGCAGTTGAACAGGCGGAAAAACCGGCTGCTCAACCTAAAAAGCAGCAGCGTAAAGGCCGCAAGTAAGGAGAGTCGCTGATGTTACAACCAAAGCGTACAAAATTCCGTAAAGTGCACAAAGGCCGCAACCGTGGCTTAGCTGCTGGTGCGGATGTAAGCTTCGGGACTTACGGTCTTAAAGCTGTGGGCCGTGGTCGTCTGACTGCACGTCAGATCGAAGCGGCACGTCGTGCAATGACCCGTGCAGTTAAGCGTCAGGGTAAAATCTGGATCCGTGTGTTCCCAGACAAACCAATCACTGAAAAGCCGCTCGAAGTCCGTATGGGTAAAGGTAAAGGTAACGTTGAGTATTGGGTTGCCTTAATCCAGCCAGGTAAAGTCCTGTATGAAATGGATGGTGTGCCTGAAGAACTGGCCCGTGAAGCATTCAAGCTGGCGGCAGCAAAACTGCCTATCAAAACCACCTTTGTAACTAAGACGGTGATGTAATGAAAGCAAAAGAGCTGCGCGAAAAGAGCGTTGAAGAGCTGAACACAGAACTGCTGAATTTACTGCGCGAGCAGTTTAACCTGCGTATGCAGGCAGCAAGTGGTCAGTTACAACAGTCTCATCTGTTGAAACAAGTGCGTCGTAATATCGCACGCGTTAAGACTTTACTGACTGAGAAGGCGGGTGCGTAATGACCGATAAAATCCGTACTCTGCAAGGTCGTGTAGTTAGTGACAAAATGGAGAAATCTATTGTCGTTGCTATCGATCGTATGGTTAAACACCCATTATATGGTAAGTTTATCCGTCGTACGACCAAACTGCATGTACATGACGAGAACAACGAATGTGGAATTGGTGACGTAGTAGAAATTCGTCAAACACGTCCACTGTCTAAGACTAAGTCTTGGGCGTTAGTTCGCGTTGTAGAAAAAGCTGTTCTGTAATAAAATAGCCTTTTCGTACGAAATAAACGGCTCAAAACTGAACGAGCCGTTTATTTTTTCTGTCCATATCGAGAATGTGGTGTTATAATGCCGCTCCCTCGTATTATGGGATATTGAACGGCCTCTTCTAATGTGGAAGTGGCTCAGTAGTAGTTGACATTTAGCGGAGCACTAAAATGATCCAAGAACAGACTATGCTGAACGTGGCCGACAACTCCGGTGCACGTCGCGTAATGTGTATCAAGGTTCTAGGTGGCTCGCACCGTCGCTACGCAGATGTAGGTGACATCATCAAAATTACCATCAAGGAAGCAATTCCACGTGGTAAAGTTAAGAAAGGTGATGTACTGAAAGCGGTAGTGGTGCGCACCAAGAAGGGTGTTCGTCGCCCTGACGGTTCTGTCATTCGCTTCGATAGCAACGCTTGTGTATTGTTAAACAACAACAGCGAGCAAGTTATTGGTACGCGTATTTTTGGGCCGGTTACTCGTGAACTTCGTAACGAGAAGTTTATGAAAATAATCTCTCTGGCACCTGAAGTACTCTAAGGAGCAGGCAATGGCAGCGAAAATCCGTCGTGAAGACGAAGTTATCGTGCTGACTGGTAAAGATAAAGGTAAGCGCGGTAAAGTAAAACAGGTTCTTTCTTCTGGTAAAGTTATCGTTGAAGGTATCAATCTGGTTAAAAAACATCAGAAGCCAGTTCCGGCTCTGAACCAACCAGGTGGCATCGTTGAAAAAGAAGCTTCTATCCAAGTTTCTAACGTTGCAATCTTCAATGCGGCAACCGGCAAGGCTGACCGTGTAGGTTTTAGATTCGAAGACGGCAAAAAAGTTCGTTTCTTCAAGTCTAATAAAGAAACTATCAAGTAATTTGGAGTATACGATGGCGAAACTGCATGATTACTACAAAGACGAGGTAGTCCAAAAACTGATGTCTCAGTTTGGTTACCATTCTGTCATGCAAGTCCCTCGGGTCGAGAAGATCACCCTGAATATGGGTGTTGGTGAAGCGATTGTTGATAAAAAACTGCTGGACAATGCAGCAGCTGATTTAGCAGCAATCTCAGGTCAAAAACCTTTGATCACCAAAGCACGCAAATCTGTTGCAGGCTTCAAAATCCGCCAGGGCTATCCGATCGGCTGTAAAGTGACCCTGCGTGGCGAACGCATGTGGGAGTTCTTTGAACGCCTGATCTCTATTGCTGTACCACGTATCCGTGACTTCCGTGGTTTGTCCGCTAAATCATTTGATGGACGTGGTAACTACAGCATGGGCGTACGTGAGCAAATCATCTTCCCTGAAATCGATTACGATAAAGTGGATCGTGTTCGTGGTTTGGATATTACCATTACTACGACTGCGAAATCAGATGATGAAGGTCGCGCACTGTTAGCAGCGTTTAACTTCCCGTTCCGCAAGTAAGGCAGGGCATTCATGGCTAAGAAATCTATGAAAGCACGTGATGTAAAACGTGCGAATTTAGCTGAGAAATTCTTCGCAAAACGCGCAGAACTGAAAGCTATCGTTTCAGATGTGAACGTGTCTGACGAAGATCGTTGGAATGCTGTTCTGAAACTGCAAACTATGCCACGTGATTCAAGTCCTTCACGTCAGCGTAACCGCTGCCGTCAAACTGGACGTCCGCACGGTTTCCTGCGGAAATTTGGCCTCAGCCGTATTAAAGTCCGTGAAGCCGCTATGCGCGGTGAAATCCCGGGCCTTAGAAAGGCTAGCTGGTAATTACCATAATTGAATCACGGGAGTAAAGACAGATGAGCATGCAAGATCCCATCGCGGATATGCTGACCCGTATCCGTAACGGTCAGGCCGCGAACAAAGTTGCGGTCACAATGCCTTCCTCCAAGCTGAAAGTGGCGATTGCCAACGTGCTTAAGGAAGAAGGTTATATTGAAGATTTTAAAATTGAAGGCGACACTAAGCCAGAACTGGAAATCACTTTAAAATATTTCCAAGGTAAGGCTGTAGTAGAAAGCATTCAGCGCGTAAGCCGTCCAAGTCTGCGCATCTATAAAAGAAAAGATGAGCTGCCAAATGTTATGGCAGGACTGGGCATCGCTGTTGTTTCTACCTCAAAAGGTGTTATGACTGATCGTGCAGCTCGCCAAGCAGGTCTTGGTGGCGAGATTATCTGCTACGTAGCTTAATTCGGGAGGAAAGAATGTCTCGTGTGGCAAAAGCACCCGTCGTCATTCCTGCCGGCGTAGAGGTTAAACTCAACGGTCAGGTAATTACGATTAAGGGTAAAAACGGCGAGCTAACTCGTACTATCCATAATGCAGTTGAAATTCAACATGCTGACAACCACTTAACTTTCGCACCTCGCGATGGTTTTGCTGATGCATGGGCACAGGCGGGTACTACTCGTTCTCTGTTAAATGCAATGGTTGTAGGTGTTACCGAAGGCTTCACTAAGAAACTGCAACTGGTAGGTGTAGGTTATCGTGCGTCTATTAAAGGCAATGCGGTTAACTTATCAGTAGGTTTTTCACATCCAGTGGAACACCAACTGCCAGCAGGCATCACTGCTGAATGCCCAACACAAACTGAAATCGTACTGAAAGGTGCGGATAAGCAAGTGATTGGTCAAGTAGCAGCTGAACTGCGTGCTTACCGTCGCCCTGAACCTTATAAAGGTAAAGGTATTCGTTACGCCGACGAAGTTGTGCGTATCAAAGAGGCTAAGAAGAAGTAAGGTAACACTATGGATAAGAAAGCAGCTCGTATCCGTCGTGCGACCCGCGCACGCCGTAAGCTCCAGGAATTGGGTGCGACTCGCCTGGTGGTACACCGTACCCCTCGCCATATTTATGCGCAGGTTATTGCACCAAACGGTTCTGAAACTTTGGTGGCCGCTTCTACTACAGAAAAAGCTATCATTGAGCAACTGAAAAACACTGGAAACAAAGAAGCAGCAGCAGTAGTTGGTAAAATTGTTGCTGAACGCGCTCTGGAAAAAGGTATCAAAGTAGTATCATTTGACCGTTCCGGTTTCCAATATCATGGTCGAGTCCAGGCACTGGCAGATGCTGCCCGTGAAGCTGGCCTTCAGTTCTAAGGTAGGAGTGTAAGATGGCTCACATCGAGAAACAAGCTGGCGAACTGCAGGAAAAGCTGATCGCGGTAAACCGCGTATCTAAAACCGTTAAAGGTGGTCGTATCTTTAGCTTCACCGCTCTTACAGTAGTTGGTGATGGTAATGGCCGCGTTGGTTTTGGATATGGCAAAGCTCGCGAAGTTCCGGCAGCAATCCAGAAAGCGATGGAAAAAGCCCGTCGCAATATGAAAACCGTCGCTTTAAACAACGGTACTCTGTTCCACCCTGTTAAAGGTACTCACACAGGCTCACGCGTATTTATGCAGCCTGCTCATGAAGGTACCGGTATCATCGCAGGTGGTGCAATGCGTGCAGTTCTAGAAGTGGCTGGCGTTCGTAACGTACTGGCTAAAACCTATGGTTCCACTAACCCGATTAACGTGGTTCGTGCAACACTGGACGCTTTAGATAGCATGAAGTCTCCAGATATGGTCGCAGCTAAGCGTGGTAAATCCGTTGAAGAAATTCTGGGGTAATGACCATGGCTAAGACTATTAAAATTACTCAAACACGCAGCTTAATCGGCCGTCTGCCTAAACATAAGGCAACTATGACTGGTTTAGGCCTGCGTCGCATCGGTCACACTGTAGAACGCGAAGATACACCAGCAGTTCGCGGTATGATCAACTTGGTTTCCTATATGGTTAAAGTTGAGGAGTAAGAGATGCGTTTAAATACTCTGTCTCCGGCTGAAGGTGCCAAGCATGCGCCTAAACGTGTAGGTCGTGGTATCGGTTCTGGCTTAGGTAAAACTGGCGGCCGTGGTCACAAAGGTCAGAAATCTCGTTCTGGCGGTGGCGTACGTCGTGGTTTTGAAGGTGGCCAGATGCCTTTATATCGTCGTTTACCAAAATTTGGTTTTACTTCACGTAAATCATTCGTGACTGCGGAAATCCGTCTGTCTGATTTAGCTTACGTTGAAGGCGATGTAATCGATCTGAATGCACTGAAAGCCGCAAACGTTGTTGGCCCACAGATTGAATTTGCAAAATTAATTCTGTCTGGCGAGGTTAACCGTGCAGTGACTATTCGTGGTCTGCGTGTTACCAAAGGTGCCCGTGCAGCAATCGAATCAGCTGGCGGTAAAATTGAGGAATAAGTGACAGATGGCTAAACAACCAGGTTTAGATTTTCAGAGTGCTAAAGGTGGTGTTGGTGAACTAAAACGCAGACTTTTGTTTGTTCTTGGTGCACTTATTGTCTTTAGGATTGGCTCTTTTATTCCTATCCCTGGTATTGATGCCACTGTGCTTGCCAAATTGCTCGATCAGCAAAAAGGCACCATCATTGAAATGTTTAACATGTTCTCTGGTGGTGCTCTTAGCCGTGCTTCTATCTTTGCGCTGGGTATCATGCCTTATATTTCGGCATCGATTATTATCCAACTCTTATCAGTGGTTAACCCTCGGTTAGCAGAGATTAAGAAGGAAGGGGAGGCCGGTCGTCGTAAGATCAGCCAATATACCCGTTATGGTACTTTGGTGCTGGCGATATTCCAATCAATTGGTATCGCAACAGGCTTACCGAATATGCCAGGAATGCAAGGTCTGGTAATTAATCCAGGCTTACCATTCTATATTACGGCTGTTGTGAGCTTAGTCACTGGGACAATGTTCCTAATGTGGTTAGGTGAGCAAATCACTGAACGTGGTATTGGTAACGGTATCTCAATTATTATCTTTGCAGGTATCGTTGCAGGTCTTCCGCCTGCCATTGGTCAAACCATCGAGCAGGCGCGGCAAGGCGAACTGCACTTCCTCCTGTTATTGTTGGTTGCAGTATTAGTGTTCGCAGTTACTTTCTTTGTTGTTTTTGTAGAAAGAGGACAACGTCGTATCGTTGTTAACTATGCAAAACGTCAACAAGGGCGTAGAATATACGCGGCACAAAGTACACATCTACCACTTAAAGTAAATATGGCGGGTGTTATACCAGCAATTTTTGCTTCAAGTATTATCCTGTTTCCTGGTACAATAACCTCTTGGTTTGGCGATGGTACAGGGTGGGGTTGGCTGACGACGATTTCTTTAAATCTACAGCCTGGTCAACCTATTTATGTGTTACTATACGCTGCTGCAATCATATTCTTCTGTTTCTTCTATACGGCGTTGGTTTTCAACCCAAGAGAAACGGCAGATAACCTGAAGAAGTCCGGTGCATTTGTACCAGGAATTCGCCCGGGAGAGCAGACGGCTAAATATATAGATAAAGTAATGACACGTTTAACCTTAATCGGTGCCTTGTATATTACCTTTATCTGTCTCATCCCGGAGTTCATGCGTGACGCAATGAAAGTACCTTTCTATTTTGGTGGTACTTCCCTCTTAATCGTGGTTGTGGTCATCATGGATTTTATGGCTCAAGTGCAAACTCTCCTGATGTCAAGTCAGTATGAGTCTGCATTGAAAAAAGCAAATCTTAAAGGTTAATTACTGATAAGCGATTTGTTTTAGAAGTTACGGAGAGTAAAAATGAAAGTTCGTGCTTCCGTCAAGAAAATGTGCCGTAACTGCAAAATTGTTAGACGTCACGGTCACGTGCGTGTAATTTGCAGCGTCGAGCCTAAGCATAAACAGCGTCAAGGCTAATTTATTGCATTTTTTTCTTGCAAAGTTCGGTTGAGCTGGCTAAATTAGCCAGCCCAATCTTTTATAATATATACAGTATTGTTTGAGTATCCTGAAAACGGGCTTTTCAGAATGGTACTGTATAACTGCTAATTTAGGAGTGCATAGTGGCCCGTATAGCAGGCATTAACATTCCTGATCATAAACATACTGTAATCGCATTAACTTCGATTTACGGTATCGGTAAGACCCGCTCACAGGCTATCTGTGTAGCTGCTGGTATTGCTGAAAATGTTAAGATCAGTGAGCTGTCTGAAGAGCAAATCGACAAGCTGCGTGACGAAGTTGCCAAATACGTTGTAGAAGGTGATCTGCGTCGTGAAGTTACCCTGAGCATCAAACGTCTGATGGATCTTGGTACTTACCGTGGTTTACGTCATCGTCGTGGTCTACCAGTTCGCGGTCAGCGTACTAAGACTAACGCACGTACCCGTAAGGGTCCGCGTAAGCCGATCAAGAAATAATCGGGGTATTTGAACAATGGCAAAAGCACCTATTCGTGCACGTAAGCGTGTAAGAAAACAAGTCTCTGACGGTGTGGCTCATATCCATGCTTCTTTCAACAACACAATCGTTACTATTACCGATCGTCAAGGTAACGCATTGGGTTGGGCTACTGCCGGTGGTTCCGGTTTCCGTGGTTCTCGTAAATCTACTCCGTTCGCGGCTCAGGTTGCAGCAGAACGTTGCGCTGAAGCTGTTAAAGAGTACGGAATTAAGAACTTGGAAGTTATGGTTAAAGGACCTGGTCCTGGTCGTGAGTCAACTATCCGTGCATTAAACGCGGCTGGTTTCCGCATCACTAATATTACTGATGTGACTCCGATTCCTCATAACGGTTGTCGTCCACCGAAAAAACGTCGCGTTTAATAACGTTTTCGTTTTTAGGAAAGTTGGAGAAAGAAAATGGCAAGATATTTGGGTCCTAAGCTCAAGCTGAGCCGCCGTGAAGGTACAGATTTATTTCTAAAATCTGGCGTTCGGGCGATTGACACCAAGTGTAAACTGGAACAAGCACCAGGTCAGCACGGCGCACGTAAACCGCGTCTTTCTGATTACGGTGTTCAGTTACGTGAAAAACAAAAAGTACGTCGTATTTACGGTGTTCTAGAACGTCAATTCCGTAACTACTACAAAGAAGCAACTCGTCTGAAAGGCAACACAGGTGAAAACCTGCTGACTTTGCTGGAAGGTCGTCTGGATAACGTTGTTTATCGTATGGGCTTTGGCGCAACTCGCGCAGAAGCACGTCAGATGGTTAGCCATAAAGCAATCATGGTAAATGGTCGCGTGGTTAACATTGCTTCTTATCAGGTTTCCCCGAATGACGTAGTCAGCGTTCGTGAAAAATCGAAAAAACAGTCTCGTATCAAGGCTGCTTTAGAGCTGGCTGAACAGCGTGAAAAGCCAACATGGCTGGAAGTTGATGCTGCTAAGATGGAAGGTGTGTTCAAACGTATTCCTGAACGTACTGACTTGTCTGCTGACATTAACGAGCACCTGATCGTCGAGCTTTACTCCAAGTAAGGCTTAGCACCAAAGAGAGGACACAATGCAGGGTTCTGTGACAGAGTTTCTAAAACCGCGCCTGGTTGATATCGAGCAAGTCAGTTCGACGCACGCCAAGGTGACCCTTGAACCATTAGAGCGAGGCTTCGGCCATACTCTTGGTAACGCACTGCGCCGTATTCTGCTTTCGTCTATGCCGGGTTGTGCGGTAACAGAGGTTGAGATTGATGGTGTACTGCATGAGTACAGCACCAAAGAAGGTGTTCAGGAAGATATCCTAGAAATACTGCTCAACCTTAAAGGGTTGGCGGTAAAAGTTCATGGTAAAGATGAAGTTATTCTTACTTTGAGCAAATCTGGCATTGGCCCTGTTATTGCAGCCGATATCATCCATGACGGTGATGTCGAAATCGTCAAGCCGCAGCACGTTATCTGCCACCTTACAGACGAAAACGCATCTATTAATATGCGTATCAAAGTTCAGCGTGGTCGTGGTTATGTGCCGGCTTCTGCCCGAATTCATTCGGAAGAAGATGAGCGCCCTATCGGTCGCCTTTTAGTAGACGCGTGCTATAGCCCAGTTGAGCGTATTGCTTATAATGTGGAAGCAGCTCGTGTTGAACAGCGTACCGACTTGGATAAGCTGGTTATCGAGATGGAAACTAACGGTACTATCGATCCAGAAGAATCGATTCGCCGTGCAGCGACTATCCTGGCTGAACAGCTTGAAGCTTTTGTTGACTTACGTGATGTTCGTCAACCAGAAGTTAAAGAAGAGAAGCCAGAATTCGATCCTATCTTACTGCGCCCAGTAGACGATCTTGAATTGACTGTCCGCTCTGCTAACTGTCTGAAGGCAGAAGCAATCCACTACATCGGTGATCTGGTACAGCGTACTGAAGTTGAATTACTTAAGACGCCTAACCTTGGTAAGAAATCTCTTACTGAGATTAAAGACGTACTGGCGTCGCGTGGTCTATCTCTGGGTATGCGCCTTGAGAATTGGCCACCTGCAAGTATCGCTGATGAATAAGATCACAGGTTAAGGTTTTACTGAGAAGGATAAGGTCATGCGCCATCGTAAGAGTGGTCGTCAATTGAACCGCAACAGCAGCCATCGTCAGGCTATGTTTCGTAACATGGCAGGTTCTTTAGTTCGTCATGAGATAATCAAGACAACTTTGCCTAAAGCGAAAGAACTGCGTCGCGTCGTTGAGCCGCTGATTACTCTTGCCAAGACCGACAGCGTAGCTAATCGTCGTCTGGCATTCGCCCGTACTCGTGATAACGAAGTCGTGGCAAAACTGTTTACAGTATTAGGTCCGCGTTTTGCGAGCCGTGCAGGTGGTTACACTCGTATTCTGAAGTGTGGCTTCCGTGCTGGTGACAACGCTCCAATGGCTTACATTGAGCTTGTTGACCGTGCTGATTCTGAAACAGAAGCAGCAGCTGAATAATTTAATTATTATTTAGTGAAGCGAATAAAAAGACCGGATTTTTAATCCGGTTTTTTTATATCTATTGAAAATGATAGCTACTGAAACTAGTTTTATAAAAATAACTTATCAAGCCATACTCCAACCTTTCTATTTGTTATTCCATGCTTTTTTACTTACTTTTGTGTTGCATCATATTTATTTTTTGTGATTTCAGCATACTGCTATTTTGGTAAGATAAGCTTCGCACTATATTTCAATTCTATTATTTTGATTATTTGCTATGCTTATTCATCATTTAGAGTGAGGGAATGATCCATGTATCGTATTGGGCAGGTTGCAAAATTAGCGAATGTGACAACAGATACAATCCGTTTTTATGAAAAACAAGGATTGATGGATCATGACAGGCGAACAGAAGGTGGCTATCGCCTATATACAGAGCAAGATCTCCAACGTTTGCGTTTTATTCGTTATGCAAAAGAGTTGGGTTTTACATTAGACGCGATTACAGAGCTACTTTCTATTCGCGTTGATCCTGCTCATCACACTTGTGTTGAATCAAAGCATATTGTTGATGCAAGGCTTGCTGAAGTTGAAATTCGCTTGAAAGAAATGGAAAGAATGCGAGATTCATTGAAGATGTTAAGTAATGCATGTTGTGGTAGTGCTCATGAAAGTACTTATTGTTCTATTCTTGAAATACTTGAATCTGGCGCCACAAAGCAATAATATCTGTACCGTATTACGTTTTATGTTCTTTAACAATTTAAGAGGTTTTTATGTCTAGCAAATATCAGCACCAGAAAGGGGCTATTAAAGATAATGCTTTAGCAGCACTTGTTCATGATCCATTATTTAGACAACGCGTGGAAAAGAATAAGAAAGGAAAAGGAAGTTATATGAGAAAAGCAAAACATGACAAGAAGGGTAACTGGGAGGCCAGTGATAACAAAAGATTTTTTCAATTGTTATCACTGGCCTTTTAGTTTTTATTTTTGCTGATTTTTTAATAAATCACGAATTTCTGTTAATAGAGTTTCTTCTGCGGAAGGAGCCGGTGGTGCTTTAGGTGCTTCTTCTGCTTGACGACGTGTCTTATTGATTAATTTGATTGCGCAGAATATAGCAAATGCAACGATGGCAAAGTCAAAAACAGTTTGAATGAACATACCATAATTTAGGACAACAGCAGGCACATCTCCAGTTGCATCTCTTAATACAAGGCTAAATTGTTTAAAATCAATACCGCCAATTAATAATCCTAATGGTGGCATGATAATATCAGCAACTAGAGATGAAACAATCTTACCGAAAGCTGCACCGATGATGACACCGACTGCCATATCAACAACGTTGCCTTTCATGGCAAATTCACGGAACTCTTTGAAAAAAGACATAACCACCCCTTATTTATCTCAATATAGATTTATTATGTAAAAATATAGTATCTAACATGATAATAATAGACCATTATAAGTAACAATCACTATTATTCTTATTTCTACATAATCTTTATAAGAAAAATGGACTTGGCTGGAAAAGTTTTTCAACTTCAGGAACATATTTTTTATCAGTGATAAACATAATCACATGATCACCCTGTTCTATGGAGTGACTTGCGTTTGCAATAATAACATCTTGCTCTCTAACAATTGCACCAATGATGGTTCCTGGTGGTAGCTTTATATCTTGTATACGGCGGCCAACAACTTTTGATGTATTTTCATCACCATGTGCAACGGCTTCAATTGCCTCTGCAACACCTCGCCGTAATGATGAAACGCTAACAATATCAGCTTTACGAACATGGCCTAAAAGTGCAGAAATAGTTGCTTGTTGTGGTGATATTGCAATATCAATAACCCCACCTTGGACTAAATCAACATAAGCGCTACGCTGAATAAGTACCATTGCTTTTTTAGCACCCATTCTTTTTGCCAGCATCGCTGACATAATATTGGCTTCATCATCGTTAGTCAGTGCGATAAATACATCAATTTGTTCAATATGTTCTTCAGCAAGAAGTTCTTGATCTGATGCATCACCATAAAAAACGATGGTGTCATGGAGTAATTCAGCCAGTTCTGTGGCACGTTGCTGATTATGTTCAATAAGTTTGACGCTATAATCTTTTTCTAATCTAGCAGCTAAACCTGCACCGACATTACCACCACCAACAATCATAATGCGTTTATAAGGTTTTTCTAATCGTTGTAACTCGCTCATTACTGCACGAATATGCTGAGATGCGACGACAAAGAAAACTTCATCTCCAGCTTCAATAATTGTGGAGCCTTGAGGTCTTATAGGTCTGTCTTGACGAAAAATTGCAGCAACTCGTGTATCGATATGTGGCATATGATCACGTAATGTTGATAACGCATTCCCAACGAGAGAACCACCGTAATACGCTTTTACCGCAACAATACTGACTTGACCATCGGCAAAATTAACAACTTGTAAGGCACCTGGGTATTGGATCAATTTATAAATATAATCGATAACCAAATGCTCTGGTGAGATTAAATAATCAATGGGAATAGCTTCTGGGAGAAAGAGTTTATCTGCTTCACGAACAAATTCAGAGGCACGTATCCGAGCAACTTTATTAGGTGTATTGAACAGAGTGTAAGCAACTTGGCACGCTATCATATTGGTTTCGTCAGAGTTGGTGACGGCAACCAGCATATCTGCATCTTCAGCACCAGCTTCTCTTAAGATCCTTGGGTGAGATCCATGTCCATTGACTACTCGTAAATCGAATTTATCTTGAAGTTGGCGTAAGCGATCTGCATTAGTGTCAACGACAGTAATATCATTATTCTCCCCGACAAGATTTTCAGCGAGAGTACCACCTACTTGACCAGCGCCTAAGATAATAATTTTCATCGTAATTTCTCAGAGTATTCGATTAACAAATAGAAAAGAAACGCAAGATCTGGATGATCTTGCGTTGAAATAGTAGCGTTTTTTAGATCTGATATCATCTTTTATCACAAGATCATATTTTCTTGATCAATGCATAAAAGAAACCATCGCCACCTTCTGCTTCTGGTAAGCATTGGTGTTGATAATCGCATTGTGCATCTTTCGTTGATGCTAAAAATGCTTCAACTTGTTGTTTATTTTCTTCAGGTAAAATAGAGCAGGTTGCATATACCAACGTGCCACCAGATTTTAGGTATGGCCAAATAGCATGAAGGATCTCTTTTTGAATTTGAGCCAATTGCTCAATATCGTCATTACGACGAAGCCATTTTATATCTGGGTGACGACGGATAACACCAGTTGCTGAGCATGGTGCATCAAGAAGAACTCGGTCAAACTGCATGCCTGAACACCATTGTTCAGGATAACGACCATCACCACTTTTGACGACTGCATTAAGTTTTAAACGCGTAAGGTTCTCTTGTACACGTTTTAAACGTTGCTCATCTATGTCGATAGCTAATACGTGAGCCTGCGGAGCTATTTCTAAAATATGTGTTGTTTTACCACCAGGTGCTGCACATAAATCAAGGATCTGCTCTTTATTTTCTGGTGCTAATAATTCAGCACAACGTTGAGCTGAACGATCTTGAACTGTTACCCAACCATCAGCAAATCCTGGGAGAAGATTCACGTTGCATGGATTCTCTAAACGGATCGCGAAAGGGTGGCTATCATCAGCAATAGCGGGAATTTCTTCATTTCCAAGTAATGTTAAATATTCTTCTCGAGAATGATGGCGTTGATTTACACGTAACCACATTGGTGGCTTCTGGTTATTGCCTTCAACAATACTCATCCACTGCTCAGGGTAAGCCTGTTTAATACGAGTAAGTAGCCATGATGGATGGAGAAAACGATTTTCGCTATTTTGAAAACGTTCGTTCAGGATATCTTGTTGGCGTTGAAACTGACGTAACACACCGTTAATCAATCCTTTTAGCTGTGGTTTTTTTAGTGCAACAGCACCATTTACCGTCTCTGCTAGAGCTGCGTGAGCAGGAATGCGTGTATAAAGCAGCTGATATAAACCAACCATAATGAGGTAGTGTAAAATACGCTGTTTGCCTTTTAATGGTTTATCCATGAGTTGCTGAATAATCCATTCTAATTGTGGCAATGTGCGTAATACGCCAAAGCAGATTTCTTGCAATAAGGCTTTATCTTTGTCTGAAATATTTTTCTGAAGTTCTGGTATGACAGTGCTTAGAGACAAGCCTTGATCTAATACTTGATTGATTGCTTTTGCTGCAATGCTACGTAAGTTGTATGACGTTTTCATAATGAGTTAACGTTTAATATTGAGCGCCAGAGATGTATTACATTGGCGTGAAAAAAGGAAAACCCTGATAATAATGTTAGATATCAGGGCTTAGAATTATTATTGAATGATTTTTCCAGGAGTGAACCAATCTCGCTTGGAGTTTAAGAAATCAGCAGAAGCCATAGGTTTCTTACCCGATGGTTGTAATTCAGTGATATTTAGAATGCCGTTACCTGTCGCAATATAAATACCCGTTTTATCTGCTTTTAATAAGGTTCCTGCAGGTTTATCTGTATTATCCGCTATAGCTTGTGCTTTCCATACTTTTACAGGTTGCTCGTCTAACATGAAAAAGCTCATTGGCCATGGATTGAATGCTCTAATGCAACGTTCAATCTGTTCTGCTGATAATGACCAATCAATCTTTGCTTCTTCTTTAGATAATTTTTGTGCGTAATTTGCTAAATTGTCGTCTTGTTTCTCAGCTTTTATTTTACCTGAGGTAATGAGATCTAACGTAGTTGTTAGAGCCTTAGGTCCAAGTTCTGCAAGTTTTTCATAAAGTGATGCGCTGGTATCTTCATTTGTAATTGGACATGATGCTTTATACAGCATATCGCCTGTATCTAAACCAACATCCATTTGCATAATTGTGACGCCTGTTTCTTTATCTCCCGCCCACAAAGAGCGTTGAATTGGTGCAGCACCACGCCATTTAGGAAGGAGAGAACCATGCACATTAAGGCAACCTAAACGCGGTATTTCAAGAACGGCTTTAGGTAAAATCATGCCATAAGCAACAACAATCATAATATCTGCTCGTTGTGCTGCTATCCACTCATGGTTCTCTTCTGGTTTTAAAGAGGCTGGTTGATAAACAGGAATATCATGAGTTAATGCCAGTTCCTTAACAGGGCTAATAGTCAGTTTCTTACCTCTTCCTGCGGGTTTATCTGGAGGAGTAAGGACTCCCACCACACGATGTTGAGTTGATAACAATGCAGCTAAATGCCGAGCCGCAAAATCGGGTGTTCCCGCAAAAATAATACGTAATGAATCAGACACGTTTTCTTCCTGTTTCAATTTAACTGTTACTGTCCTGTTTTAGCTCTTTTTTTATCTAGCTTATCGAGTTTTTCAACTTTTTGGCGGATGCGTTGGCGTTTTAATGGAGATAAATAATCTACAAATAGCTTGCCAACTAAATGATCCATTTCATGTTGAATGCAGATAGCTAATAAATCATCAGCTTCTAACTCAAAAGGTTGACCATTGTAATCAAGGGCTTTCACTTTTACGTGCTCTGCACGAGGAATAAAAGCACGCTGTTCTGGGATAGATAAACAGCCTTCTTCTATGCCTGTATCACCGTCGGCATCAAGAAGTTCTGGATTTATTAATACCAGTCTTTGATCTCTTGTTTCAGAGACATCAATGACGATAATGCGCTGGTGAATATTCACCTGTGTCGCGGCTAAACCGATACCTTCTTCCAAATACATCGTTTCAAACATATCATCGACAATTTTTTGAATTTCGGCATCAACTTTTTCGACTGGCTTTGCAATCGTGCGAAGGCGCTCGTCTGGATAATGTAATACGTGTAACACTGCCATAATTTATTCGGACTGTTTCTAAAATGTGAATAGGATTTAACGTCTATTCTAGACATTTATTGTCTAGATTGACAGTATTTGGTGTGTTTAGCGCTCACCCTGTTTGCTAAAAACAATATTAGGATAATGCATGGATGCTAGAGAAATATGGATAAGACTTAATGCTGTTTCAAGACTACCTATTAATAAAGCGATTCAAATTGCAAAGTATCTACAATCTTTGACTCAGTTAAATCAAAGACTATTAATAGGTTGTGGTCTGTCAGAACAGCAAAGTCATCAATTCTTAAGACTTCATGCAAATGCTGTCAACGATACATTAAAGTGGTTAGATAAAAACGAATCATCATTATTAACAATTATAGATTCAGATTACCCATCTTTATTAAAGCAAATTTCATCACCGCCACTTTTGCTTTTTGTTGCAGGAAATAGGCAGCATTTAAAAAGCACACAAATTGCATTAATTGGTAGCCGAGTTGCTACACCCTATGGTTCCAAATGGGCAACTTATTTTGCACAGGAATTAGTAAAGAAAGAACTCACTATTACAAGTGGGTTAGCTCAAGGTATCGATGGTATAGGGCATCGAAGTGCATTAAAGAATAATGGTATTACTATTGCTGTACTAGGAAGTGGCTTAGAGCAGATTTATCCGTCATTTCATCGCACTCTTGCAACACAAATAAAAGAGTCTGGTCTTATTATTTCTGAACATTTACCTATGACACCACCTTTAGCGCGCCATTTTCCTCAACGTAACCGGATTATTAGTGGGCTAAGTGCTGCACTGCTTATTGTCGAAGCAGGAATTAAAAGCGGTTCTTTAATAACAGCAAATTATGCTTTGCAACAAGGTAAAGAGTTGTTTGTGTTACCTGGATTATTAGGAGATGCTCATTTTGAAGGTAATCACCAGCTTATTAAGCAAGGTGCAAATTTAGCATCTTCACCTGAAGATATTCTGGAATATTTAAATAGCTCTTTGCAGTGGCTTACTTGTGATAATGAGTATCAACAAAAAATTATAACAGATGAATATACGACATTTATCAATAATGAAAAACGAGAGGATAAAACAGAGCAACTTACACCAGAACAACAACACGCAATAGATGTGATATTGCCTTTTCTACGTTTTAATAAAATAGTACCTATTGATATCATTGCTCAGGATAGTGGATTATCAACTTCTGAATTAGCTCCTCTTTTATTAGAACTTGAGCTTATTGAAAAAATCGCTATTGTGGCTGGTGGCTATACTCGATTGGAATAAGTGTAATGAGGTAAAACAATGGCAAAGAATATGCCGTTTACACAGCAACCTGAACAGGGAAAATGCCCTGAATGTGGTAGCGCATTAGTGATGAAAAATGGAGGACATGGCCCTTTTTTAGGATGCTCTGCTTATCCTGATTGCCACTATATTAAAACACTGAAACCACAAGGTGATGGGCAAATTATCAAAGTCCTAGAAGGACAACCTTGTAAGTGCTGTGGTGCTGATTTAGTTTTACGTCAGGGTAAATTTGGGATGTTTATTGGTTGTAGCAATTATCCTGAGTGTGAACATATAGAGCAAATTGATAAACCTGATGAAACTGTTATACCTTGCCCTCAATGTGAAAAAGGAAAGCTATTACAACGTAAGTCTAGGTTTGGTAAGACATTTTATGCTTGTAACCAATATCCAGAATGCCAATTTGTATTAAATAACAAACCTGTTAATGGTGAATGCGAATATTGCCACTATCCATTATTGATGGAAAAAAGGTCTTCTCAAGGAGTAAGATTGGTGTGCGCCAGCAAATTATGTGGAAAGCAACAAACAAAAAGAGAAGAACATGAATAACGAAGCATCACCTGTAAGCAATACTATTATAGAAGCATTAAAAAATAATAAAGTTATCGCATATCCAACAGAAGCTGTATTTGGGGTGGGTTGTGATCCTGATAGCGAGCATGCTGTTATGGCACTATTAATGTTAAAACAACGTTCAATTGAAAAAGGGCTAATTTTAATTGCTGATAATTATGAGCAATTGAAACCTTATATTGATGATAGTGCATTAACACAAACTCAACGAGACAGAATGTTTGCATCTTGGCCAGGACCAATTACATGGGTTATTCCTGCTAAATCAACGACGCCAAAGTGGTTAACTGGAAAATTTGCTTCTTTAGCCGTGAGAGTAACAGACCACTCAGTTGTTAAAGAGTTATGCTTAGCTTATGGAAAACCTTTAGTTTCAACGAGTGCTAACTTAAGTGGATTGCCACCATGTCGTACAGTTGAAGAAGTAAGAAAACAATTTGAGGATACAATTCCTATCGTTGAAGGGAATGTTGGAGGTAGACAGAATCCTTCTGAAATCCGAGATGCCTTAACAGGTGAATTGTACCGACAAGGGTGATTGTGATGGAAAAATATTTAGTGATGGGAAACCCTATCGAGCATAGTCAGTCTCCTTTCATTCACCAATTTTTCTCAAAACAAACAGGAATAGAGTATGGCTATGGACGCTTACTTGTTCCTTTAGGTGAATTTGATAAAACTGCCTCACATTTTTTTTCTAATGGGGGACGAGGTGCTAATGTTACTGTTCCTTTCAAAGAAGATGCATTCCGCTTTGTGGATAAATTAACAGATAGAGCAAAAGCATGTGGTGCAGTTAACTCTATTGTTAAATTAGAAGATGGATCACTTCTTGGTGATAACACTGATGGACAAGGACTTATTCTGGACTTAGCAAGGCTCGATTTTATCGTGCCTAATAAGGTTAAATCCGTCTTAGTTATTGGCGCTGGTGGCGCAACAAGAGGAATATTACTTCCATTACTTGATTACGATTGTGATATTACTTTAACCAATCGCACATTTACTAAAGCCGAGCAATTAGTAAAAGAGTTTAGTCAATTTGGAACAATCAGAGCAATAGCTGCTGAAGATGTTGCTGATAGACATTACGATTTAATTATAAATGCATCTGCATCTAGTATGACTAATGATTTACCACCGATTCCTAATGATGTTTATGGTTTTGAAACAGCGTGCTATGACCTTTATTATCAAACTGGAATGACTTCATTTCTATATAACGCATTAAAACATGGAAGTACGCGTTTATCAGATGGATTAGGTATGTTAGTAGGACAAGCGGCTTATGCATTTGAATTGTGGTATGAACTTGTACCGGATATTAATCCCGTCCTTAATGTATTAAGAGAAAGATTGAATAAATGAACCAATCCATTCAATTTCCAGATCGTGAAATATGGCTAACTGAAAATAGGAGTGTTCTTTTTCCTATAATGATCAATGGAATGCTTTTTGATTGTCAAATTACAGAACAAGAGCTTATTGAGCGTTTTGGTGTTGGTGAGGGAATTTTATTATTTAAACAAAATCGTTGGGATATTGAAGAAGAATTTGAAGAGTTGGTAACAGAGTATGAGTTATCAACTCTCCATCCTATCTATTCTTTATCAATGGTAGATTGATGAGTGGCTAAATAGTTATTTTTCCACCCGACATAATTATTAGCAGAATAGATAAAGTGCTCTATTTCTGCTGATGAAAGTGGGCGAACCTTTTTCACCGGACTTCCTAAGTAAAGAAAACCGCTTTCAAGCCGTTTTCCTGGCGGAACTAAACTACCCGCACCAATCATTACATCGTCTTCAATAATTGCACCATCAAGTAAAATAGAACCCATTCCTACTAAAACACGATCTCCGATTGTGCACCCGTGTAGCATTGCTTTGTGCCCAACAGTAACGTTATCACCAATAATAAGAGGAAAACCTTCAGGATCATTGGATGAGATATGAGTGACATGAAGAACCGAACCATCTTGAATATTTGATCTTTTCCCAATACTCACGTAATTCACATCACCACGAATAACAACCATAGGCCAAATACTGACATCTTCACTAATACGTACATCTCCAATCACAGTTGCTGTTTCATCAATAAAAACATCTTTATCAATAGAAGGTGAAAGGTGTAAGTAATTCCTGATTGTTGATTTCCCCATAATTTACCCTCGTACTTGGTTTCACTTTATAATAAGAAAAGCATAGCAGTGGATGGGGTGGGCTGGCGAGAGCAATGATTTTTATGATGCATGACTATAAAAAACGATAATAAAAGAGAAAGTAGAGCAATAGAGTGTGATTGATAGAATATACCGAATAGACAATAACAAGATAAAGCGTATATTTTTTACACACAAAAGATGTTTTCCGTATCAAAAATAGACGTAAAGTTCAAAAAGAGAA
>NZ_JAEHQU010000014.1:0-28843 GCF_016238105.1 Proteus sp. PR00224 | reverse complement strand
ACTCGCGTAATTTCCTAAAAAAGGGCATCAATTGATGCCCTTTTTATGCGTTGTTTGAAAAAGAACCTATCTCATCACTAGTTTGTTGTAAATTATTGGTGAGATAGGCTCTGATACAACGAATCGAGTCCAGTATCTTGCAGATACGAATGTCATAGAGATATGACACTGTGTCAGATGCAATCATAGTTGATTTTATGGTTAGTCTGATTTGTTTTGCTCTTGCGAGGCAAGCTGGCTATTTATTTACATCATAGTGACAGGTTAATTTATGAGTGCGAATAGCGGAGCTCAAGATAGCAAACGCGGTGGTGATATCGCTAAGTGGATCATTACCGTTTTATTGCTGGCAGTAGCAGTGGGTGGCAACTATCTTTACCGTGAATTTAACCTAGCGTTGCGAGCTTTAGCTGTTGTTGCTTTGTTCGTAGCAGCAGGTGGGATCGCGTTGTGGACAACACAAGGTAAAGCAACGTTAGCATTTGCTCGTGAAGCGCGTATTGAAATGCGTAAAGTAGTATGGCCAACACGTCAAGAAACATTGCAGACAACTCTGATTGTTGCTGCGGTGACGGCTATTGTGTCATTAGTTCTTTGGGGACTGGATGGCATTCTGGTTCGTTTTGTTTCATTTATTACTGGCCTGTGAGGTGTTCATGACTGATTCTCCCAAAAAACGCTGGTATGTCATTCAGGCATTTTCAGGCTTTGAAGGCCGTGTTGCACAGTCTCTGCGTGAACATATCAAATTAAACGAAATGGAAGACTCATTCGGCGAAGTTATGGTTCCAACCGAAGAAGTGGTTGAGATCCGTAGCGGTCAACGTCGCAAAAGTGAGCGTAAATTTTTCCCAGGGTATGTTCTTGTCCAAATGGTCATGAACGATGCAACTTGGCACTTAGTACGTAATGTACCTCGTGTTATGGGATTCATTGGCGGAACGTCAGACAGACCTGCACCAATTAGCGATAAAGAAGTTGATGCGATTATGAATCGCTTACAACAAGTTGGTGATAAACCGCGTCCTAAAACACTGTTTGAACCAGGTGAAATGGTTCGTGTTAGCGATGGTCCATTCGCTGACTTTAATGGTGTTGTTGAAGAAGTTGATTACGAAAAAAGCCGCTTAAAAGTCTCTGTATCAATCTTTGGTCGTGCAACACCAGTTGAATTAGACTTTAGTCAGGTTGAAAAAGGTTAAACCTTTTTACGCTGCTTTCTTGCAAAAGGTGGAAAAGTTATCTACAATTTTCCACCTTTCGTTTTGAGTTGTTTTGTCATAAGACAGAACAAAGTAAAATCGGGGAGCCCTAGCCGGGCGATATACCCAAATTGAGGAATTAATTAATGGCTAAGAAAGTCCAAGCCTATATCAAACTGCAAGTTTCTGCAGGTATGGCTAATCCAAGTCCACCAGTTGGTCCAGCTCTGGGTCAACAAGGTGTTAACATCATGGAATTCTGTAAAGCATTCAACGCTAAAACTGAAAGCGTAGAAAAAGGTTTACCAATTCCTGTTGTTATTACAGTTTATGCTGACCGTTCTTTCACTTTCGTTACCAAAACTCCTCCAGCAGCAGTTCTGCTGAAGAAAGCGGCGGGCGTGAAATCAGGTTCTGGCAAACCGAACAAAGAGAAAGTAGGTAAAATTACTTCTGCTCAAGTTCGTGAAATCGCAGAAACTAAAGCTGCGGACCTGACTGGTGCTGACGTTGAAGCTATGATGCGTTCAATTGCTGGTACTGCTCGTTCCATGGGCCTGGTAGTGGAGGATTAATCTGATGGCTAAACTAACCAAGCGCATGCGCAATATCCGTGAGAAAGTTGAAGTAACTAAACAGTACGAAATTGCTGAAGCTGTTGCTTTACTGAAAGAACTGGCTACTGCTAAATTCGTTGAAAGCGTTGACGTTGCTGTTAACCTTGGCATCGATGCACGTAAATCAGATCAAAACGTTCGTGGTGCAACTGTACTTCCACACGGTACTGGCCGTTCAGTTCGCGTTGCTGTATTCGCACAAGGTGCAAATGCAGAAGCTGCTAAAGAAGCAGGCGCTGAATTAGTCGGTATGGACGACTTAGCTGCTAAAGTTAAAGCTGGCGAAATGGACTTTGACGTTGTTATCGCATCTCCAGATGCAATGCGCGTTGTAGGTCAATTAGGTCAAATTCTTGGCCCACGTGGCTTAATGCCAAACCCGAAAGTGGGTACTGTAACTCCTAACGTTGCTGAAGCAGTTAAAAATGCTAAAGCTGGTCAGGTTCGTTACCGTAACGACAAAAATGGTATTATCCATACCACTATCGGTAAAGTTGATTTCAACGAAGCTCAGTTGAAAGAAAACTTAGAAGCTCTGTTGATTGCTCTGAAAAAAGCAAAACCATCAGCAGCGAAAGGCGTTTATATCAAGAAAGTAAGCCTGTCTACCACTATGGGTGCAGGTGTTGCGATTGATCAAGCTAGCTTAAGCGCGACAGTTTAATCTTAGATTAGACTAAAGTCATAAAAGACTTTACCTTGGCGTCAAATTTGTATAGAATTTGACGCCTTGAGTTTAGCTATGTTGTATTTTATTCAAGTCGACATAACTAAATTCTCTGAATTTCGGTTGGAGTCTGGCCTATCCAGACCCCGTCCAAGACCGCAGGTGTAAGTAATTACTTAATTTTCCTGCGTAGACGGTGAGAGAGCCAATAAAGAATTATATATTCTGGATTCTACTCACCGTGTTTTAGCGCTTATACCATTGTGGTAATAAGTGATGTGAGTCCCGAGTTTTTACTCGGTTAATCCAGGAGCAAGAAGCTAATGGCACTAAATCTTCAAGACAAACAAGCGATTGTTGCTGAAGTCAGCGAAGTTGCCAAAGGTGCGCTTTCTGCAGTTGTTGCGGATTCCCGTGGCGTTACTGTAGCTAAAATGACCGAACTGCGTAAAGCATGTCGTGAAGCTGGCGTTACTGTACGTGTAGTACGTAACACACTTCTGCGTCGTGCTGTTGAAGGTACTTCTTATGAAGTACTGAAAGATGCATTTGTTGGTCCAACCTTGATTGCATTTTCTGCTGAACATCCGGGCGCTGCTGCTCGTCTGTTCAAAGATTTCGCGAAAGCGAACCCAGCATTCGAGATTAAAGCGGCTGCCTTTGAAGGTGAGTTTATCCCAGGTTCGAACATCGATCGTCTGGCTACACTCCCAACTTACGATGAAGCAATCGCACGCCTGATGGCAACCATGAAAGAAGCCTCTGCAGGCAAATTGGTTCGCACTCTGGCTGCTCTGCGCGATCAGAAAGAAGCTGCTTAATAGCCAATTTCTTCGTTGCTTTATTTACGTATAAACTTTTTCTGAATTTTAGGAACACTTGTTATGTCTATTTCTAAAGACGATATCTTAAACGCAGTTGCTGAAATGTCTGTAATGGACGTTGTTGAACTGATCTCTATGATGGAAGAAAAATTCGGTGTATCTGCTGCTGCAGCTGTTGCTGTTGCTGCGGGTCCAGCAGAAGCTGCTGAAGAGAAAACTGAATTTGACGTTATCCTGAAAGCTATCGGCGGTAACAAAGTAGCAGTAATCAAAGCAGTACGTGGCGCTACCGGTCTTGGCCTGAAAGAAGCTAAAGACTTAGTAGAATCTGCACCAGCAGCTCTTAAAGAAGGCGTAAGCAAAGATGATGCTGAAGCTCTGAAGAAAGCTCTGGAAGAAGCAGGCGCTGAGGTTGAAGTTAAATAATTTAACTTCCCAGAGTGCAGCCTAACGGCTGATGGCTGGTGATTTTTTGGTCACCAGCCTTTTTGCGCTGTAAGGTAAGAGTCACTTTTTCACACTTTTTTGGTGTCTCATTACTTCAATATTTTTTGCTATTGACGACTTAATATACTGTGTTAGTCACTACGATCCACGTTCTCTAAAGCTCGGTAGTGATCTTGGCACAATGAAATGATTTAAGAGTAATAGCAATAAATATTCGGAAAATAGTTGTTTTCCTACCTACAAAAAAACAGTGTTTGCAGAATGTCGAGCCATCCTTAAAGTTAAGGACAGGCAGAGTGGGTCACTTTTCAGCGAGCTGAGGAACCCTATGGTTTACTCCTATACCGAGAAAAAACGTATTCGTAAGGATTTTGGTAAACGTCCACAAGTTCTGGATGTTCCCTATCTCCTTTCTATCCAACTTGACTCGTTCCAGAAGTTCATCGAGCAAGATCCTGATGGTCAAAACGGTCTGGAAGCAGCTTTCCGCTCCGTATTTCCTATCCAAAGCTACAGTGGTAATGCTGAATTACAATATGTCAGCTACCGCTTAGGCGAGCCTGTTTTTGATGTTAAAGAATGTCAGATCCGCGGTGTAACTTATTCTGCACCTCTGCGTGTAAAACTGCGTCTGGTCATTTATGAACGTGAAGCCCCAGAAGGCACCGTTAAAGACATCAAAGAACAAGAAGTCTATATGGGTGAGATCCCATTAATGACCGATAATGGTACCTTTGTTATCAATGGTACTGAGCGTGTTATCGTTTCCCAGTTACACCGTAGCCCTGGTGTGTTCTTTGATAGTGACAAAGGTAAAACACACTCTTCAGGTAAGGTACTGTATAACGCACGTATTATCCCTTATCGTGGCTCATGGTTAGACTTCGAATTCGACCCTAAAGATAACCTTTTTGTCCGTATTGACCGTCGCCGTAAATTACCTGCGACTATCATTTTACGCGCAATGAATTACAGCACTGAAGAAATCTTAGGATTATTCTTCGAAAAAACATTGTTTGAAATCAGCAACAACAAGCTGATGATGACATTAGTGCCTGAACGTCTGCGTGGTGAAACTGCTTCATTTGATATTGAAGCAAACGGCAAAGTGTATGTCGAAAAAGGCCGTCGTATTACCGCTCGCCATATTCGTCAATTAGAAAAAGAGCAAGTTGACCGCATTGAAGTACCTGTTGAATACATTGCAGGTAAAGTGGTTGCTCGTGACTATATTGATGAAGCGACAGGTGAACTGATTTGTGCTGCTAACATGGAAATCTCTTTAGATGTGTTAGCTCGCTTAAGTCAAGCTGGTCATAAAACGATTGAAACACTGTTTACCAATGACTTAGATCATGGTGCTTATATTTCAGAAACTGTTCGCGTCGATCCTACAAACGATCGTTTAAGCGCATTAGTTGAAATCTATCGCATGATGCGTCCTGGTGAACCACCTACACGCGAAGCAGCAGAAAATTTATTTGAGAACTTATTCTTCTCTGAAGATCGTTATGATCTGTCTGCTGTTGGTCGTATGAAGTTCAACCGTTCTTTAGGCCGTGACGAAGTTGAAGGTTCTGGCATCCTAAGCCAAGAAGATATCATTGAAGTAATGAGAAAACTGATTGATATCCGTAATGGTAAAGGTGAAGTGGATGATATTGACCACTTAGGTAACCGTCGTATTCGTTCTGTTGGCGAAATGGCTGAAAACCAATTCCGTGTTGGTCTGGTGCGTGTTGAACGTGCAGTTAAAGAGCGTCTATCTTTAGGCGATCTTGATGCATTAATGCCACAAGATATGATCAACGCAAAACCGATTTCTGCTGCTGTCAAAGAATTCTTTGGTTCTAGCCAGTTATCACAGTTTATGGATCAGAATAACCCGCTATCAGAAATTACGCACAAACGTCGTATTTCTGCATTAGGCCCAGGTGGTTTGACCCGTGAACGTGCAGGCTTCGAAGTTCGAGACGTACACCCAACCCACTACGGTCGTGTGTGCCCAATCGAAACACCTGAAGGTCCAAACATCGGTCTTATCAACTCATTATCTGTTTATGCACAGACTAATGAGTACGGTTTCCTAGAAACGCCTTACCGTGTTGTTGAAAACAATGCCGTAACAGATGAAATTCACTATCTGTCTGCAATCGAAGAAGGTAACTTCATCATTGCTCAGGCTAACTCCGTATTAGACGATGACAATCACTTCGTTGAAGAATTAGTTACTTGCCGTCATAAAGGTGAGTCAAGCTTATTTAGTCGTGACCAAGTTCAGTACATGGACGTTTCAACCCAACAGGTTGTTTCTGTCGGTGCTTCACTGATCCCATTCCTTGAACACGATGACGCCAACCGTGCATTGATGGGTGCGAACATGCAACGTCAGGCTGTTCCTACACTTCGTGGTGATAAACCACTGGTAGGTACAGGTATGGAACGTGCGGTAGCGGTTGACTCCGGTGTTACTGCGGTTGCTAAACGTGGTGGTGTTGTTCAGTATGTTGATGCTTCTCGTATCGTTATCAAAGTTAACGAAGAAGAGACTTACGCTGGTGAAGCGGGCATCGATATCTACAGCTTGACTAAATACACTCGTTCTAACCAGAACACATGTATTAACCAAACTCCTTGCGTATCTTTAGGTGAACCTGTTGATCGTGGTGACGTGTTAGCCGATGGTCCTTCAACAGACCTTGGTGAGTTAGCATTAGGTCAAAACATGCGCGTGGCATTTATGCCATGGAATGGTTATAACTACGAGGACTCCATCCTTGTATCTGAACGTGTTGTTCAAGAAGATCGTTTCACTACTATCCATATTCAAGAACTTGCTTGTGTCTCTCGTGATACTAAGTTAGGGCCTGAAGAGATCACAGCTGATATCCCGAACGTCGGTGAAGCAGCGTTATCTAAACTGGATGAATCAGGTATCGTTTATATCGGTGCTGAAGTGAAAGGTGGTGACATTCTGGTTGGTAAAGTAACACCTAAAGGTGAAACTCAACTGACTCCAGAAGAGAAACTGCTGCGTGCTATCTTCGGTGAAAAAGCGTCTGATGTTAAAGATTCTTCTCTGCGTGTTCCTAATGGTGTGTCTGGTACAGTTATCGACGTACAAGTCTTCACCCGTGATGGCGTAGAAAAAGATAAACGTGCATTAGAAATCGAAGAATCACAGTTACGTGAAGTTAAAAAAGACTTAACTGAAGAACTGCGTATCTTTGAAGCTGGTCTATTCGCTCGTATCCGTGGTGTTCTGATTGCTGGCGGTATTGAAGCTGAGAAATTAGATAAATTACCTCGTGAACGTTGGTTAGAGCTGGGTATTGCGGATGAAGAGAAGCAAAACCAGTTAGAACAATTAGCAGAACAGTATGATGAACTGAAAGCTGAGTTCGCGAAGAAACTGGAAGCTAAACGTCGTAAAATCACTCAAGGTGATGATTTAGCACCAGGCGTGCTGAAAATCGTTAAGGTTTACCTGGCTGTTAAACGTCAGATCCAACCTGGTGATAAGATGGCGGGTCGTCATGGTAACAAGGGTGTTATCTCTAAGATTAACCCAATTGAAGACATGCCATACGATGAAAACGGCAATCCAGTAGACCTCGTATTGAACCCACTGGGTGTACCATCACGTATGAACATCGGTCAGATCCTTGAAACTCACTTGGGTATGGCTGCTAAAGGTATCGGTGATAAGATCAACGCGATGCTGAAACAGCAACAAGAAGTTGCTAAATTACGTGAATTTATCCAGAAAGCTTACGATCTGGGTATGGCACCTCGTCAGAAAGTTGATCTGGACACCTTCAGCGATGAAGAAGTGTTACGTCTGGCTGAAAACCTGAAAAAAGGTATGCCAACCGCAACACCAGTGTTCGATGGTGCAGAAGAAATGGAAATTAAAGAGATGCTGAAATTAGCTGATCTTCCAACTTCTGGTCAGATTACACTTTTCGATGGTCGTACAGGTGAACAATTTGAGCGTCCAGTAACTGTTGGTTACATGTACATGCTGAAACTGAACCACTTAGTTGATGACAAGATGCACGCCCGTTCTACTGGTTCGTACAGCTTGGTTACTCAGCAACCTCTTGGTGGTAAAGCACAGTTTGGTGGACAGCGTTTCGGGGAGATGGAAGTGTGGGCACTGGAAGCATACGGTGCAGCTTATACTCTTCAAGAAATGCTTACTGTTAAGTCGGATGACGTTAACGGTCGTACCAAAATGTACAAAAACATCGTTGATGGTAACCATCAGATGGAACCAGGTATGCCAGAGTCGTTCAACGTATTGTTGAAAGAGATCCGTTCACTGGGTATCAACATCGAATTGGAAGACGAATAACGGATTCCATATAGACAGACTGCTAGAAATGGCAGTCTGTCAAACAGTGACTACACTGGTTTAAAGGGGTGAATGACAGGGGTCATTTGCCTGGCAGGTCTAACTCCGACAGGAGCCATTTCGTGAAAGACTTATTAAAGTTTCTGAAAGCGCAAACCAAGACCGAAGAGTTTGATGCGATCAAAATTGCTCTGGCATCACCTGATATGATCCGTTCATGGTCATTTGGTGAAGTTAAAAAGCCAGAAACAATTAACTACCGTACGTTCAAACCAGAGCGTGACGGTCTTTTCTGTGCCCGTATTTTCGGACCAGTAAAAGATTACGAATGTTTGTGTGGTAAATACAAACGTTTAAAACACCGTGGTGTTATCTGTGAGAAGTGTGGCGTTGAAGTTACACAAACTAAAGTTCGTCGTGAACGTATGGGTCACATCGAATTAGCTTCTCCAGTTGCTCACATTTGGTTCTTGAAATCACTGCCGTCCCGTATCGGTCTGCTGCTGGATATGCCACTGCGCGATATTGAACGTGTACTGTATTTCGAATCTTATGTTGTTGTTGAAGGCGGGATGACTAGCCTTGAGCGTGGACAAATCTTAACAGAAGAGCAATATCTTGATGCATTAGAAGAATTCGGTGACGAATTCGATGCGAAGATGGGTGCAGAAGCTGTTCAGAACTTGTTACAGAGCATGGATCTGGAACAAGAGTGTGAAACGCTGCGTGAAGAGTTAAATGAAACTAACTCTGAAACTAAACGTAAGAAACTGACTAAACGTATCAAGTTACTTGAAGCATTCATGCAATCAGGCAATAAACCTGAGTGGATGATCTTAACTGTACTGCCTGTGTTACCACCAGACTTACGTCCATTGGTTCCACTTGATGGCGGTCGTTTTGCGACTTCAGACCTGAACGATTTATATCGTCGTGTGATCAACCGTAACAACCGTTTAAAACGCCTGCTTGATTTAGCAGCACCAGACATTATCGTACGTAACGAAAAACGTATGTTACAAGAGTCTGTGGATGCGTTATTAGATAACGGTCGTCGTGGTCGTGCGATTACGGGTTCTAACAAACGTCCTCTGAAATCTTTGGCTGATATGATCAAAGGTAAACAAGGTCGTTTCCGTCAAAACCTGTTAGGTAAACGTGTTGACTATTCTGGTCGTTCTGTAATCACCGTTGGTCCATACCTGCGTCTGCATCAGTGTGGTCTACCGAAGAAAATGGCTCTTGAGTTATTCAAACCATTTATTTACGGAAAACTGGAAACCCGTGGTTTAGCGACAACAATCAAAGCCGCTAAAAAAATGGTTGAGCGTGAAGAAGCGGTTGTTTGGGATATCTTAGATGAAGTTATCCGCGAACACCCAGTGATGCTGAACCGTGCACCAACACTTCACCGTTTAGGTATTCAGGCATTTGAACCAATCCTTATTGAAGGTAAAGCTATTCAGTTACACCCACTCGTTTGTGCGGCATATAACGCCGACTTCGATGGTGACCAAATGGCGGTTCACGTACCATTGACATTAGAAGCACAGTTAGAAGCTCGTGCGCTGATGATGTCAACAAACAACATTCTGTCTCCAGCAAGTGGTGACCCAATCATCGTTCCTTCACAGGACGTTGTATTAGGTCTGTACTACATGACTCGTGACTGCATCAATGCCAAAGGTGAAGGCATGGTGTTAAGTGGTCCTAAAGAAGCTGAACGCGTTTATCGCGCAGGTTTAGCCTCTTTACACGCACGCGTTAAAGTACGTATCACTGAAGAGATCAAAGATGGCGAAGGTAACATCACCACTGAAACTAGCTTAAAAGACACAACTGTCGGCCGAGCTATTTTATGGATGATCGTACCAAAAGGCCTACCTTACGCGCTGGTTAACCAACCATTAGGTAAGAAAGCAATTTCTAAAATGCTGAATACCTGTTATCGCGTATTGGGCTTGAAGCCAACAGTTATTTTTGCTGACCAAATCATGTATACCGGTTTTGCTTACGCAGCACGTTCAGGTGCTTCAGTAGGTATCGATGATATGGTTATCCCTGCGAAAAAAGCAGAGATCATTGCAGAAGCAGAAGCAGAAGTTGCAGAAATTCAGGAACAGTTCCAATCCGGTCTGGTAACAGCGGGCGAACGTTACAACAAAGTTATCGATATTTGGGCTGCGGCGAATGAGCGCGTAGCAAAAGCGATGATGGAAAACCTGTCTACTGAAACCGTTATTAACCGTAATGGTGAAGAAGAACAACAAGTATCTTTCAACAGCATCTTTATGATGGCTGACTCCGGTGCTCGTGGTTCTGCAGCTCAGATTCGTCAGTTAGCAGGTATGCGTGGTCTGATGGCTAAGCCAGATGGCTCAATCATCGAAACACCTATTACAGCAAACTTCCGTGAAGGTCTGAACGTACTCCAGTACTTCATCTCAACTCACGGTGCTCGTAAAGGTCTTGCGGATACGGCACTGAAAACAGCAAACTCCGGTTACTTGACTCGTCGTTTAGTTGACGTTGCACAAGACTTAGTCGTAACAGAAGACGACTGTGGTACAACCGAAGGTGTTATGATGACTCCGGTTATCGAAGGTGGTGATGTTAAAGAACCACTGCGTGAACGTGTATTAGGTCGTGTGGCTGCAGAAGATATTCTGAAACCAGGTACTGCCGATATTCTTGTTCCACGTAACACCCTGTTAAACGAAAAACTGTGTGACTTGTTAGAAGAAAACTCAGTTGACAGCGTGAAAGTACGTTCAGTTGTAACCTGTAACACAGACTTCGGTGTGTGTGCTAATTGTTATGGTCGTGACCTTGCTCGTGGTCATATCATTAACAAAGGTGAAGCTATCGGTGTTATCGCGGCACAGTCAATCGGTGAACCAGGTACACAGTTAACGATGCGTACGTTCCACATCGGTGGTGCGGCATCTCGTGCGGCAGCAGAATCTAGCATTCAAGTACGTAACAAAGGTACTCTGAAGCTGTTTAATGCGAAGTTCATTACTAATACTGCTGGTAAATTAGTTATCACTTCTCGTAACACAGAATTACGTTTAATTGACGAATTCGGTCGTACGAAAGAGAGCTATAAAGTACCTTACGGCGCTCAATTAGCGAAGGGTGATGGCGAAGCGGTTAACGGTGGCGAAACTGTTGCTAACTGGGATCCACATACAATGCCAGTTGTGAGTGAAGTATCTGGTATCATCCGTTTTGCAGACATGGTTGATGGGCAAACTATCACACGTCAAACAGATGAATTAACAGGTCTTTCTTCACTGGTTGTTCTGGATTCAGCAGAGCGTACAGGTAGCGGTAAAGATTTACGTCCAGCATTACGCATCACTGATGCACAAGGTAATGACGTATTAATCCCGAATACTGATATGCCAGCACAGTACTTCCTGCCAGGTAAAGCGATTGTTCAGTTAGACGATGGCATTACAATTAACGCAGGTGACACTTTAGCGCGTATTCCACAAGAATCTGGCGGTACTAAAGATATCACCGGTGGTCTGCCACGCGTTGCTGACTTGTTTGAAGCTCGTCGTCCGAAAGAGCCTGCAATCCTTGCTGAAATCAGCGGTATTGTTTCGTTCGGTAAAGAGACTAAAGGTAAACGTCGTCTAGTTATTTCTCCATTAGACGGTAGCGATGCATACGAAGAGATGATCCCTAAATGGCGTCAACTTAACGTATTCGAGGGTGAGGTTGTGGAACGCGGTGATGTTATTTCCGATGGTCCAGAATCACCACACGACATTCTGCGCTTACGTGGTGTTCATGCGGTTACTCGCTATATCACTAACGAAGTACAGGAAGTTTACCGTTTACAAGGCGTTAAGATTAACGATAAACACATCGAAGTTATCGTACGTCAGATGCTACGTAAAGTTACCATTGAGAACGCAGGAAGCTCTGAGTTCCTCGAAGGCGAACAGGTTGAATACGCTCGCGTTAAAGTTTCAAACCGTGTTCTGGAAGATGATGGTAAAGTACCAGCAACGTATGCTCGTGACCTGTTAGGTATCACGAAAGCATCTCTGGCAACTGAATCCTTCATCTCTGCTGCATCGTTCCAAGAAACAACTCGTGTTCTGACGGAAGCTGCGGTAGCGGGTAAACGTGATGAATTACGTGGCTTGAAAGAAAACGTTATTGTTGGTCGCTTGATCCCAGCTGGTACTGGATATGCGTATCACCAAGATCGTATGAAGCGTCGTCAATCACAACTGCCGACAGATGAAACTGAAACAACAATCAGTGCTGATGAAGCATCTGCTAACTTAGCAGAATTACTGAATGCTGGTTTTGGTGGATTAAAAGACTAAAATCTAATTTAGATTAGATTGAAATGCCCTCCATTGTGAGGGCATTTTTTGTTTCTGTTCTACATAAGTAGGCGAAATGATGAGAATAATAGCTAAGATTTTGATTATTCTATGTTTTATTTTTACTGGATTTGCTTCAGCAGTGCCTTATGAAAGAGGTATTCCAACAGAAGCTCAATGGGATTTAAAAACGCCCATTACAACATTGATGCAACTTCGCCAACAAAAAACGTTATATGCGTTTGTGGGGGATAAATTGCAACCTGTTGCAGAACTTTTTCCTAACCAAGGTTTTTATGCATCAGTTACAGAGGGTGATTACCACAAAATACAATTTGGGAATGCTCAAGGTTATCTTGAAGCGGGCTATCTAGAAGATGGCTATTTTGAAGATATTGCCTCAATGAAACCAGATAAGAAAATACGTTTCTTATCAGATCGCACGAAGAAAGCAGATTATCCTATCTACGAATATTTAATTACGACAAAAAATACTCCTATCTATAGTGATAAAGATATTACTAGCCCACAAATAGCGACACTCTTACCCAATTTACGTTACCCCGTGTTATCTCGCACAATAAAAGAAGGTACTAATGGAAGTAAAATCAATTGGTTTGAAATATCTTTAGGTGATCGCTTAGGTTATATTTCATCAAGGGATGTAAAGCCTGACTTAGGGATACCAGTACTTACTTATCACCATATTCTTAAAACTACGGAAAACCATAATTTTCGTCATACATCAACAACAACATCATTAACTGCATTTACAGAGCAGATGAATTATTTAAAAGAAGCTGGATATGAAACGCTTTCGCTCAATCAAGTTGCTGGCTATTTAAATAAGAGTGTTAATTTGCCAGGCAAAGCTGTTGCATTAACATTTGATGATGGTTTGCAATCCGTTTATCGTTATGCTTATCCTCTTTTAAAAGAAAATGGTCAACGAGCAACACTATTTGTTATCTCATCACGAATAAAATCCAAAACACCTAAGTGGGCACCTAATTCATTACAATTTATGAGTTGGCAATCACTCAAATCGAGTCGTGATGTTTTTGATATTCAATCACATTCCCATTTTTTACATCGTTTAGATAATAATAAAAAACCTATTATTTTTAGCCGTCAGTCCCACACAATTATATTAGACTTACAACGCTCACAACGTGTATTGCGATTATTAAATCCACATCAATATGCCTTTGCATATCCTTTCGGTGGATATAATCAAAGGGCAATTACTGCAGTCAAAGCGTCTGGTATGACATTGGCGGTGACAACTCAACAGGGAAAAGTTCGTTTAGGTGATCCTCCTTTTGCACTAAAACGGCTCTATGCTTTGAGTACAGATCCTATTGAGAAATTTGCGAGGATGGTGGGTAATGATGAATATGAAGTCATTAATAAAAATATCATTGTTGATAAATAATTAAAAATAAAATTTATAATCTTAAAAAATACCTTTGATATTTATTGAAGGTATTTTTTATTCCTCTATTACCAATTCAGTTAAGATCAATAAATAACTTATATTTTTCAGATAATTATGATGATTTTTTAGTGATAAAAATTTATTTTTTTCTGTAAGCTGGCAATCCAAATTCAGTATGGAGCTAGTTATGAAAAAGCCTATATCTATATCTTCTTATGATTCTGCATTTAAACGCTTTATGATGAATGTCAGTAATGCGAAAGATTTCTTCTTTGTTCATTTACCAGAGGAATTAAAAAGTCATTGTGATTTTTCGACGTTACAATTACAAAACTCTTCTTTCATCGATATTAAATTACGTTCTCGTATGTCTGATATTTTGTATTTAGTCAAAACCAAAGAGGGTGATATTCCTATTTATTTACTGATAGAGCATCAATCTAGGCCAGATAAAATGATAGCTTGGCGCATGATGAATTATGCATTTTCCACTATGAATCAACATTTACAGCAAGGTTATAAATCGTTGCCTCTCGTTGTTCCTATTTTGTTTTATCATGGCAAGAAAAAACCTTATCCTTTTCCTGTTAATTGGATGTCATGCTTTCCACTTACTTCACTTGCTAATAAGCTTTATTCTAATAATTTCTCTTTAATTGATTTGACTTCAATTGATGATGATATTTTGCTGACACATAAAAAAGCGGCGGTAATGGAAATTGCAATGAAGTATGTTAATAGTTGTCATGATCTTAATAAGATTGCAATGCTTCTATCAAAAGCAATAAATCAGAAAAACTGCAGAGATGAGGACACGATTATTGTCGTAGAATATTTATTCTCAATTCTGGATGCATCAGACTTTGAATTTGTTATCAATAAAATAGTTGAACAGGTAGATAGCCACAGAGAGGTGATTATGAATATAGCGTGGAGATTAGAAAATAAAGGGTTTGAATTAGGTAAAACGGAAGGTATTGAGATTGGTAAAAAAATAGTACAAATAGAATTAGCTCAAAATTTATTAAAAGAGAATTTTGATCTTTCATTGATCGAAAAAATATCAGGTTTGAGTATGCAAGAACTTGAAGAATTAGCAGTATAAGAATTAAGTTAATTATTTTATATAATATTAAATTAAAAATATCCTAAGACATTATTTATAATCTTTTATTTTTCTTTAATTATTTTAAGTTTATTACATATTATTTTTATTGAGTTATTTAATAAAAACCGCCTTTATTATTTTTAATTAAATTAATTAAAAGCGGTTTTATATTATTCAAATTTTAATTAACGACCCAAGTAATTATCCCAATCTTTCCATACAGGTTGTAATCCTCGCTCTTTTAATACGTTAATAACATCATTTACATGGCGATTATCATTAGGTGAAAACTGTTCTAGCTCTTCATGACTATCAGAATATCCACCGGGTTGGGTTTTAGATCCTGCGCTAATATTATTAATTGCTAACGGCACTGTGTTATCGCGAAAATAAGGAGATTCTCGTGTTGAAAGTGAAAGCTCAACGTCTGGTGCCAAAATGCGAAAAGCACAGATCAATTGAACTAATTCAGCTTCACTCATTACCGATGCAGGGCTAAGCCCACCAGCGCAAGGACGTAAACGAGGAAAAGAGATAGAGTAACGGCTTTTCCAATAGCGTTTTTGTAAGAACAAGAGATGTTCTGCCACCATATAACAATCGCTACGCCACTGGCTTGAAAGGCCAATCAACGCACCTAAACCAATTTTATCAATTCCTGCTTGCCCTAATCTATCAGGTGTTTGTAGTCGCCAATGGAAATCTTGTTTTTTACCTTTTAGATGATGAAGCTGATAAGTTGGTTCATGATAGGTTTCTTGATAAACCATCACGCCATCAATACCTAGTGTTTTTAATTCTGCATACTCTTCTGTTGCAAGAGGTTGTACTTCCATCATTAATGAACTGAAATTTTCTCGAATAAGAGGGATATATTGGCGAAAATAATCCATACCCACTTTTCTTTGGTGCTCTCCAGTCACTAATAACAAGCTATCAAAACCTAATTGCCTGATGCTATTGCATTCAGCGATGATTTCATTTTCATTTAATGTTTTACGTTTAATGGCATTACTCATTGAAAAACCACAATAAGTACAGTCATTCGCACATAAATTAGAAAGATAAAGCGGCACATACAATCCCACTACATTACCAAAACGTTGTCGAGTGAGTTGCTGAGCACGTTGTGCCATAGGCTCTAAATAATGGCGACCCGCAGGCGAAATTAGCGCCATAAAATCATCAAGTGTAAGGGAATGGCGATTTAATGCGGCTTCAACATCCGCATTGGTTTTACTATTGAGTTTTAATGTAATGTCATCCCAGTCGAGTTGTTGCCAATAATCAGAAAAAGTGTCCATTAGAATGCCCCTAAGTATTGGGTTAATGGACTAGAGGCTTGCGCTTGCATATTCACAGCTGAAGCAGGTGTCGCAAGTCCTGATTGTCGAGCAAGTTCACCAGCATCAAGCGCTGCTTTAAATGCTTGCGCCATTAGAATAGGATTTTTGGCAACAGCAATTGCGGTATTAACTAATACTGCATCAGCACCTAACTCTAAAGCTTCGAGGGCATGACTTGGTGCACCAATACCAGCATCAACAACAACAGGAATTGAGGCTTGTTCAATGATAATTCGTAGGAAATCACGAGTCTGTAAGCCTTGATTTGAGCCAATAGGAGAGCCTAATGGCATTACAGCTGCACAGCCAACTTCTTCTAAACGACGACATAAAACAGGATCAGCACTGCAATAAGGTAAAACAACAAAACCTTCTTTAACGAGGATTTCAGCGGCTTTAAGTGTTTCAATAGGATCAGGTAATAAATATTTAGTGTCAGGATGAATTTCTAATTTTACCCAATGGGTGCCAAAGGCTTCTTTGGCTAAACGAGCCGCAAAAACAGCTTCTTGTGCTGTTTTTGCACCAGATGTATTAGGTAATAATTTTACCCCTAATGATTTAAGTGGTGCGATTAAGTCATCATTACCATTCTTTAAATCCACACGCTTCATTGCCATGGTTACTAATTGGCTACCCGAAGCCTTAATGGCTTCTGTCATTAGCGTTGGTGTTGCAAATTTTCCTGTGCCTGTAAAAAGTCTAGATGTGAATGTTGTATCAGCAATTTTTAACATATCAGCCCCCTGCAATTGCTTGGAAGAGAAGAATAGTATCGCCATCATTAATAAAATGTGTTTCCCAATTTTCACGGGGAACAATGGTTTCATTGACAGCAAGCGCCACACCGATGTGTGGCTGTTCTAACTGAATAAGGAGCTGACAGATAGTGACAGGCATATCCAGAGAATATTGTTCGTCATTTACGGTAATGTTCATGCTACCCCTCGACAAACAGGACATGTTTTTGATGGTGTTAAATGCAAAGTACTCCAATTTTGTTTTCTACCATCAAAAAGGCGAAGTTTCCCACTTAGAGAACAAGGTAAGCCTGAGAGTAATTTGATTGCTTCAAGGGCTTGAAGTGTGCCAATAACCCCAACAACAGGCCCTAATATACCTGCTGTTTTGCAGTTTCTTTGTGGCTCAGTTTCATCAGGATAAAGACAGTGATAGCAACCGTGAATAAAAGGAGGTTCAAATACCATAAGCTGACCACTAAAGCCCACGGCACTGCCACTAATAAGCGGCGTTTGCTGTGCGACACAAGCACGGTTAATCGCTTGACGAGTGAGCATGTTATCGGTGCAATCTAAAACTAAATCGACCTCTTTAACTAATTTAGATAATGAATCATCATTAATACGTTGTTTATAAGAGGTAATTTTTATATCTGGATTTAGTGCAAGTAGAGACTGCTTTGCGATCTCTGATTTGGCATCGGGAATATCTTGAGTGCGATAAAGAATTTGACGCTGTAGATTAGAAACATGTAACTCATCATCATCCACTAAAATAAGCTCACCAATACCTGCACCAGCAAGATAAAGTGATGCGGGAGAGCCTAATCCACCAAGCCCAATAATCAATACCTTTGCTTGTTGAAGCTTGTTTTGACCTTCTAAGCCAATATCTTCTAACATCACTTGTCGGCTATAACGCATAAAATCATTATCATTTAGCATGATGGTTTTCCTTCCACTAATTCTAATAATTTACGAGTCACTTGTTGCCAATCTGGTGCTTTTGTTATTGCACTGACTAAGGCAACGCTCCCCACCCCAGTTGCAACAACATCAGGTACTCTTTCTAGTGAGATCCCACCAATAGCAACAGTTGGAAAATCAGGTGTCTGTTCTACTTGATGTTTGAGTGCCTTCAATCCTTGAGGTTTAGATGGCATATCTTTGGTCGTTGTTGGAAATATATGCCCTAATGCGATGTAAGATGGACGTAATGTTTTCGCTCTTTGTAATTCAACTTCGTCATGAGTGGAAATACCAAGGCGTAATCCTGATTGTTTAATGGCATTAAGATCAGCAATATCGAGATCTTCTTGGCCAAGATGAACACCATAAGCGTGATGTTTAATGGCGAGTTGCCAGTAATCGTTGATAAACAGTCTTGCGTGATACTGTTTGCCCAGTTTTATCGCTTCGATGATCTTTTGTTCAACGTCGTCTGGCTGTTTATCTTTTATGCGTAATTGCAGGGTGGTAACGCCTATTTTTAATAGGCGTTCGATCCATTCAACAGAATCAACAACAGGATAAAGCCCAAGCTTTTTTTCTGTTAATGCAAAAGGTGTATTAGAGGATCTGTTCATTTTCAGTCACCTCAACACTGGCGATTTCTGCACTGTGGTATAACTCACTTCCATGCTCTTTAAAGGCTTGAGACATTTGCTCTATACCTGCCGCATAATCGCGTACTTCTTGTGTTATCTTCATTGAGCAGAATTTAGGACCACACATCGAACAGAAATGAGCGACTTTTCCTGAAGCCTGAGGTAGCGTTTCATCGTGATATTGACGTGCAGTTTCAGGATCAAGAGCCAAGTTAAATTGGTCTTCCCATCTAAATTCAAAGCGCGCTTTCGACATTGCATTATCACGAATTTGAGCGCCGGGGTGTCCTTTTGCTAAATCGGCTGCATGAGCGGCGATTTTATAAGTGATAAGACCTTGTTTCACATCTTCTTTATTAGGTAAACCAAGGTGTTCTTTTGGCGTAACATAACAGAGCATTGCGCAACCAAACCAGCCAATCATTGCTGCACCAATACCTGATGTGAAGTGATCGTAACCCGGCGCAATATCTGTAGTGAGAGGGCCTAATGTATAAAATGGTGCTTCATGACAATGTTCCAATTCCTCTGTCATATTGCGGCGGATCATCTGCATTGGAACGTGGCCAGGGCCTTCTATCATGACTTGAACGTCATACTCCCATGCAATTTTTGTCAGTTCACCTAGAGTATGTAATTCAGAAAATTGTGCTTCATCATTGGCATCTTGAATCGAACCCGGTCTTAATCCATCTCCCAGTGAGAGGGAAACGTCATAAGCGGTACAAATTTCACAGATTTCACGGAAATGTTCGTAGAGGAAATTCTCTTTATGATGTGATAAACACCATTTTGCCATTATCGAACCGCCACGAGACACTATGCCCGTTAGGCGTTTTGCTGTCATTGGCACATAACGTAACAATACACCTGCATGAATAGTAAAATAATCAACCCCTTGCTCTGCTTGTTCAAGCAAGGTATCTCGGAACATTTCCCAAGTGAGATCTTCAGCAATACCGTTAACTTTCTCGAGTGCTTGATAAATTGGAACTGTACCAATAGGAACAGGGCTATTACGAATGATCCACTCACGTGTTTCATGAATATAACGGCCTGTTGAGAGATCCATTACGGTATCCGCACCCCAGCGTGTAGACCAAATTAGCTTTTCAACTTCTTCTTCAATTGAGGAGGTGACCGAAGAGTTCCCGATATTGGCATTCACTTTCACTAAGAAATTACGACCAATAATCATTGGCTCTGATTCTGGGTGATTGATATTGGCAGGAATGATTGCTCGGCCAGCTGCAACTTCTTGGCGTACAAACTCAGGGGTAATATTGTCAGGGAGATGAGCACCAAAGCTAAACCCTGCGTGCTGTTGGCGTAAAACTTCGCTACGAATTCTCTCTCGCCCCATATTTTCACGAATAGCAATAAACTCCATTTCAGGCGTAATAATGCCTTGGCGAGCATAATGCAATTGGGTCACACTTTTGCCATTTAGCGCTTTTTTAGGGCTTGGTTTTAAGGGAAAACGCAGATGCTCTAATCCGGCATCAGAAAGGCGCTGCTGGGTGAAATCCGAACTTAAAAGTGAAAGCGTTTCAGTATCATTGCGCTCATCAATCCAAGGTTGGCGTATTTTTTTTAAGCCAAGGTTAACGTCAAGTTGAGAATCAGGATCACCATAAGGGCCTGATGTGTCATACACTGGTACAGGTTCATTATCTTCAAAAACAGGGGAATCTTTTGATCCTCCTACTAGCGTTTTATCAAGCTGGATCTCACGCATGGGTACTTGAATATCAGTACGTGAGCCTTCGAGATAAATGCGTTTTGAATTGGGGAAGCTTACGCCTTGAATGGTACTGATAAACTCTTGAGCAGCATCACGTTGCTCTTTTCGTGGACGCTGTTTGTTGATCGTTGGTGAAATATCTTTAACGGATATAGTTTGATTTTGGGACATAGCATTTCCTAATAAATATCATGCAGGCTATTAGCCTGTCGGGTGAATATTGAGAAAAATGCTTGTCTGGAGGTCGCAGGGAGTATCGACAGATAGGTGTATATAGATGTGTGAAAAATATACGCAATGAAGCTATCAAAAGGTCGAATCACTCTTGTTCCCTTCGCGGGTATTAACCCGATCAGGTTCCGCGGATCCCGAATTAACGGTCTCAGCCTGTGTTTATAATAGCCTTATAAACACTAGGCACTCCGACAAGAAGAAGTCCAGTATATGAAAGATTTTAAAAACTACAAGCCCGATATGGGTTATTTATTTAAATCCCAATATTGTTGTTCCCAACCTTTCATTTGTGAAATTTGAATAATGATTACACTCAATAACATTAATATAATTTATGTTTTTAGTGAGTGGATGTTAATGAATCATAGAAGACAGAGATAATACATTGAGTGGTTCTTACTAAAGAGAGTATCCTCTATTCTATATCATTATTTTGGATAGAATGGTCGTTATGCATTTATATACATTAACAGGCTCAGAAAAGGGCTGGTGGACAGTCAGTCTTGGTGGACGAGTGTGGTTACCTAAAGGTGAACTTCCGTTTGGCTTAGCTAAAGATTGGGATCTCATTGGTCAGCACGCCAAAATTGTGGGTGAATGGCAAGGTGAAACAGTTTGGCTTATTCATGGAAAAATGGATAACGACATGTGCTCACCAAGACTTATCGCCTCACAAGATGAAAACTTATTTAAATTAGTCGGTCGTGGTGTTCAACTGGCTGAGTTTTATCGTTCTCACCGTTTTTGTGGTTATTGTGGTTCTAAAATGCGTCATAGTGAGAGTGAATGGGCGTGTTTATGCGATAACTGCCATGAACGTTATTACCCGCAAATTGCCCCTTGCATTATTGTGGGTATTCGCCATGAAGATAAGATCTTATTAGCACATCATGTTAGGCATAAACATTCACCTCTTTACACTGTACTCGCTGGTTTTGTTGAGGTTGGTGAAACATTAGAAGAAGCAGTGGCTCGTGAAGTGTTTGAAGAGAGCAATATTCGTATCCGCAATATTCGCTATGTATCATCTCAGCCTTGGCCGTTTCCTCACTCTTTAATGATGGGATTTTTGGCCGATTATGATGGTGGCGAACTACAACATGATCCTTCTGAATTAATGAGTGCGGGTTGGTATCGTTACGATCAATTACCCCAGATCCCACCACCAGATACTATTGCTCGACGCTTGATAGAAGATACGATAGCGAATATCAGACAAGATAAAGAAAAGAGCTAAATAAAGGCGCTGTCTGCCAACAGTTATTTTTCCAGCATGTTACAATGCATGCTATTTTGCGGCCCTATTACTGTTAATGGAGTTAGTCATGAGTGAGTTGAAAAACGACCGCTATTTACGTGCGCTGTTGCGCCAACCTGTTGATGTCACCCCAGTTTGGATGATGCGTCAGGCAGGCAGATATCTTCCTGAATACAAGGAAACACGGGCACAGGCGGGAGATTTCATCTCATTGTGCAAAAATACAGAATTAGCATGTGAAGTGACATTACAGCCTTTAAGACGCTTCCCTTTAGATGCCGCTATTTTATTTTCTGATATTTTAACTATTCCAGATGCAATGGGGCTAGGTCTTTACTTTGAAACAGGTGAAGGCCCTCGTTTTAAATCACCTATCAACAGCCTTGCTGATATTCAAAAACTGCCTATTCCTGATCCTGAAGATGAACTGGGATATGTGATGAATGCAGTACGTGCCATTCGTCATGCATTGCAAGGTAGTGTGCCATTAATTGGTTTTTCAGGAAGCCCTTGGACACTGGCAACCTATATGGTTGAGGGTGGAAGTAGTAAGGCCTTCACAAAAATTAAAAAAATGATGTATTCAGAGCCTCAAGCTCTACATCTATTACTGGATAAACTGGCAGATAGCGTTATTCTGTATCTGAATGCTCAAATTAAAGCGGGCGCACAATCTATCATGATCTTTGATACATGGGGTGGTGTGCTAACAGGGCGTGATTACCAACTCTTCTCATTACACTATATGCATAAGATTGTTGATGGTCTTATCCGTGAATATGATGGAAGAAAAGTACCAGTCACTTTATTTACCAAAGGTGGTGGCCGCTGGCTAGAAGCTATGGCTGCGACAGGTTGCGATGCATTAGGACTTGATTGGACGATTGATATTGAAGATGCACGCCGTCGAGTTGGGGATAAAGTTGCGCTACAAGGTAATATGGATCCTTCTATGCTGTATGCACCACCTGCCAGAATAGAACAAGAAGTCGAAACTATTCTTGCTGGGTTTGGTAAAGGCAACGGTCATGTCTTTAATCTTGGGCACGGTATTCATCAAGATGTTCCACCTGAACATGCTGGTGCATTTATTGATGCGGTTCACCGTTTATCGAAGCCTTATCATCAGGATAATGATTAATACCCAACAATTACGTCAGGAGCAGACAGAAAAAGCTCAACAGATTATTCTAACAGACCAATTCACAGCACCAACTTATATAGCTGGTGCTGATGTTGGTTTTGAAGACGGTGGCACGGTCACTCGCGCTGCCATCGTGATAATGCATTACCCTTCTTTCGAAATTCTTGAATACCAAATCGCGCGAATTCCTACGACTCTTCCTTATATCCCCGGGTTGCTTTCATTTAGAGAGTGTCCAGCGTTACTCGCTGCTTGGCAATTAATCAAACAGAAGCCTTCTCTTATTTTTGTCGATGGACAAGGTATTGCTCATCCTAGAAGGCTTGGTGTTGCAAGTCATTTTGGTTTATTAGTGGATACACCGACTATTGGTGTGGCAAAAAGTCGTTTATGTGGCATTGATAAAGTAGTTAATGAAGAGGTGGGAAGCCATGAGCCGTTAATGGATAAGAATGAGCAAATAGGGTGGATTTATCGCAGTAAGAAAAAATGTAAACCCCTGTATGTTTCTCCGGGTCATAAAGTGAGTATGGAAGGTGCTTTGCAGTGGGTTGAGCGGTGTATGAAAGGATATCGATTGCCAGAACCAACGCGTTGGGCTGATGGTATTGCTTCAAATAGGCGATTATTTGAGCAGTTGAATAAGAATAAGCTCTAAATGACCGGGAAATATGTGGATATTTTTAATTTTCAGGTAAACTGCGCCTAAGTTAAGAAAATGAGTAATCACGAATGTTGAAGAACCCAATCCATTTACGTTTAGAAAAGCTAGAAGCTTGGCAACACCTGACGTTTATGGCATGCCTGTGTGAGAGAATGTACCCAAATTATCAGGTATTTTGTCGTGAAACAGGTTTTACCGATCCAATGCTTTATCGCCGTATTCTCGATCTGGTTTGGGAAACTTTAACGGTGAAAGATGCAAAGGTTAATTTTGATTCTCAATTAGAGAAATTAGAAGAAGCTATTCCTGATGCATCTCAGTTCGAGATTTATGGTGTCTATCCTGCGATTGATGCCTGTGTTGCACTTAGTGAAATTGTTCACTCTCGTTTAAGCGGTGAATCATTAAGTCACGCTATTGAAGTGAGTAAATTATCAGTAGGGACAGTTGCTTCACTTGAAATGACACAAGCAGAAAGAGAAATGAGTGAAGAAGAGCTTAGATCTCTACCTGCTGTTATTGAAGAATTCGATATCCAATGGGAAATTTACCGTCTACTTGTAGAATGTGAAGAAAGAGATGTCGAACTGATCAAAGGTCTACGTGCAGACCTTCGTGAAGCTGGAATGAGCAATATCGGTATAGAATTAACGCACTAAATCAGAAAAACGTGATTTAGTGCTTGAAAAGCGACGTTTAAAGACTTCACATCACCCCCGTGTATGTTCTACATTGGGTACGAAAAGAAGTGGCTCAGGTGTTTTACTTAATTTATCCTCTTAAAAAGATAAGTTAAGTTTTTTCACCAGATGTTTTTCAAACGATAAAACATACTTTAAGGACTATTTTATGAACAAAGCTGAATTAACCGAATCAGTTGCTGAAAAAGCGGATCTGACAAAAACTCAAGCAAAAGCTGCTATTGAAGCGTTTATCGATTCAGTAACAGGTGCTCTGAAAGAAGGCGATTCTGTACAGTTAGTTGGTTTCGGTACATTCAAGGTGAATCACCGTGCAGAGCGTACTGGTCGTAACCCTCAAACTGGTAAAGAAATTAAAATTGCAGCAGCTAACGTTCCTGCATTTACTGCCGGTAAAGCACTGAAAGACGCAGTAAAATAATTCCTTTGAACGGAATGAACAATAGAGGGGGATTTACTCCCCTTTTGTTGAAACGACAGGGGCTGTTAGCAATAGGATCTGCTTTTTTGCTCAGCGCCTGCTCCTCTACTGTGCAGCTACCTGAATTTTCTGCAACAGGTTATATTGCGGACGAAGGCATTGTGCGATTATGGCGTTTAAATAATACAGCGTCAGAACCTCAAGTGATCATGAGTGTTTATAGCTTTTATAAAAAGCCAGAAACTGTCATCACATTCTATGAGTATCGCCAAAATAAGCTTTGGCAAGTCCGCTCTGAAGTTATCAATCCTACCGAGCCCTCATCTTGGCACCTTCGTTTAAATAAACGTGGTGAAGTTATTTTCATGCAACAAGAAAGCCAGAAGCAAAAACGAGCATTAACAGAAGATGAACGTTTAAGAATGGTGTTTGCTGCAAGTAAAGAGCGTGAAATCAGCGAAGCGCTTACTATTGGGAAAGTAAATTTAGTACAGGGTGTCTGGTATCAAAATACAATGACAACATGTGCTGGCGAGAAGGTGAGTGTTTCATTTGAAGATCCAGAACAACGCTGGTTAAAAACAAGAACACGTAATTCAAGTAAGCCTTCTTATGTTGCTTGGCTTGATTCACCAGAAGGTAAGCAATTACTGATGGTTGCAGAACACGATTTTTGTAAATGGGAACCAACAAAAGAGAGCTTGTGATCACTCCCTTTTGCTGTTGTTAATTTATTTTTTTAAGCGTGCAATCGCTCGATAACCGATATCATGGCGATAAAAACTACCATCCCAATGAATACCTTTCGCTAAAGCATAAGCATTTTTTTGAGCTTGCTCGATATCATCACCTAATGCAGTCACACATAATACTCGCCCGCCAGCAGTGATAACTTCGCCTTTGTCATTGAGTGTTGTTCCAGCTTGAAATACCTTTGCCGTTGTTGACGATGTTGGTGTTAAGCCTTCGATAACATCACCTTGACGATAATCCGCAGGGTAACCGCCTGCTGCAATCACAATCCCTAAAGCTGGGCGAGGATCCCAATGGGAATCTTTATCTTTTAAATTACCTTTTGCTCCGGCTAAACAGAGTTCAACTAAGTCAGATTGCATACGCATCATAATAGGTTGAGTTTCTGGATCACCAAAACGACAGTTAAACTCAATAACTTTAGCAACACCTTGTTTATCAATCATCAGTCCAGCATAAAGGAAACCTTGGTAACGATGACCTTCAGATGCCATTCCCTTTACTGTTGGATAAATGATTTTTTCCATTACTTGCTGGTGGATTTCTGGTGTAACAACAGGTGCAGGTGAATATGCACCCATTCCTCCTGTATTCGGGCCAGTATCTCCATCGCCAACACGTTTATGATCTTGGCTTGTTGCCATTGGAATAACATGTTCACCGTCAACCATGACAATAAAACTAGCTTCTTCGCCATCAAGAAATTCTTCGATAACAATGCGGTGCCCTGCATCACCAAAAACATTGCCAGCCAGCATATCTTTAATGGCAGCTTCAGCCTCAGCTTGTGTCATTGCAACAATAACGCCTTTACCTGCTGCTAAACCATCTGCTTTGATAACAATCGGCGCGCCCACTTTATTGAGGTACTCAAGTGCAGGCGCTATCTCTGTAAAATTTTGATAATCCGCAGTTGGAATTTTATGTCGAGCTAAAAAGTCTTTTGTAAAAGCTTTAGAACCCTCTAATTGAGCGGCTCCTTTTGTTGGACCAAAGATGGTCAGTCCCGCTGCTTTAAAGGCATCAACAACACCAATAACAAGTGGGGCTTCAGGGCCAACAATCGTTAAATCAATATTATTCTCTAGAGCAAAGGCAATTAATGCAGGAATATCCGTTGCACTGATTGCAACGTTTTGTACGCCTTGCTCTAACGCTGTTCCGGCATTACCCGGCGCAACAAAGACTTGTGTAGTAAGCGGTGATTGAACGGCTTTCCAAGCTAAAGCATGCTCACGACCACCATTACCAATAATCAAAATCTTCATATCAATACCTTATTAATGACGGAAGTGGCGCATATTGGTGAAAATCATCGCGATGTTATGTTCATTTGCAGCTGCAATCACTTCATCATCACGAATTGAACCACCAGGTTGAATAACACAAGTCACACCGGCAAGTGCTGCCGCATCAATACCATCTCTAAATGGGAAGAATGCATCTGATGCCATTGCACAACCTGCAACTTCTAAGCCTTCATCAGCGGCTTTAATCCCCGCGATTTTTGCAGAATACACACGGCTCATTTGCCCTGCACCAATACCGACAGTCATATCGTTTTTTGCGTAAACAATGGCATTTGATTTTACAAATTTTGCGACTTTCCAGCAGAAGAGTGCATCTTTAAGTTCACGTTCACTTGGTTGACGTTGAGTAACTACTCTTAAGTTTTCTTCTTTTACCATACCCAAGTCACGATCTTGAACTAATAATCCACCATTAACACGTTTGAAATCTAACGCTGGTTTAGCTTCTTGCCATTGACCACAAGCTAATACACGAACATTTGGTTTTGTTTCTAAAATCGGTAGCGCATCTTCATTAATAGAAGGAGCAATGATCACTTCAACAAACTGGCGTTCGATGATTGCACTTGCTGTTTTTGCATCTAATGGGCGATTGAATGCGATAATACCGCCAAATGCAGAAGTTGGATCGGTTTTAAATGCATTGTCATATGCTTGTGTGAGAGTGTTCGCAATTGCAACTCCACAAGGGTTTGCATGTTTCACAATAACACATGCAGGCTCGGAGAATGATTTCACACATTCTAACGCGGCATCAGTATCAGCGATGTTGTTATAAGAAAGTGCTTTGCCTTGTAATTGGTTTGCAGTGGCAATAGATGCTTCCTCTATATTCTCTTCTATATAGAAAGCTGCTTGCTGATGAGCATTTTCACCATAACGCATATCTTGTTTCTTTATATAGTTCAGATTTAAGGTACGGGGGAAAGTACCTGATGGTTGTGAAGTATCACCATAATAAGGTGCAACCTTCTGACCAAAGTAGTTAGCAATCATTCCGTCGTAAGCAGCTGTATGTTCAAAGGCTTTAATCGCCAAATCAAAGCGTGTGTCTAAAGTAAGACTATTTTCGTGATTATCCATTTCTTCAATCACTCTTTCATAGTCATTACTATTTACTACAATCGTAACGTCTTTATGATTTTTTGCTGCGGAGCGAACCATTGTTGGTCCACCAATATCGATATTCTCCACTGCATCTGCTAATGAGCAATCTGGGCGAGCTACCGTCTTAGCGAAAGGATAAAGATTTACGACGACCATATCGATAGGTCGAATTTCATGTTCTTCCATAATCGCATCGTCTTGTCCACGACGACCTAAAATTCCACCATGTACTTTAGGGTGCAGCGTTTTCACTCTGCCATCCATCATTTCTGGGAAACCTGTGTAATCGGAGACTTCAATAACCGGTAAGCCAGCTTCTGCTAATAGACGTGCGGTTCCACCTGTCGATAAGAGTTCTACTTCTCTTTCAACAAGTGCTTTAGCAAATTCTAAAATACCTGCTTTATCAGACACACTTAAAAGTGCACGGCGGATAGGACGAAGATGTTGCATGAGTTTTATCCCTTGGGGTTGGTATAACGGTAGTAATGGTGAAGTTAAATCACATTAATACAGTGAAATTGTGTTTGCTTAACTAACATTTCAGAAGATGGACACAAAATCAATCTTACTTAATCGGTCATTATAATAACGCAAACGTTTGCGTTTGACATGCTAATTTTATGTAAAAAGACAGTCTGTGGATAAAATTGTTGATAAGTGCGTATAAGTGGGGGTTTTGCTGTGGAATTAAGCAAACGATTTTTTTTCTAAAAAAAACTATTGCCAGCCTCAGAAAACTCCCTATAATGCGTCCTCGTTGTCACGGCAAACCACGTTAAGTGAGTTAGCCGAGAGAATGAAG
>NZ_JAEHQU010000013.1:0-32057 GCF_016238105.1 Proteus sp. PR00224 | reverse complement strand
CGTCCACGAAATACCGCATCATTTAATTCCACATTCCCTGTTGTGGCATCAATATTAAATCCTTTCTTGCCGGCTAAATAATTGGTGGATGTGATTTTTTTACCTACTGATAATTTATCAATGGTTGCCTTGCTAAATAACGCATCATTGAAAAAAGCTTGTCCATTTTGAATAACAAAAGGCGTCACCACTTTGCCATTTAATGACGATATCACCGCAAAGTTTTGGGCATTGACCAGAAATTGGCTATTTCCTTGTGCATTAAACCCTAAGCCAATGCCAGTAATGACTTTATTCCCTTTGCTATCCTGCTGGACTTTCATTGTCCATGATGCCGAAATTTTGCCATTTATGTCTGTGACCACTTTCGAAGTTTGTTCGATTTTGGCTGAACTTGCACCCACTTGGCTTTCTAAACGAGTCACTTGTTGGGCGGTCGAGGTCACCTTTCCTGAAACCTCGGTCACTTTGGTTTCGAGTTGGCTTACCGCATTCGCCGTTGCATTGGCTTTCTGTTCGCTGGACTTAGGTACTTCATTCGCCACAAACCCTTTTGGTGCTACTGATTGTTTGTTATTGGTATAAGTGCTGGTAATGATTTGATGGTTAACACTTTTATGCTTAGTGAGTTGGTATTTAGCGCCTCCTCGCAAATAAATATATTCCACAGAACCATTTATTAATTGAGCGGGTCCCATCACAGGAGATTGATTTGTCCATCGCCAATCAAAATTATCAATGATGCGGTTTTCAGACTGTGTTCCCCATCCAGAACCACTGACTTGCCATTCCACAATCATGGCAAAGCCTTTGGTGCTGTGCGTCGCATAGCTAGGTTTATTGTCTGAATATTGTCCTAAGGTTCTAAAGACCTTAAAGGCATAACGACGAGAGGTCACTAAAGGCAAAATAACCGGATAATAGATGTTTTCATTGAGTTTTGATAAATCCAAATCCACCACCACAGATCCCGTTAAATCAGCTTTCACTTTATCTAATTTGCTGGATAACGTTTGCACCTGAGAGGTTGCGGACGTCACTTTGCCATCAATATTAGATACTCGCATATTTAACGCATTGACCGCACTGCTATCGGCTTTCCCTTTCAAATTTGAATTGAGCGTTGAAATCTCTTGCGTTTGTGCTTGCTGTTTCGAGGTGAGGGTTTCTAGTGATTTATTAATCGCGGAAACATTCCCATTCATCCGTGTTTCCAATGACTGTCTGGCTTTCGCTTCCGCTTGGTCACCTGTAACTCGCGCTTGCTTCTCCGCGGAGATAAGTCCTGCGGTGACTTTCGATAAATCATTGCCAGTATAATCACCACGAAGTTGTGTCGCTAAAGATTGCCGTTGTTGCGCTTCAGTTTTATCCGCATCAATACGCGCTTGTTGCTCTTGTTTGATTGCTGCGGCCTGTGCTTCTGTTGCCGTTGAAACTTGGTTCATCCGCTCAGCCAGTAATTTTTCTGATTCCTCCCGTTTTTTTTCACTTTCTTCAATCGTCGCACCTTGCCTCATTGACTCTTCTAAAAGCTTGTCGTGATTTATCCTCATTAACTCATGTAATTCAGTAATATCGATTTGGTTAGCTTTACTGTTAATTTCACCCAATAGGTCTTGCGCGAGTTGATCTCGACTAATTTGACCCGCTAATTCATCGAGGATAGCTTCGGTATTATCATCAGCCTGACCTTTCATCTCCACAAAATGAGATTTACCGTACTCATTGACACTTCTCACATAAAACCAGTAATCATGACCTGCCTTTAGCTGTCCTTTAGTCCAGAATTTAGCTCTACCTAAAAAATCAGCCTTTGACTCTATCTCATTGATATTATCTATCTTGTTTTCATCAGAAAACCAGAACTCAAACTCAGTATTTAGAGTGTGTGGTGCAGAGATGTGAGGGATCAGTTTTATTTCAAAAAAACCAGACTCAACGGTTATTGAACTCGGTGCGCTTGGTGCGCCAATGACCATCTGCACTTTTGTTTCGTTACCAAGCATTCCATTAGCATCTTTACCTCGCACACCAACAAGATATTCGCCAGATTCAAGGCCATTGAAGTAGTATTCAAGATCTGTGGTACTTCCGGAGGAAACAACTTTCTTGCCTTTATAAAGAGTAACATTAAATGAGATATTCCTATTGATAGTTGTTGTTGCCCACATAGCTCTAGCCTGAACTCGAGGGCTATCATTAACATAAGCGATAGAAAGGCGTTCTATGTTAGGAATACGAACAACATTCTGTGTTGGAGGATTTCCAGTAAAATCAACACCGCTATCAACAATGCTTTCCTTTTGAGGCTCATGCTGAATACAGTTGTATAAGTAATTTCCATCATTATCTTCCGAAATGGAAATTACCCTAAATAATCTGGTCGTTAACGTGCTCTTTGAAATGGAAAATACACCATACTGCTTCAATCCATGTGGATTTTCACGCAAAGTAACAATATCACCATCGATAGATTGAATTTCTATTTTTACGAACTTACCTGTTGCCCCTAAAAATGAGAAAGTGCCTTTATCATCATATTTCCACTCAATAGGCGCATCGATAATAATAGTACGAGCATTAACTGATAAAACTCGTCCTCCTACCTTCACCCCTGCAAAACTGTCATCTGCAACTTCAATAATATCGCCAGAGATACAGTTGATCCCCTCGCGTCCAGTTGTGAAGGTAACGCTATCTTTCTCCAACTTTTCTGTTTGTAATATCCATTTACCCACTCTGTAAGCCTGCCCACGACTAGTACAGCCAAAAGCGGTGACTTTTTTGACATTTACACCGCCGAATCGCTGAATAAGGTCATCATCTTGGATAAATTCTCTTTCTTCACTCCATCCATTACTCGGATTTACCCATGACACTTCAATAGCATTGTGTCGTGCTGATTTCGCTGTTGATGTATATTTAAATTTGCCATCAATAACGTTTGAATTTGTATACGTCCATACTGGATCGGATGGCCTGTCTTGAAAACACGTTAATTGTTGTCCATCCCATAAAGGCATACCGCGAAATACAGACGCCAAGTCATCAAGCACTTCTTTGGCTTTTCGTTGAGAGGTTATATAGGCATTGAAAGTAAAACGCGGCTCTTTGTTGCCAAATCCATCATCAACCAATTCATCACAGTAACGAGCAATGGCATATAGCGCGAATTTATCAACGTCAAACGAACCGATCATCTCTCCTATACCGTATCGTTCATTGGTGACTAAATCGTAAAAAATCCATGCGGGATTATTAGTCCATGCAGGCTTGAAGCGGCCCGTCCAAATCCCTGTGTAAGTGCGCGTTTCTGGATCATAGTTATCAGGAACTTGGATAATCATTCCTTTTATATGATAGGTGCGATTGGGCGTATCACCGTATTGGGATTTATCAATTTTCATCCCGACAACAGCAGAATTAGGATAAGAAAATTTAGCGTCAGTTATTTCTGTGTAACTCGCCCATACTGTGCCATTCTTCAGCAAATCACTCTTACTGTCTTCAGTTGTACGAGAAACCCTGATTTGAAATGGTTTTTTCTTAGGCGCATCGATGATATATGATTCTAAATATTGACCGCTAATTTTACCGGTTATTCTTGCTGTTTCTGCATGTACCCAACCAGATCCCTCATTAACTTCAATAAGCATTTCCACCGTAGCATCGTACTGATTTCCCTTATCATCTTGACCAACAAGGGCAGAGACACCCAAAGTAAATCTAACGCGGTCAGTTTCCTGATCGGAAATAGTGCGCAAGATTGGCGTATTTTTTTTCACCTCAACATTAACGGGTATTTCTTTCTCTACAAAAGGAAAACCATCTAAAGGCGCTTGTGTCGGTGTTCCCGCACGCCATTGAACCTCAACCCCATGAATATTCGGATTGCCATCTTCATCTACAACAGGCGTACCATTCAATAAAAAGCCTGACATACCACCAACAGGGCCTTCTATTGGCCCTTCGGAAACCAAATCAATGACATTAAGAAATTGTTTATTTTTTAAGTTGTCATCAAGCAATCTCGGAGTGCTTCCTCCGCCACCACCTTTCCCCATTAAACAGTCTCCAAACCTTGTGATATTACATTGGAACCCACGACCATCTCGCCATAACAGATAGGAACGGAATAGCCTTGTCCGACTCTATTTGAGAGTGAACTAAAATACTGGTTACTTTCAGAGTTTCGCCCCTCTATGCTCGGTGCCGGAGGTGTTTTGGTTAACATCGTTGCCAATCCCGCTGCGGCCACTCCAACACCAGCAGCAAATAATGCCGTCGATGTCATTGTTGCTAAAAATCCACCCGGTATTAAAAAAGATGCACCAATTAACGCCGCTCCACCAATAATGCCTAGCCAACCACCAGATTTAGCACCACCAATGACAGGAACAATCGTAATAACATCACCTTCACTTAATGGTGTATTTAATCCCGCAGAAATGCTCTCCTTGGTCATATCATTACCTGCGATACGAACACGAAACTGCCCTTGATTAATCTCTTTTTTCAGCCCATCAATTTGATAGCAAAGACAGCGCAAGGCTTCACCGGCATTGCTTACCTCAAGCTCGAACCGGCGTCCAAATCGGCGCAAATAGCCTGCAAACTGTAATTTGACCATTGTTTATGTCTCCAGATGCTGTGAGTGTATTTAAACCAGTAACCACCGTAAGTATCTCGCTTACTCAATCTGTCTGGCCTGTGATGCAATATCTCTTGATTTCCTAAGTACAAAGCGGCATGGCAAGGTTTTGAGGTGCCTAAACAAATCAATATCATGTCGCCTTCTTGAGCTTCATCAACTTGATAGAAACCCTGTTTAACTGTGTTATCTAAATAGAGATTTTGCTCTGTGTACCACCATTCATCAGGGCGAATAAAATCATCTAACTGAATGCCTGAAAGGTGATAGGCGTCGCGTATAATGGAATAACAGTCCTGCTCACCATGCTTAAACTCTCTTCCTAATAGTGGTGCTATTGGTCTGAACTTGTGGATCACACCATCACATACCAACCACCACGGTAGATTTGTCTTCCTTTGCATTGCTCTATCGCCAGAACTCAAGAAAGGCTTTCCGTCTGGGTGACTATGTACAATAGCTTTGATGTCTGAATAACACTCTGCCGTCATCCAATCGTTTGGGTTTATTTCAAAATAGTTTTGTGGGTCGGGGTGTATATTCCCGCAAGGGAAATACTTGTCGCCAGAAATTAAACCGCACGACTCCCTCACTCCTTCCGCTTTCGCGTGAGCGATAATGTCTTTCTCAATCATGGATTAACCTAATTTATTTGAACCTAAAAACCCGCCGAATGGCATGACAGATTTAAATCTGAGTTTGCACCCACTGTATTTATGAGAGCATTTATCTTTAAGGGGATCAGTTGTTGGCTGGTCTTTTTCATCTGCAACAGGCGAGCCGTCATACCCACAGTCATTGCTTCGGTATCGCCATGAGCAAATATCAGCCTGAATCATCCGTCTAGGTATCAGCGCATTATCGGTTTCCATTGGAAGTGCTAATATGTAAGTCACAAAATCAGAATCTGAGCTTTCCCGTTGCTCGATAACATACTTCTGAACAACTTCTCTTGTTGGATCTGCTTGTAGGTTTCCGTTGGGAAAATTAACAGCATCAAGATATTGCTCTAAAACCTGCCTGCGAGTAACGATAGCGCCTAGCGCATCATCGTAGTCGTTGTTAATAGCAGTTAACATCCCGTCAAAGTTAGCGAATGTCATTTTAGGTCTATCTGATGCCCCCTGCGCAGTTACACTAAATCCTGTAACTTGAACAGGATAAGGCTCATAGCGTAAACCTTGCCAGATGATAGGTTTTAATAACCCATTCATGCCGTCATGAAACCGGTAAACATCACCACCAAAACGGCTTAAATCGACCTCATATAGATCTAACATTGCATTTTGTTGTAAGTCTGCAACATCTATGCGCATCGCTTGAGGTATCTCTCTCATGCGATAACCTCCTCAAATGTACAGTCTATCTGCCATGATGATTTACGTGGTGTTACCTGCCAGCCTCGGCAGACAAACTTACGTTTAGAATTATCATCACTGGTTAGCCATAAGAATGACTCAACCGCACCACGAGCCTTAAGAAATTCATTAATCTGCTTCCCAATATCAGCATGTTTAATAAATGAAAGTTGATAAGTCTTTAATTGGTTGTTGATCCCGTCTTTAACTCGTTGTTCATAACCGTTACCAAACTTAGCCACCTTCACCTTAGGCTCATGACTCACTTGATAAGCTGTTTCTGGTCGCCATTTAAACTCTTCCATTGGTTACTCCAATAAAAAAGCCACCTGTTTGGGTGGCCGTTACCAACTTCTTGATTTTTCCAAAGCACCACCGCTACGCATTTCGGTGCCAAGCACATCATAAACCGTACCTCTCACCATTTGCTGTATCTGCTGCGCTTCCTTTTGAGTGATACCATTCGGTGCCTGAACTTGGAATGTAAAGTGCATATCCCCCATGCTGACACCGTTACCACCTTTACCCATTTGTCGATTGCTGATAACCCGCCCACTATCGCTTGGTATCATGTATTGATTACCATTCGATGCCTTGAATATCTCTGGCTTGCCACCTTCTCCAACCCGATACATTTTACCTGCACCGACCTGTCCTCCATTTTTACGAGCGCCAGCAAGCGCAATCATGGCGGGTATTGCTGCCGCCATTGCAGCCATTCCCCAAGTTGCAGCAGAACCCATTGTGGCAATACTGGTTGTTGCTGCGGCTGGAGCCATTGCAGTTGCGATTGCACCTCCAGTCGCCGTTGCGTCTGCAACCGCTTGAGCATTTGACGCTTTACGCATAGCATTTTCAGTAATCATATTCTTAACTTGCTGCATACCCATTTGAACCAGAGCACCAACGGCTTGGTCTACAATGGTTAATGCGACATTGCGGAAAGCATCGTTAAGGGATTGAGTGCCTGTTAATAGCCCTGTAATTACGTTAGCGGAACGTTGCCCTAATGCGTCCAACCCATCAGCTAAGAATTGATTAGCTTGACTCTGATTACGCCATATCTCCCATTGAGCATTCATGCGGTCTTGCTCATATTGAGTATTAGCGGCATTCATTAACGCCAAACCTTGCTGAGTGATAGCACCTTTTTCAGTCTCAAATTCGCGGATAAGCGCAAGTTTACGCTCGTGTTCGTTTTTGAGTTGCTGAACAGGGTCTACTTGTGCTTTTAAATTATCTTGGGGAGATACAGTGTTATTAGCCCGTATTTCGGCTATTTTTTGCTGATATTCTGCTTCAATTTCAGCTTTACGCCTTGCAGCCTGTTCAGTGAGAGACACATCATCTTTTGTTATCCGCTCTAAGTCTGCCAATTTCTTATCGTGAGACTCTTTAGCCTTAGCGACCAAATCAAGCTCAAGTGCGGCTTTCTTATCAGCTAAATTACGTTCAATATTGTATTTATCTTCTGCAAGTTTCTCAGCTAAATTAATCTGTTCGGGAGATGCTTTGTCACCCAACGCCTTAACCGCATCATACTTAGCCATTTCAAGAGAGCCTTCTTTGTAACCTTTGTTTAAAAGCTCAATTTCTTCTCTTTGGCGTTTTAATGCTTCGTATGCTGCATCTGTGGCTTTGGTTGATTCCTTGGTTGTTTTGTTGCGTTCGGTGGCGGCATCTTGAGCTTTTTGAGCTGCAATTGCAGCCTGATTTAATATTAGAACTTCTTTTTCTGATAAATTGTTATCTTCCGCATAGAATTGAACTTTCAGTAATCTCTTATCAACTTCACTTTTAGCATTAGCTAATTTCGCCTCACGCTCTAATGACTTTCTCATATCTAACGCTTTATCTGACAATTTTACTTCAAGCTGGGTGGCATTAAACTCACCTTTCGCTCCTGTTGCCTCCCTTATTTGTTGAGTAAGCCTACCTAATGCAAATTTTTCAATATCAAGAGTAGTTGCACTTTTAACACTCAAATCAATGGCTTCTTTTAGTTTCTTATCATATTCATCCTGAGCATCTGCGAGATATCTAGTGATATTTTCAGATTTTTTTCTATTTTCAGCTAAATCACCTTCTAGCTCTATCTTTTCTCTTAGGATATTTATTGTATTTCTTTCAATTAGCTCTGGATTATTACCAAGAGCATCTTGCTGCATCCTTAATCTAGCCTCTAGCCTAGCGAGTTGCTTTTCTTGCTCTTCCATTTCTGCATTTAGAACTTTTTGTTTATCAGATGCATCCTGAACATCACGCGCTATCTCTTGATATGAAAGCTCCTTTAACTTATCCGTTAACTGTTCTACATTATCAGCAAAATCATGAGCTTCTTGTTTGGCTTGCTCTGTCTTTTGGTAGAAATAACACATCGCAGCACCAGCAAGCATTAGCGCTCCCATTGGACCACCTAAAGGAGCAGTGGCAATATTGAGCGCTCTCATTGCGCCAGCCATAGTAACACTGGTTGCCGCAACTCTTGCTTGAGCCGTCGCTAACCTATTTGTTTCCAGAGTTTCCTGCCTAGTTAATGCTGCTATTCTTGCTAAATTTGCCGATAATTCATTTCTTATCCTCGAACGTTGTTGCTCTGTTTGAGCGGCTGAAAGCTGAGCCGATAATGATTGTTGAGTTGTTAAAGCAAATGATTTTTCCGCCTGAACTCTAGTTAAGGTCTCTTTTGCCGCAAGAACCTCTGCTTTAGCCGAGTTTCTTGTTGCTATAGTGCTTGTTATTGTATCTTTTGCTTTCTTTAATTGCGCAGCACCAGCAAGAGATAATGCACCAACAAACCTTGAACCAATTGTCATTGCAGTCAAAGCAAGAACATCCGTCATTACATCCAAATTTTTACTAACAGTAGTAACGGCATCACTAAATACACTAAGCCCCGCCTTTACTGTTGTGTTTTCACCGAGAAACTTAGTGACATTATTCCCAGCCTCTTGAAGTGCCTGTGACATCGTTCGAGTGGTTTTGGCGAACTCTTTGGCGATAGCATCACCTTGAGAAAGCAATCCTTTCACAACTACGTCAGTGGTTAACTTACCTTCTGCTGCCATTTTACGAAGCTGACCTATACTTACTCCTAGTGAATCAGCCAATGCAACCATTAAGCGACTACCCTGTTCTGCTACTGAGTTAAATTCTTCACCACGGAGAACACCAGAGGCGATACCCTGTGATAACTGAATGATGGCGTTTTCAGCCTCTGTCGCTGTGGCACCAGAGACAATAAATCCCTGATTAATAATTGTTGTTAATTTTGCTAAATCCTCCGCCGATGTATTGTATTCTCTCGTACCTCGCTCTAATCGTGCGTAGAGTGTTGCTGTGGCATCGAGACTAGATCGCGTTGTTTGTGAGATATCAAAGATTCGCTGAGTCACGTCAACGAGTGACTCGCTAGCACGAACTGAGTTAGATAGCTTATTGTTTAATTCAGTCCATGCCTCAGAATAACTAGCAACCATTGAAGCCGATAAATAACCAGTAAGAGCCGCAGCAACTTTGGATAGAGACTGTATTGACCGCTCTGTGTTATTTATCGACTGAGACGTTCGGTTGAAACTGCTATCCATACGATTAAGGCGTTGCTCTAACTGACGCTGAGATGTGAGTAATTGCTGAACATCCATTTGAACTTGATAAACGATTTCGCCTACATTTGCCATTTACCGGCTCCTTAAAATGAAAAACCCCGCCGATTGGCAGGGTTAGTTTGATTAATGACTGTATTAAGTTAATACTTAAAGCTTCGCACTTCTCGTAGCATCTCGTTAGCTTCACTGCATCTATCTTTTTGTTCTTCTGATATTTTTTCTCCAGACTCTCGCATCAAATCACAAACCATGCTAATTCTACCCTGTTCAAATGCATGCCCCATTGATGCGATAACAAAACCCTCGCACGATTCTTTATCTTTATGGTTAATACAAGCAGCCTTTGCAATGTCAGATATCTTTATATTTTCCGCAGCAATAGAACCAGCGCTAAATAAAATAGATAAGGAAGATAATACCCAGAGTGGTGTAACTAATATCTTTCTCACAATACCATCCTCTATGGTTAGTTTATTTTTAAACTACCTTCTTTTTAAGATTTCTTTTATTTTCTCGTGATTTGTTTCTTGAGTAGAATGTGTATCTAAGATATTGCTTTTTTCTATTAATGAGATCGATTTTCCTTCAATCGCATCAACAATTGATCCACAACCAAAGAAAACAGCCCCTATTAATGATGAGAAGCACCCGCCAAACACAAGTAGTGTTATATTTGGCATTTGTTCAGCTATCTTATAATTCGATGTGTTAACAAAAGACATTAGCCCTAAAAATATAGACACGATACCAATTATTAATAATATCCCGCCAACATGCTTTAAATTCACAACACCATCCTCGTTAGTTAATTTGTTATTAATTTAGCTGTTTGTGGTGCAAATGGGAGCAACAAAATTATCAATAAGCCAACGCAACTTATAAAATTAAAGAGATAAACACTAAAAATAAATATATAGCGTAATGCTACGACAATAATTCAAGTTCATACATAACAATGGTGTTAAATTTTTTAGCATGATATCCCGCCAGTTTTTCTATTGCTTTTTGATCTGTTATTTTTGTAGTATTTAATAATTTAAAACAACTACCTCTAGGCAAAAGTACCTCTGACTCACCTACGACTGATGGATTATCTTCAAGCAAAATAGCCCTTGCCCCAGCTTTACAATTAATTCTCAAATAACAAGGTAAGCCTATATTAGGTCTGCTTCCCGCAAAATGTTCAGATAAATTATTGTCACTAATTGATGTTGACATAAATGCTGGATAAACGCTTATACCTTCTTCTTTATCCAAGAAATTTTTAACTACATCCTCAAAACAAGCTCGATGCAAAATTTCATTACTTTCCAATTGATGTAAATTAAATAACTCATCAAGACCAATCAAGTAATCCTCATACTCCACAGGAACTACCCAATTGTGTAACAAAATCTCATTAATGTGGTATGCGAAAGACATGTTAAAAATGATGTCAGATGAATTTTTATAAGCTTTAAATGCTTTTTTTTGTTTTTCCGTTAAAAGATTGTAATCCACATTTTGCATTTTTACTCTCATTTCTCAGGTTAAGTTTTTATTAATTCTATTTATGATAGCTTGAAGGTAATACAAAAACAAAGCAAAAAGCCTCAATCAAGAGGCGTGGTGTGTGATCTCAAGCAAGCCGTCCTTGGCTTGGGTGTTTAAGCTACTTCAACACCATGGATAGCGTGTTGTAATGCTTTAACTCCATTGTCGTTATACCTGAATGCTTCAACCTGTTTTGAAGAATAAGCTGATTTATCTAAGAAATACTTCCCATATTCCTCTGTTTTTAATCCGTGCTTATTAGCCATTCGACCAATTTTATTGGCAGATACTTCAAGCATTTCGCCAACTTCACCAGCGGTATAATACTTTTGCTCAAGCGCTGGCAAAGGAACCGCTTCAAACCCAACAATCGGATTGACGATATTAGCCGCCGCACATTGCTTTGCTTCATCACTCAAGTTCGGCATTAAGTCGAACAAGTTAGTAATGGCATCAACCGACATTTTCAGCGTTCTTGCTTGGCGGTATTCAGGTAAGCCAGATTGGCTTTTGCCACTTTTTTGAGAAGCTACATGCATTGATTCCAGCTTATCAACCAGAACACGGCGAACAGCTTTTGATTCTCTAGCGGCTACACGAAGCGCTTGTTTGATATTCATTTCAATTATTTCAATTTGAGCGCCGTTTTTATGACCTACAAAAATTTTGTAGGTCTCGCCATCTAATTCGTCTTTTACTCTTTCAATCAATACGTTATTACGAATTTGATTTTCACCACATGACTTACGAGCCACGTTAATCATTGATAATAACTTCTGAGTATCAATAGTTTTGTTCGTGACAGTGTTAAAACTATTTGTTAAAGTGATCTCACTCATGAAACATTTCCTTTTTGGTTTTGTTTGGGATTAGCCAGCAGTTCGCACCTGTTGGCTTTTCTGTTTTTATATGCATATTCTTGGTAATTCACCTTCTTGTAATCTCCCGTTAATATCTCTCCTTAAATTCATCAGAAACGCATAACCATCTTGAAATCGATCAACCAACTTTCCAGCAAGTGGTGATTCAAGTTGTCTTAGCATTGGATATATTTCTGACTTCCATGCTGAATAAAAAACATCGTAATGATTAAATAGAGCATTAATGTTGTGAGCGTCTTTTTCCCTTTGGGTTATTGGACGCGTGCTAACAACAACTTCATTTTTCACTTTATTAAAATAGTGATCTTCCATTAACTCGAACACATCCCATGCCTTATCTGTATCTAACATTTTCGCGTGACGAGCCGCACCTCTTTCTGTCCACAGAATTAAACTTCTCGCTTTGGGTGAAATTTGTAGGTTACTTAAAGTAACTCGCAAATTTTTTAGAGCATTTCCAATGACTTTGAAGTAATGCTTACCCTCAATAAAGCGACCTGCATTACGGGAGTGGTTTACTTTTATGTTGTTACTTTTAGTATCATATAACTCAGCTAATAGTTCAGTCGTCACAACAGGTATTCCGTTATGCATAATTGCTGGGATGGATTTAACTGAATTGCTCATATCATTAATATTTGCTAAATTAGTCATGTCACTTATTCTCGCTCAAGAGTTTATTTGATAATGAAACCTCAATTGCTCGAACAGTTGGGGTTTCTTCTTTTTTACGGCATCTCAAGTTCGCCATTTTCCACCTTCTCTCTAAATACCTCTAAAATATATTCAAGCTGAACCTGAGTAGAGCGGCGTCTATTTTCCGCAACATGGTCAATCCACTTCCTCATTTCTGGCTTCATCCGAAATGGGTACGGCATAATTCTATTTTTCTTTTCCATTTTATCTCCTATGAAGTATTTCAATATCACATCTTCATGATGTAGTATTAGTTATATATCATGACTCCAATTTGTGTCAATATGAATTTTAAAGAGTTCACATATGAATATAGATGATAATTTTAAAAATCGCATACAGCTAGTTAGGCAATCTTTAGGGCTTACTCAAGGTGATCTTGCTGATAAGGTAGGAGTAGTCCGTAGGCAAATAGCAGCCTATGAAGCTGGTGACTCAAAGCCAAGAATTAATGTACTAAACAATCTTGCCGCAACATTAGGAGCTACCGCCGAATGGTTAGCTCAAGGTATTGGCGAATCCCCTGAGATTGGGCGCGTTAGATCCACTATTACCTTGCCGTTAATACCTGTAATTTCATTTGTTCAAGCAGGAACTTTGTTTAAAGAAAATAATGACGATTCAAAAAGTCTCATTGGGTATGACTATATTGCAGCACCTCAAAATGCATCTAGTGATTCATTTGCCATAGTAATTGAAGGTGAATCAATGCAATCTGATAATGGTATGAGTTTTACTACTGGCAGTCTTGTTATTTTTGATCCGCTAATAGAGGCGACTAATGGTGATTTTGTGCTATGTAGGCTACCTAACAGCGAATCAGCAATATTCAAGCAGTATATTGTAGATCAAGGTCATGAATATTTAGCATCACTTAACAATAAATATTCCACAATACCTCTTGAGAAAGGTAGATTTATAATAGGTGTTGCCATTGAATCAAGAATAGATTTTTCATTTACTAATGGATACGCAAACCATAAAAAACTATACGACACTAGTGATGGCTTACCAATAGAACAACTAAAAAATCAAAAAATTAGTGAGAATAAAAATATTTTCAAAAGACTAGATAAAATTGAGTCCATGCTTGAAAAATTACTAACTAAAAACAATTAACAATATGGTAAATAAGGATGTGAGATGTCGTTTAAAGAAGCAATTTTAAGGCTGTGTTGTGATATTGGTAAGGCTGTTCATCAAGATGCCATAAATGATATAACCAAGTGTCATATACTGAAAAATCCATCACGTGACAACCATGATGATGAATACATTTTACGAGTATTATCATTCACATCTTTTTATGTAGCAAAGCAGACTTACGGGTACAGTGAGACAAAAATCAGGTACGAGGTTCAGCTTGGTCATGAAGAGCCGTTAGATTATTTACCGATGAACTCTAGTGTTTACCCCATAAATGGGTCAGATGAATGGATGATATACATTGGCTGCAAATACGATGATTGGGAGCAGATTTTTTATGAAATATGCCATGAATCTGTACATTTACTGAATCCGGCAGAGCACGAAGATCTACCAAATGTTCAACGTCTTGATGAGGGTGTTGCGGTGAAGTTCGCTGAAAACATGTATAAAAAATACATAACACCATATACCACTAAACCACCAAAATTCACTCCTGTAAGATTGGCGCGTTTAAGTCAATATACTAAAAGCTTTAATATTACCAATAAGATATCTGATGAAAAGTTGAAAGAAGTACGTTCAATATTCGGTAGCTTTTGGTCTATTCCAGATAAAGAAAAGTTCATGTCAATCGTAGGCAATTACATAACTGACAAAGAAGCTGACTATCTACTATCAGATTTTGACTACAACCGACCTTAATCACCTCATCAAAATAAAACAAAGGGCACGGATGCCCTTGTTTATGAAATGAATGATAAACTATATAAAAACAAAATACCAAATACAGAAGCTGAGCCTAAAGCTATTATGAGTATAATAATCATTAACCATATTGTTTGATTATTAACGCTTTTTTGAATATGAGAAACTTCAAGATAAATACTTTCTATTCTATTTTTCTAGTTTGGTAAATCGCGCCTCTGTACAATCTTTCCCACCGTTACTTACCTCTGATTCTTTCTTAGGTGTCATGTACTTAATAAGTATAAAAAACAAATAAATGCAACAAGAAATAAAAACCATAACTCCAGAGGTCACTGGATTGGCTTTTACATAATCTTCAGCAATATTTAACCCTAATGTGGATAGGGTTACCATATCCGCAGCCATAACAAAAAGTAACACAGCGTCATTTTTGAATTTTTTTTCATATACTATTGATGCAATATTAGACACAACGAATGCAATTAACAGGAGTACAAACAAGTTAACACCATTCCTAAGCCCAGCCGCAGTGAACACCTTTTCCCCGAGAATGGCTATAGATATAGATAGCCACACAGCTATAACGATAGCACCTACCAACCAACAACATCCCCTCGGTTTTAAACCTTCTTTTTTTGACATACCAACCACGCAATAGTTAAATTTTCCTTATGCTATATCCTTATTAAAGTAAATCAAGGTAAATTCGTTTTCATTTATGTAATTGTGATATGATCGCAAATTTCAGGCAATAAAAAACCCACCGGAGCGGGTATTAGTGGATAGGTAAGAAATCTTCTTCCCATTTTAAAAATTTAATAATTTGATGTATGACATTCAAGCTGGTACTGATTAGCTTCATATTTCTAGGAGAATAATCAAACCCATGCTCCAATTCTTTTCCTCCATGAAATAAATTATTTCTTACGGCTTTTAAAGCAGTAACAATATTATTTAATTCATTTTTTGTATCATTAATGTCTACCCATCCTGCATTACCAAACACCTGCTTTTTAGGTTTTAAATCAAATAATTCTTTTCCTGCTGGAATATCTTTATATGTTATTATTTTTTTATTATCACTAATAAACTTACCCCAATCAGCTCTTGCGTTCTTGCCTTCAGTTTGTCTTGTCTGGTCTTTTATTTTTAATTTTAGACAATATTCTAATCTCGCATATGCATACATGAATTCAAACATCACAATCTTTTCTTTTTCTGGAATATGATCAGCAATCATATAAAAATCCTTAATAGATAATTTAACACACGCTCTGCACCTTACTGTATGAAAATCACACTAAAACCTAGCGACTACCCCTGCATCTCTTAAAATATTATTTGCTTCAGTATAAACTCTTATAATCAATGGAACCTGAATTTTCCTTCCCGACACAATATGATGCCAAGTCTCATGCGTACTAGATATTGATTGCGCTTTCCACCCAGCATCCTTCATTAGCCTTGCTACTTCTGAATAAAAATTACCTACAGTCATATATTTTTCTGCTATTTAGTAAATTACCTAATAGTAGACTGTACACTAAAGTGAGGCAATTTTCTTTATCCTTAACATGTGTTTAACTCGTTATTTTGACCTCTTATGCATTACCTCCAACGCCTTAACTTCCATAATCCGCAGAACACTAAACACGGTCGCTCTGTCTTTGATATCGAATAAGTCCATCACTTGGCTTAACGGCGTGTAATCCAGCCCAGTAATACCATTCATACCTACACGCCATTGTGTATTCATAGCTGAAAATACTTGATACGAATCCCAAACATCAGGCTATATTTCAACATCATCAATATCTGGCGGAAAGCCAAAAGCACGCTCGAACTCAACTGATTCTTTTGAACTCATTCCGCCATACATTGCCTCAGCGACCGTTAAGAGTTTTTTTCGCGATTATCTAGCAGTTCATTGTAATACGTGGAAGCAATAGCACGAGAGGCTGATGGGTAGTTATCTAACAGTAGATTTAAGTTTTCTTTGTTATACGACTCTTCAATCGCTCAATCTTCAATAATTTGCTCAAAGAAATCAGTAGTTGGCTTTTCTCGCATCTCATCAAGCTGGCTCATTGGTTGATGTTTAAAGGTGAATGTCACTACTTCTGGCGTTTCTTTTCCAGTAACTGGGATCTTAACATTAGCTTTAAAGGTTGGATTAGGAACAAGGGTAAATTTAGGCATTATCAGTCCTTAAAAAAGCCCCTATTTCGGGGCTGTTGTGAGTATTTATGGATTAAGCTGCATTAGTATAAATCTGCATTTCAGACTTAAGTGAGAATCGTGCAGGCACGTTTTCAACTTCGTTAATGGCGGTATTAGGTACTCGCTGGAATGAAATGGATGCCGTGCTAGACAGCGCTTCACTTAAGGGTGATAGTTACAGTAGAGTAATGACTCTATTAAAAGAATATAAATTAGCCTCTCTACTTGCAGGAGAAGTTGAAAGACTGAAACATCAACTGTCTTTACTTAGTAATAGCGTAACAACACCTGAATCTGACAAATTCATAGAAATTGAAACCCAAGCTAACATAATTAAAGAATCAGTAGATAAGATACTTAAACAAATACCTTTTAGGGTGTCTGGTATCTCCAAAAAGAAATAACCACAAGAGGCTATCATGGGATTTAAATTTAGAAAGAGAATTAAAATTGCTCCCGGTATTCACATTAATGTAGGAAAGACTGGAGTTAGCACTTCTATTGGGAAAAGAGGATCAACAATTAATATTGGTAAAAATGGAACAAAGGCTACATTTGGCTTACCAGGGACAGGATTATCCTACTCGACAAAACTATCAGGAAAGACGAATAGAAAACCCAAAACTAAGCTAGAAAGATTAATTAGCTTCTTTATTTATATTGTGCTTTTTTTAGTTATTTATAGTTTCTTAAAATAACAAAGGGCACGGATGCCCTTGTTATCCTCTCTTCCTACTAACCAATCGACGCTTACCACTGATCAGCTCATCATTGCGCTTATCATCTTGCTTCATGATGTTGTCATATTCTTCTTTAGTAAATCCTTTCTCATCAGGGTATTTAGCCCTGAGCATCATCTGAAATTCAGTCATGGTTAACTGTTCGGCTTCATCACGATTCATTCCAAAATGAGCACGGGCAGAACTGATGTAATCAATTGCCATGAACTTATCAGAGAATTCGCTTTTGCCTTCGTTACGTTGCAGTTTGCGGATCTTAGCTTTACCAATAATTCCATGAGTGAATAATTCTCTGGCAATGACGATAATGTCAGCGATTGGCATCTTGCCGTTTTTATAGACGATACCGCGCTTACCTGATTTCCATTCACCAATAATTTCAGAGCAATCATTATCACAGCACGCCTGCATTACTATCATTGCAGTTTGCAAAATATTGCGCCCGTATGTTGGCTTGCTAATCGCTTTTATTAACCAATCGGGGATAACACTGTAACTCATTACGGCGCGTGTAATTAACTCTTGCACCTCTGTGCCATTTAATTGACCGTATGCGTTCACAATCTGTTTAGGCTCACCGATTCTTGTCATATTGATGAACGATGGTCTAAATAAGTAATCCTTTTTATCAGTAGAGATAACCATCTCACCGATGTCTAAAATAGGCGTCATAATCCCTCCTGAATATTTCAAGGGCACTCGAAAGCACCCTTTGTAATATTAAGCAGCGGTAACAGTAACCACGCATTTGGCTGTTTTACTACCATCTTCGGATTTGACAGTAACGTTTGCGGTACCTTCGGCAATACCACGTACAGTAACCACATTCGCAAGTTGGGTAACTGTTGCAAAGTTTGTCTTATCGCTCACAGCGGTGTAGTTTTTGTTAGTTGCATCGGTTGGTGTAAATTTGACAGTAAATGTCTTAGTTTCACCCACTTTTACAGACAGAGTAGCTGGTTCGACTGCGACACTCTCAACAACGATTTCTTCTTGTAGCCATTCAACCGTTTCTGCATCAGCAACTTTCAGTTCACCTGAATAAGTGGAGATTTCTTTTGTTGGAAATTCCATAGACCATGATGTAAATAACATATAGCCCTGAACAACATCAGAGCCATCACCTTTCATATCAAGTTGAACCCAATAATCTGGCTGGCGACCAGCTTTGATTTCATCAAGGATTTCTTTTGCAATATCGAAAGCAGAAGTAGAGCCAGTTACGCCAGCTTTCTTCAATTCACCATCAAAACTAATGGTGAAATCAGCGCCAGTAACGATTGATTCCGTTAATCCTTTGATATCATCAGCATTAGACGTTACCGTCTCCATACCGAAATCGAATGATTTGCTTGTTAACGCACCTAAGCGTAAAAACTGATCTTGTGCTGGCACTTGGTCAGGGCATCCTTTTGCAATACGTATAATTCCTGCATTGCCCATCACCAGACCTTTTTTGTCAGGACATTGTGACATGTTATAACCTCTTTATTTGCAAATAAAAAAGGCCGCATAAGCGACCTATTGAGATGTATTTAATTTAAAATGTACAACGGAAAGAAAGTGGGATGACAAACCTACCTTCTGTTGTTTGAATTGGATTAACAAAACCAGATGTATTGATAATGAAACCAATGTTATGGCTTCTAGAATGACACCTTACATACTCTAGTATTTCGTTAGCTCGCTGAACAATAAACTCAATCCACGCCTTACCAGATATGAGTGAAATGGTAAAAAAATCATCACCACTTAGATCATCAATACGTCCAGTTCCATTTTGTTGCTGAAATACGATGTATGAGTCCGAATCATTACCTTCTTTTTCATTCCAAATATAATCCTGCTTAATGAGACCATCTGATAAACCTGATTCAGAAAAATAGTTTTTCAGTCGCTCAAAGGTCGTCATATTTTAAACTCCTCAGCAACAGCCTTATCAATCATTTGTTTCGTTTCCTCAAATCCTTTCAGGAGGAATTCTTTCTTCGCAGTAGGTCTGCGGAAACTTTGCTTAACATTAGGATCATGAACGAAAACAGCATACGAAGCAGAATAACCAACGCGACCAGTAAATAGTGTGCCTTTTACTTTTACATCTCTAAATTGTGAGTTAATGAGCGTTTTAGTGTCAATGGGTGTGTATATAGCAGCTTGCCTACCACCAATATCTAGCGCTCTATGCATGGCTCGAGCTATCTTTTTTGACGCTATACTTCCAACCAGAGAGTTTAAGTTAGATATCGCATTACCTATTCCTTTTACTTTTGCCCCCATAGTTATACCGCCGTCGTTAATGTGTAATCATCTAGACCACCATTAATATCTCGGTCTCTATCGATAGACTTAATCCTACTAGCACCATGCAAAAATGGATCTCTATCTTCATGTTTGCCAATGGCGATATAGTCTTCTTGAGTTGCTTCGCTATACTCAGTCCAAATAACATTCTTAATGATTATTTCAGTGCCAATGGTTTTTCTACCATCTTTAAAACTACTTCCGTAATCACATCGGATATGAATTGGCTCTGAAAATATGGGTTTACCGTAACCATCTTTACCTGTAATTTTCCAAATGGTTGCCCACCCCTTGCAAAATCGTCGCAGGATTTTCCCCATATCACCCCCGAGCCACATCAAACTGAACAAGACCAACAGGTCGTTCAATAGGTAAGCTATCGGTACATCCAAAGGGATCCAGAGAGGACAGCGTTTTTAACAATGTTTTTCTACCATCAGCAAAATACTGATATGAAACAGAAGCGCCAGAAGGTGCGTGTTCTGAGGATATTTTTCTAACATCAGCAGATGATAATATGAGGATAACCGAATACAGCTTAATTAAAGTAACAACTGCATCTGAATATCCTGCGTTATCAAGGCAAGTATCAATAGTATCCACAATAGATATGGCAGAGCTTATAACAAGGCTTGTTGCCTCAAACCCCATCACCTCTAATTGCTCATTAACTTGCTCAACCGTAATCACAATAGACATGATCACTCCTCATGGATAAATAAGGGGCTACTGCCCCCTCGCATTACCCACCAACACTAGTATTCTTGCCAAATGAAACCATAACGCCAGCGGTATCTTTAATATCAGTAGCAATCTGCTTCCAATTAGCTACCGTTTCAATCTGTGCGTTAGTGGGTGATTTGATACTATCTTTACTCCACTGATAACCACGCAAACCAATAGTAAAGTCATACTCACCTTGCATTAGTGCCTTAATATTTTCTTGACCTAACACATCCTGAGCCTTCATGATCAATGGCGATGTTTGAATCGCTGCGGCGCCAGTAACCAAACCTAACGAATGCTGTTTGTCTGCATCTGACAAAGCGGGAATATCAGAGATAACAAAACGACGACCAAGGTTATCTTGTTTAATGGCGACGTTACCAATTTGGAACAGGTTATTCGCGTTGGTTAGTGTCTCATCCATAAAGTCGTTGAACGTTGCACCATCCATTAACCAAGCAACAATGCGTGAATAAGCATCGCCGAATGGACGTGTGGCCTTATTCAAACCTCTTAATGATGGCGTTTCTCCGCCAACAGTAACTGCCGTTGTATTACCAGAAATAGCTGCTTTCAATGCTGCACCAGCAGTATTAAGGTAATCTTGCAACATGGCTTCTGCTGATTGAGCAGCAACTACCGCGGCCGCTTCTGACACATCTTTACCTAGTCGCTTCATCATCGTTGGGGTAACAGATACAGGACCAATACGACCATCAACCTTAATCATACGGTCAAGGATTTGACCCAATTCTTGTGGCGTTAGATTGCCTGAGCCATAAGCGTTACGTCGCTGAGCCAGCCCGCCAAGTAACTGCCATGATGTTTGCTCAATGTAGTCACCGATATGATCACCATCACCGATAACTAAAGCGCCACCAGATGCTTCGTTAAACTGACGGACAGCTTGAGCAACTAATTCTGTTGCTGCTAGCGATACTTGTTTTTGAAAAATATGTAAAGACATATAAATTAATCCTCTGGGATATTAGCAATGATTTGACGTGCGCTATCAACTAATGGATTTGCGCTTTTGGGTTTATCACTGCCTCCGGCTGGTGATTTCCCTTTGCCGCCTTCCCCTCCGGTTCCGGTGGCTTTGCTACCGATAATTACCGGAGCAAATAACTGGTTATTACGAAATTCTTTTTCTAAATCATCAATAGTGAATGCTGAAGGATGCCCATTAGCGTCAACTACTCGCGTTTTACCGTCCTCTACTGATAATCGAGATTTAATGTGCGGGATAATTAACGGTGCAGCATCACCCGCAAGCTTTGTAGCCAACGTTTGTGCGACGTTATCAACTAATAGTGTGTGTAGGCTCGCGTCTTTTTCCTGTAGCTGTGCTAATAGCTCACTTTCACGCGCCTTTAACTTTTCAGCCCAACTTTTTTCTAGTGATTCAATATCACCATTTTTACGAGCCTGCTCTTCAGCCGCTTTCTTCGCTGCATCTTCGGCTTGTCGGCGCTTTTCTTGCTCTGTTTTTTTCTCAGAAAGTAATTCATCAACCTTCTTTTGAAGCCCTGACACATCTGGAATTTCTGGCATACCTTCGATTTGAAGTTGGTAATTTCCACCGACTTCTTTATACAAAACCTTTTTATCATCAGTTAATGCATCAAATTCTTCTTTTGTTAATAGGTATTTAAACATCGTAAAACCTCTGGTTTAGATGGTGCAGTCTCTAACTGCGAATAATAAAAAACCCACCGAAGTGGGTCATTTGAGGTCGATACCTGCTTTATTAAAAGCTTCAGGTATGATCCGTTGAAGTTCCTTAAGCGTTATTGGCTTAAAGTATTTATCGAGCTGTAACTTTGCGAATTTATCAGGCGGTAATCCACCATCACGAAACAACTGAGCCCTAGTCTTACCTAATACAATGTCCTGCCTGTTCGCTGGTTGGCGATAAAGCCACTCGTAATAAGACTCTTCACCCCATTCAGAATTACCGACATAATCTGTTGTAATTAAGTTTATGTATTTCTCATCTAAAACTGGAAGTAATCGACTACGGCAATTAGGATGAAGAGGAGGTTTGGGGCCTTTTCCTAGTGGATAGCGATTACCGGATAATGATCTACATACTGATGATGTTTTATTGTCCAGTATTGCGCTGAACTCTTCATACTTAATCAGATCAGGATTCTCTTTGTAAAAATCCATTGCCCCTATACTGTGCGCATGCTGTAAAGAGGTTCTGGATATCATCTGAAAGCCCCTAGCAATCCTACCGACTACCGACGATGCGATGATTAGAGGTTCAACTGACGTCCCGTTAATCGTTGATTGCAGATCAGACACATCACCACCAGATGATAGTGATATCAGTGCCTGATTTTCTACCTGTTGAATGGATGTATCAGCCCAAGATTCAATAAACTTTTCTAGGAATAACGAACCACTCCATCCCGTCAGGTTCATGGGGATGTTTTGTACATCTTTACGCACTTTCTCATAATTGGCAGGTTTAATACCTTCTAGAAGTGAGTTAAAACCTCGATATTCGGCATCTGCCATAACAATGGCAACACTGATGGCTTCATCAAGCAATTTTCCAGAATGACTAGAGAGAACTGGCTTTAGTGATTTTTTTAATGCAAGCGCGATTGATTTTGCTTTACTTATAGAGGAAATATCACCTGAGAAGGTAGACAGCGCAGATGCCACAGTGGCACGAATATCCAACACTAAATCACGAGTATCTGCTGTTGATGACTTCAACCTTTCCAGCATGACCTGTATCATTAATGCGTTGTCAAGGATGATGCTCGGTTGCATAGTCACACTCCCAACATATTTGCCCCTCTCGTTAATTCCAGTTCATCAACAACATCCTCAGCCCTCTCGTCTTGAGAAATGATATTGATACTTTGCAAGTACTTAACAAAATCAATCAATCGCATAGATCCTGATTGCAACGCAGCCAATAACGCTGTAATCGTTGGTGAATCTAGCTTAGCTATATCATAAACTTTATTCAGTTGTATTGACGCTTCGCCACCACCCGCAAACTGGATACAAAAATCAAGTGCTCGGTTAAATGCTTGCTCAACATTACCCGCACACAATGACAGCACTGAATTATCTGTTTGTGCCTCATCCTGTGCCTGTGTAGCAGTTCTTGCTGACGTTCCTCGTTCAACTAACTTAGCGCCTAGCATTGCCATTTGCTTCTCTCTACGTTCAGCTAGAGTGATTTGAATATTTCTATCTTCGGGCTGTGCAAACTTCATGTCACCACCTTGTGGTAGCAATACCCCTTTACGGGAGCCAACAGTAAATCCATCAGACATATGTTTCTCAACCCAGTCATCTGTAAGACCTGTTAATGCAACCATTGGTTGACCGACAGTATGTGCCGATTCTGCTATATCAGCCTCAGCCTGATAATGTTTGATATTCACGTATGCTATATCAGCAAGAGGTGGAGAATCAGGAGTGTGATCATTATTCATTGAGCCAATCCATGACCATGGCAACTCATTTAATGGACTGCCAATCGCATCACTCAATACAACCCAATCTGTAACCTTTATGTCTCCATCTTCATACCAACGACGAGAATGAGCGACATCATTAATAAGCCTTAATTCAATCCAGTTATTCTGCATTTGCAGTTCAAAATCATCTGTATCTACTGGCTCTTGATATTTGAGGACAACGAGGGATGTTTTCCCATTCGTTACACGCCAGTTGATGATTTCTTTTGCTGTGAACAATCGAACATAAGGGCGTCCCTTATTAGCTTCTGACTGAATCCCTGCTCCGCTAAAATCACTTAATAGACCAGCTCGACCACGCTGTAAGTTTTGCGATAACGCATCCCTTATCATTTGGGTTAGTGGCTGGCCTTGACCGTCTATGTCAGTTTCTAAATACTCGACACTACCGCTAACACTAATCTTTACTGGCTTACTGAAAGCAATACCAAGTAAACCACTAAGTGTCCTACCCGTGGCATTCAGAAAGGATGCTCTAGCTAAATAGCGCTTATAACGCTCATTACCCTTATCATCTTCATCTTTGTTATCTGCCGGATGAGGGAGGTATTTCTCTTTCTTGCTTTTAACAACTCGTTCGCCATCAACACAATCGCCAATCATGTCCCATTCAGGCAAAAACTCATTGTAAGCTGGATGCTTATAATCAACGTTTGTATTCATGTTAGTTCCAGTTAAATTCTATTTTCTTAGTCAACCGTTTAGTATTTCTTCGACTCACTGCAAAATATCTAAATCCATCAGCATCATGAGATGTGTAATCATGAAGCGGTTTATCTTTCCAACATCCACGTTTGTCATCCCACTCTTTGCGATACCCCTCAAGATGAGCGATGCCTACACTGCATTTATGTTCATCAAAAACACAGTGGGGGAGAATTTCACGCACAGCCTCAATGCCTTCATCAATGGAAAGTTTCGGCACTACGTCAAATCGAATTGAGTAAATTTGTCCGTCGATTTCGTACCCTTCACGCGCTAATTCACGCCGAGATTTCGCATCAGAACCAAACTCACGGTTATCGATATCATGAGGGCCATTGTGACTTGCATATGTGTAGCCTTTGTCTTTCAGCACTTTCATGTAGTGTCGCAGGCCTTCACCACTATTTGAGTAATGATCTATGACATGGAATTCCGCACCAACCTCACGAATAAACCAAATTGACGTTGAGTCACCCACGCCGATATCCCAGTACGTATGAACCGGTAGATGCGAGTTATCAGGAAGTGTACCAATGCGTTTATTTTCGTACAGGAAGCGGAATTGCTTGGCGTAGTAAGCACCTTCAACAGATTGCTGAAATGCTTCAGACGGTATTGACGGATATTCCCGCTTCATATCGTCGCCAAGTGTTTTCTCTTTGGCGTAATACCATGCTTTCTGGCGCTCGTTTAATTGAACGCCGTGCTTACTTGATATCTCATCGAAGTAATCAACTAACCGCTGTGGTAATTGATCAACAGGGTCAATCGCATACTCTGAATTCTTCCACCATGAGAAGAAAAAGAATTTCCAGTCTAGGTTAGAAAGAGTCTTGCCCTGAATTTGTGCTTTCTCAGCAGACTGGCAGTAATCATAAAAATAACCTGCTCTACCTTCCGCTGTACTTTCAATTGTCGTGAAACAATCGCTTGATACCGGCTCAAATGCACCAGTGACAATTTCACGAGCCTTCTCTGGATACTTAGCACATATCTTACCGAACTCAGAAACGTGCAAATAACGGAGTGTACCACCACGAAATGATGTACTGATATAAAGTGACCCGCCTTTGCTAAACACCAACTCACCAGACGCATCATTACTCGCTGGATTTGCCGCTTTAATTTCATCAGGTAGTTTTTCGTAAGCGTATTTTATCTTTTCCCTGAATAGTCGCTTAGCATCGTTTAGCGTGTGGGCTATCAATGCACATTTGGCTGCCTCAAATAGAGCCGCGTCTAGTTGGATAATGCAGACTTCAGTAGTAAAGCCAAGCTGACGAGCCTTGAGGATAATGTTTCGCGTGTGCATCCCTTCAAAATATTCAAGTTGCTCGGGCGTCATTTTAAATCGAACTGGCTTGCCTTCTTTATTGGTTATCCAGTAGAGATGGTTCAATCGCCAGAGCTTATCTCTTAATAATGCAAGATGTTCTGGCTTCATGATTATTCCTTAGATAAGTCATCCATTAAATCTGATAGTTGGCTAGCTGTCTTATTCGGCTGAACGTCATCGAGGCCATATGCCTGACGCTCAAGTCCAATTAAGTTCTTAAGTGTTTCACTAAGTGCTTTTGCTGATTTAACACGCTCAGGCAGGGAGATAATTGAGTGATAAATTTCATTGAGTTTGTCGCGACCATTATCATCAGGACTAAACATCAGGTCGCCCAACTTATTCAGGGCAGGCACATCTGCGCACTTTGCACTCAGTTCGTCAAACAAGACGTTAGCCAGTTCACGCGCCCGGCGTATATCACCTCTATGCTCCATACGAACATTAGCAATAACCTCAGCCGTAGCCTCAATAAGTACGCGCTCAGATAATGTTGTTTCTGTGCGTACCTGCTTGCGTACTTCTTCTTTGCGTACCAAATCATCAGCACGAGATTTTATCTTTGCGTTAAGATCTCTCGACCAATCATCTTTCTTAGCTCTCTTGCGTATAGCCCCTTCAGATATGCCATGCTGTGAAGCTATTTCTCGGAGTGACATCACGCCAGCTCGGTAAGCCGACTCGATGGCCTCCCAATCTGGTCTTTTAGCCATATTCATATCCTCAATAACAAATTAAAAAACTCACCATAGTGAGCTTTGTGATTTGCAATAAAAAACCCGCCGGAGCGGGCTATTGTTAGATAGCAACTCCTCGTCGCCTTAACTCATCAATGATTGCATCAATAGCATCATGGATTACGTCAGTATTGTAGTAAATTGACAAGCCTGATTGATAAATGGTTTCCAGTAACTTGAAGTTATGCTTAAGATTGTTGATCAGCTGATCGGTTGTTTTAGACATTAGAATTCTCCTGTGTCTTTTATAGAGCTTAATTGCTCACCTTTATTTATCCTCACAGGCCTGAAGAATGCCCAAAACACGCTATTTTTGGTCTAATTTATTTTGTATTCTATTTTTGCGCTACCGATTATCCTATTGGTCACATGAGGCTCTTTAGTGGTCATTATGCCTTTGTATGTTGAGCCATCTTTCTTAGTTGCTATTACGTGATATTTTTCAGTCATAGTTAGCTCTTCTTGTGATAGTCTTGTCGTAAGACGATATTGCATTGACATAGAGGGATCATGAGACAGTATCTTTTTGCTTTACTTATACCGTTCACTGTGTGCGCTAATGCAACAGATGAAACCCTGATATTTGAAATGGAGTGCTCTTGGATTAATTACTCCCAAGACGGCACCACCAAAAAAAGTGAGGATAGCCAGATATTTTCTGTTTATAAATCAAATGCAACACAAATCCTCAAGATAGCGCCAGCTAAAAAGAGTAGTCATATGCCATCTCCGACCTATGCTATGAAGGTAAAAGGAGCATACTCATCTCAATTCGGAGTACCTTATTACAAAGAATTCTATTGGATGAGCCACGATACAAGGCTTACATTACTTCGTGGAAATGACACAAAAGTAATAATTGAATCCATATCATCCCCAGGGATGCCTGTGATGGAAGCCACCTGCACCAAGCCTATATATACAGACGACAAAAAGTAACCATTCGCAACCATCATCACGTGTCACTACGTTACTTTGGTCACTTCTAGTCTATTCCTAGCAGTCAAGATAGGGATCGACCTCCTTAATGGATAAACGATTTATCTAACCTTGTCGGGGTTATTCTTTTGGAATGCTTTTATCCAATTCTTCACGGAATTTAACTGGATTCTCTGAACCTTCTACTGCCATGATATTTCTCCATTAAAAAGCCCCGCTATTGCGAGGCGATTGTTTTCTAAAAACTTACGTTGATTATTAACAGATTGGCTTACTGAATATTGGTAATCTATTGTTTTCACACATACTAGTGAAAGCCCTGTGGGAGCCCAAACTCACAGGGTTATTTTTATCTTGCGTTTTTATTTGGGTAAGAAATAAGTTAATCAGAATTATCAATCTGGTATATATACTTACTTAAGCTATACTAACTAAAATCAACCTCGCTATACTCTTACTGATTGGTGTTTAGTTAGTTTGCCCATGCACCCATGCTGGGCTTTTTTTAGTTCACACACTCCACTCTAATGTAATCCTGCAACCCTTTAATCATCTGTTCTGACTCTGCAATTCGCTCTCTGAGTAACCAATAATTTCTGATAGCGGTGTCAGTAGGTCGGGCGGTGGTTGCATAAGCCAAGCGGGTGGCGGGAGTGGTTTTGTTTTTTGGGCACTCGGCTTTGATATACACCCGCTCAGGATGATGCTCACTAATATCACGCAAGCGACTAATTTCATTCTTGGCATTCGCTAACTCCTGTATATATTGAATATCCAACTGATTTAATCGCATTATGCGTGCTTGATAATCAGTATTAATAGACCTCTGTTCTTCGAGAGCAATCGTTAGTTCTTTGTTTGTTTCTACTAATAGATTAATTCTGTTAGCTTGCCAGTTAATCACCCAATAACTACCCACAATGATGCCTACCATCGCAATGACGGCATAGAGTTTCCCGTATTTCATGATTAGTACCGATGATGTGAGAGAGCTATCTGACAGCGCTTTTCTAAACTAACTTGGTCTTTAGTACATGAGTTATCAATCAAGAGATAAATGCCACCAGCGACTGTAATGAGTAATGCAAGGATAAAGCTGATAATGATGATTAAAGGTTTCCATGACATAGTGCTGACTCCGCTTCTCGACGACTGACAAGCCCTCGCCAAACCTTTCCACCCGCATATACCCAACGTTTTATTTCTTCACAGGCACCCGCTCTATCATCCGCATTTAATTTCTTGAGTAATGTTGAGCGAGCAAATGCTGTCATTCCTACATTAAAAGCAAAGGAATATAAAGCGGCTTTGGTGTAGTCATCGAGTGGTACTTTGATTAATGCATCGACTTTCTGTTGTGTCTTAATAAAATCGTTTTGTAATAACGCATCACATTCTTGTTGTGTATATGTCTTACCTTGAATAATGTCTTTGCCTGTATGCCCATAACAAACCGTCAAAACGCCTGCCACATCACGATAAGGTTCATAACGCACACCTTCAAAATGGGCTATCACTACTAATGCGATTGCTGTGGCTCCTGCTGTTGTTAGCGCCGCTATTTTCTGTTTGAGAGACATTAAATATCCTTTGGTGCTTTCACCATTAATTCAGCAAGTCTTTTTAACGTTTCGGTCGGGTTTTGTGGGTCAACATGACGAACAAGCTCTTCAAATAATTGAGTACGTTTTCGCTGTTCTCTTCGAGTCATAAAATAAGTAGCTAAACCGAGAACCATGCTGAACGCCATCCCGATAACAAATCCCCATTCATATAAAGAGAGACTGGCAAAAAAGGCCGTTAGGCCTGCTGTTCCATAGGTTACATTGGTTAATTTATCCATACACATATACACCCCTACGGAGTGCCCATTAATGATTAATATAAAGAGAAATTATTAAGAGATTTTCGAGATGATTTATAAAAATATAGTAATTCTTATTTATTACTGTACATATTTATAAATTTATTCATAAAATAATAAATAATATTTATGAAACGGAGTAATCAAGTGCGATATATTATTTTATTTCTTATTTCTTTATTTTTTATAATTACTTTCATTATAATAACTAATAATGATAAAAATCAGTCAGTTAAACAAACAACTCAAATCGAGAACGATATAAATAAAAAATCAGAAAAGTGCACATTTTATTCACCAATAAAAACAAAACGACTAGCCTGGATAACACTAACTCATAAATCCCCATGCTCTTAGGTGTAAATAATCATTACCAGTGTTATTATAATGGATAATATGAATAGGCATTTTCAAATTATAATTAAATACCATCAAATTAGATAGTATTTAAATTCAGCTATATACCTTTTGTTAAAATATTATGATCCTGTTACTATCAAATCCATATGATGTTGCAAAATGAATATATTCATTCAACAAATTTGATGGCATGGTCGGTGTACGTGATAATATCCATAAATAATCTTTATCTGGTCCTACAACCAAAGAATATTGATAATTCTTATCCAATTTGATGATATTATATCCACCATAGAATGGACCAAAAAATGATACTTTTAATGCACCTTTATTAGATAAATCAACAAAATAAGCCTTACCGATACTTTCTTTCCAGCGATGTTTATTTTGACTCCAACCTCGATTAATAACCTTAACACCACCATCATCTCGTAATGAATAATTTGCGGTAACTTTCGTTAAGCCTTTTTCAAAACGATTATCTATTCTAGCGACCTCATACCACTGCCCAAGATAACGTGATAGATCAAAATTATTAACAGGCTTAATGTCACTCGGAGGAATAACATTGCATCCAGTAAGAATAAATGAACTTAAAAAAGTGACAAAAGAACGTATCATATTTTCCTCCTATCAATAAGTTTATTATAATCCATAACGTAATCTTAAGGATTGAGGATAAGGATGAAAATATCTCTGTTTACTCAAATAATTATCAGGATGCTCTGATAGATAATGATTAATTAATGTTAAAGGTGCTAATAAAGGCTGTATTCCTTGACGGTATTCTAAAATCAATTGACTTAATGCTTGTCGCTGATTTGATGTTAAATAGCGCTTAAAATACCCCTGCACATGCATAAGAACATTGGTATGATTACGTCGTGTTGCTTGGTGCTGTAATAATGTCATAAATCTATTTCGATATTCATCAAAAAAAGCTTCCAATGAATGCCATTCTTTATTATTAGCAACAAAGCGACCTAACTCTCTATAAAGAGGTTGTGAATGAGCCAATAAGAGCAGTTTATATCTTGTATGGAAATCGATTAAAGACTGACGAGTAAATGCGTTCATTCTCAATTCATTCAACTCATCCAGTGCAAATACACGTATAACAAAATTTTCTCTTATATGAGGATCATTCAATCGTCCATCTTCCTCTATTGGTAACCAAGGCATCATTTTTTTCAGATTTTCTGTAAAAATACCCGTCCCAGCCTTCCTATTACCATTACCAATAGGATCATATACACGAACACGCTCTAATCCACAACTTGGTGATTTTGCACAAACAATATACCCACTAAACTGATTAAATTTCTCTAAATACTCAACAGAATACCGATTCATCTTTTCAGTTAAATCACCTTCACTCCCGTTACTAAATTTTAATGCAATTTCTCCTGAATTTGATTTAACTAATCTTAGTGCGGGCCTTGGTGTAGGTAAACCAATAGCCATCTCAGGACAAGCCGATTGATATTCAAAATAATCAGATAGTTCATCTACGGCAAGATGAAAGCGCTTATGACCACCATCAAACCTAACATTATTCCCTAATAAACAAGTGCTAATCCCTACAATAATTTTTTTACCAACAAAATTATTTTTGTGAATATCTGTAACAGAGTTAAACATTCTTACTACCTCATATGAAACATTCATATAATCTGATTATAGTAGATCATAACTGTATTCATATTAGTAAGATTATGCTTTTTTTACTACTTTTATAATTTTAATTAGGTTTCAATCTTTCAGCACTAGAAATATATAATGCAATAACAAGTAGCAGTATCGTTCCTGAGTAAACAATAAGTAACTGAGGATTTTTATGTTCAACAACAATTAACCTAATTACCGCAGTTATTGCAATATAAATAAAATATTGCAATGGAAAGTGATAATTCGACTGAAAATATTTAATAATTAATGCAATAAATTCAAAATAAAGAAAGTAAATGATAAGTCCATCAACTAATAAATAAATTGAAACTGGATCACTAACTGTAAATAATAAATTAGCAAGG
>NZ_JAEHQU010000012.1:0-59325 GCF_016238105.1 Proteus sp. PR00224 | reverse complement strand
AAAGGTATCAACAGGCAATCTACATTATCGCAAATTAACTCCCACTGAATGCGCCAGATTACAAACATTCCCCGATGGCTGGTGTGAAAATATAGTTTCAAATTCACAGTCATATAAATGTTATGGCAATGCCTGGACTGTTGATGTTATTGCTCACATATTTAAATGTGCATATAGAGAAAACAAACATGAAGCTGTTCGTCCTGCTGTTAATTATGAACAATCATGCAGTGCCAATATCTGAGGATTTATATACGCAATCGGAATGCAATAAACGTGCTGAATATTTAATGTCAGTGATGAGTGTTGAGGTTATTTGTGGAGAGGTAATGAGAGAATGGATAAATTAAGAGAGAGAATAATAGAAGTTCTTCAATGTAATCAGCTTACCACAGACGAACTATATCACTTATGCAGCCCTGATTATTCAAGGAGTCAGGTTAGTTGTGTGATTGGTCACTTGGAAGCGGGTGGGATTATTAAGAAAAATACTTGTGAATATTGGGAGTTAATTAATGAATAAATACACCGAACTATCTGATTTCGAGATTAATAAAAAGGTTGCTGAAAAGTTAGGTGCAGAATGGTTTGTTACAACCACTGTGTGGGATGAATTAGCTGTCATGGTGGGTAGTAAGTGCTTCAAACCTTGCAATAACCCAGCCGACGCAATGCCGATTATTATTGAGAATGAAATATCGATGATTAAAATCTCAGGTGGCTGGATGTGCTGCCATGGTTCAGTTGGTCAGGTTGAGCATGAAAGCTTATACCGTGGCGCTATGGAATTATTCTTAATAATGAAGGATACGGAGAATGAAGACTGACTACGGAGGTAGCCATACACCAAAGGAATTGCGTGATAGATGGCAAACTCCCCTACCTTTATTCACAGCACTGGACGCTGAATTTGGTTTCTATTTAGATGCCGCCGCCGATAAAAATAACCACCTTTGCTCTCATTACCTAACCGAAAAAGACGACTCGTTAAATTGCGACTGGGAAAGTTATGGCGCTATTTGGATTAACCCACCCTATTCAGATATTCAGCCGTGGATTAATAAAGCCGCCGAACAATGTAAAAAGCAATTACAGCCAGTCGTTATGTTAATACCTGCTGATACTTCTGTCGGTTGGTTTAACTCTGCATTAGAAACAGTTGATGAAGTGAGGCTAATTACAGGAGGAAGAATATCTTTTATTAATGCAGGAACAAACAAACCCGTCAATGGAAACAATAAAGGCTCAATGCTTTTAATATGGCGACCATATATCAAACCACGAAAGATAATTAATACCGTAGATAGAGACGAGTTAATTAATATCGGTAATAAAATATTAAATGAATGGAAAATAGCATAGGTGAATTATGAGATTAATAATTCGCGGTGAAGTCACGCCCATAGAAAGGATTGCTATTAATGAGGCACTGGAAGCCCATAAAAAGAAATACAATAGAACAGGAATAATCGTTAGTCACAAAATAAAGATAGGAAAGAATATCTATCCTGTGGAAATAGAAAACTGTCTTAAATCATATATGGTCACTTTGCGTAATAAAAGGCAAAGACTATGAATGCACAGGCAATGGAAAACGCACGAAGGCAAATAGCAAAGGAATGCTTAATCGAACTCAGAAGCCACGGAATACCCAACGACAAACTAACAACTCAGATCCTCGATAAATACACGCCAAAGTTTAAGCCTCTAAATCACACAAAGTACAATACCAAAGATGTTATGTGCCAATACATCAGAAATCTGCAAAAGGAAGAGAAGAATGGAAGATGACTGCATGACATTGAAAGAGTTTGCAGGGAAGCTAAAACTCTCACCATCAACTATCTATAAAAACCCACCAAAATATTACATGTTTAAGGTGGGCGGTTCATGGCGAGCTAACAAGGAAAGCCTGAAAAAGTTTGAACAGGCGCAGTTTAATGACAATAATGTTTACCGGCTGGCTATGGTCGGTGGCAGGAGAAATTCAAAATGCCGATCTACAAAAGAGGGAATACGTTCTGGATTGATGTCACATCTCCAAGTGGAGAAAGAATTAGGAGATCTACTGGCACCACGAACAAGGTGAAAGCTCAGGAGTATCACGATAAATTAAAGTACGACCTATGGCAGATAGATAAACTAGATAAATCGCCAGAACGAACATTCGATGAGATGATGATTTTGGCGCTAAGAAATGCTGAGGGTCATCGAAGTTTTGCAAATGCACAAACCAATGCAAGGTATTTCCTAGCTATTTTCAAAGGCAGAAAACTATCCACTATTACCAGTGATGAGATCACGAACTCACTGCCTGTGTATAGCACGAAAACAAAGAGAAAACTCTCTAACGCATCCAAAAACAGGTATCGTTCATTTATTATGAGGGCATTTTCATTAGCCCACAAAAGCGGATGGATAAAAGAAAAACCGCATGTTCCATCGTTTAGAGAACCGGTTGTCAGGGTTAGATGGATCGAAAAGGAAGTGGCAATTGAGCTTATTGATAATCTAAAGCTAAAGTGGATGAAAGACTTAGTTAGCTTGGCGTTATTAACTGGAGCAAGACGAGGTGAGTTGCTATCCCTTACTTGGAGCAATGTTGACTTAGATAGAGGGGTTGCAATAGTAACACCTGAAAACTCAAAATCTAACCGAGGTCGCCCTCTTCCCTTAAATGAAGATGCTGTAAATATTTTACGCAATATTCCAAAAGACTTTGAGTATGTATTTACGAGAACTGGGAAAAGAAAACGATCTATCGGTATTGAAGATTTTGAACGGGCAGTTAGATTGACTGGGTTAACAGATTTTAGATTTCATGACCTGCGCCACACATGGGCCAGTTGGCATGTGCAGAGCGGAACACCATTAATGGTGTTAAAAGAAATGGGAGGATGGGAAACATTAGAAATGGTTAAGAGGTATGCCCACTTAAGTGGTGAACATTTAACCAAATATAGTGAGCGCGTCACAATTTCGACACAATCGAAGAATGAAGCCAGCAAAAAGCCACATCTAACACTTTTAACTGGCTGATTAATATAGATTAATATTACCCATCATCTAGTGCAAAACACAATCCTGAATAGATTTAATATCAGAATCTGAATTAGAACCGTTTTTAGCTTGAACAGTTAACTCACGAATACGCTGTAAGTTATTATTAATTTCATTTAATGCCCCTTCTGTGGTTTGGGCAATTGAAATACCGTCGTTCGCATTACGAGAAGCTTGAGTCAAACCATTAATATTTGAGGTAAAACGGTTAGCAATCGCTTGACCCGCAGCATCATCCTTGGCGCTATTAATACGTAAACCTGAAGAGAGACGTTGGATTGCAGTATTTAATACACTTTGAGAGCGATTTAAATTATTTTGAGCAATCAGTGATGTTGGATTAGTCATAATAACTTGTGGCATATAATATTCCTTCAACTTGATTTTAAAACATTTAATGAATAGGTGGGTTATTACGTCACTGTAATAACGTTGCCTAAACACTATCGTCATCAATTTTGAAGGATTTACGATTTTTGGCGTCGCGAAAATAGTAATAAAAGCCAGTCAGTTAATTTGCAAGGAATAATTTATTGTAGAAAAAAGCGAAATAGATCGGAAGAAAAAATAAAACTAAAAAAAGTAGGGCTAAATATAAAATACTGGGAGCCTGTATTCTAAATCTCGTGCAATAATTTCGCCTGAATGTGAAATTTTAAATTGTCTCATTAATGATAATCCTCATAGTGTAGAATATAGGCATCGCCGTTAATAAATTGAAAAGCAATACACCAATTAGCTCTTACTGTAATCGACCAATATCCTTCTCGATCACCTTTTAATTTATGAAGTTTATATATTTGCCGATTTAATTCGCCAATATCTTTAGCTATATCAATAAATTGTAGTCTATCATTAATTCTTTCTACATCATTAGCAAGAACTTCTGATGTAACGCCTTTTTCAAAAAGTTGCTTCAATCCTTTATATTTAAATGATTTTATCATCTTTAAATCCGTATTATACGAGATGTAACACACACTAATGTGTCGTTATAATCACCACAACATAAAATGATTTTTATCGTTTTCTTTAGGAAAAATGCTATATGGACATAATTTTTAAAAATAGATGAAGGAAAAATATAAATACTTTTCAACACAAATGACAAAAAAAGGCCCTCTTACGAGGACCTTTTGAATATAGAAAGGTATCTTTTGTGTCAGAGTACGAATTAACGTAACAGAGACAGAACAGTTTGTGGTACTTGGTTTGCTTGAGCAAGTACAGAAGTACCAGCTTGTTGCAGGATTTGACCACGGCTCATGTTAGAAACTTCTGTTGCATAGTCAGCATCTAAGATACGGCTACGTGAAGCAGATAAGTTGTTAACAGTGTTATTCAGGTTGTTGATAGTAGATTCAAAACGGTTTTGAATCGCACCTAATTTAGAACGGCTTTCATCAATTTTGTTGATAGCTGAGTCTAAAGTTGCTAAAGCGTCATCTTTAACGTCTAAAGTTTTAACGTCTTTACCTGCAACTGCAGTAAATTCATTACCAACAACAGCTGAACCTGCTTTTAAGTTAATTTGAGTAGCAGTAGTACCATCAGCTTCAAAATCTGAAGCAGAAACTAAATAGTTTTTACCGCCTTCACTTGCAACGAATTTACCAGCAACAACTTTGCCATCTTCTTCGTATTTTTTAACTGTCAAGCCACCTTTTAATGTAGTACCACCAGCAACACCTAAATCAGCAATAACAGCATCATCAGCACTTGCTTTCTTCGCGCCTTTAGTAACTGTAGCTTCAGTGAACAGTTTGTCAGTTGCAACGCCTAAAGTATCATTATCAACTTTATCTAAGTTGAATTTGATAGTTTCGTTATCGTTAGTACCAACTTGGATAACCATCTCAGCTTTTTCGCCGCTCAGTACTTTAACACCGTTAAACTGAGTTTGTTCAGAAATACGGTTAATTTCACCAAGACGCTCTTTAACTTCTTCTTGGATTGAAGTGATGTCTGAGTTAGAGTTAGTACCGTTTTTAGCTTGAACTGTTAACTCACGGATACGTTGTAAGTTGTTGTTAATTTCGTTCAGAGCGCCTTCAGTAGTTTGAGCGATAGAGATACCATCGTTCGCATTACGTGAAGCTTGAGTTAAACCATTTACGTTAGAAGTGAAACGGTTAGCAATCGCTTGACCTGCTGCATCGTCTTTAGCGCTGTTGATACGTAAACCAGAAGACAGACGCTCGATTGCACTTCCTAAAGCTCCCTGAGATTTATTCAGGTTGTTTTGAGTTACCAGAGACAGATAGTTGGTATTAATGACTTGTGCCATAGCTAGATTCCTTTAAAATCAAGTCGATAAAATAAAAGTTTGCCTATTCATTTTCGGTGTTAATCACCGGCAACAAGTTTATCGGCACTCCACATACAACCTTTAACTTTTCCTACAAAAATTTCTGCGATTTTTTATAGAATCCATATCAAGTCAATGATAAATAAAGAAATTAAATTATCATTTTTTTATTTATTTTTTATCAATTTTCGTCTCAACGTTTTTTTAACCCATCTAAATTCGACTTTGGTCATCAATGGCAATAAAAGGCTTCTATATGGCAGCCTGTTTCACTCATCAAAAATACTAAATAGACGTAAACTTTTCGCCGATTCTACCGATAACGGTTTTTGAGGATTATTTTACGAACACAGAAAGGAGACCGGTATGGCTGGTATTGCTTCACTAGGCGTGGGCTCAGGGATGCCTCTTAGCCAAACATTGGCACAATTAGAGGCGGCGGAAAATAAACGCCTTGAACCCCTTGATAAACAGATGAAAAGCTACGAAGCCCAAATTACCGCTTACGGTAAGATCCGTAGCCAACTTGATAAGTTACAAAAAGCGTCAGAAAATTTAAAGAAATTTGACGAAATTGTTGCAACAAAAGTAGACGATGAGTTTGATGCCTTTAAAGTGACTACAGATGGTAAAGCCAGCATTGGTAACTATACCGTCTCGATAGATAAACTTGCTCACGCACAAACACTGAAATCAAAAGCGGTAAGCGATGTAAAAGTACCTATTGGAAAAACATTAGGTGATGGTAATAAACGTACCTTAGTGATTACCCAGCCTGGTGAAGAAAAACCATTACGTATTGAGTTAACTGACGATCAAACCTCTATGATTGAATTGCGTGATGCAATCAATAAAAAAGAGGGTAATGTTTCTGCCACTATCGTTAAAGCAAAAGATGGTGTTAACCACTTAGTACTAACTTCACGTAAAGAAGGTACTGATTCACAAATGGAAATCACTGTTGAGGGTGATGATGAACTAAATAATTTTATTAGTTATTCATCTAAATCTAACAGTGGGGCAATGCAAGAAATCGTTAAAGCAAACAATGCTAAATTAACGATTAATGGTATTGAAATTGAACGTCAAACGAATGAAATTAAAGATGCACCAGAAGGGATCACTTTAAATCTTAAGAAAACAACGTTTGATAATAAAGACAAAACAGATAAGCCTGAAATAGTCACTGTTGCTCGTGATATTGAGCCAATGAAAAAAGCGATTCAAGCTTGGACGGATGCTTATAACGAGTTAAACAGTACCTACAAATCTCTCACTAAATACACTCAAGTAGAGAAAGGCGAAGCTTCATCGAAAGATAATGGTGTATTACTCGGTGATACCACCAGCCGTATGATTATGTCTGAACTAAAGAGTTTTGTTACAAGCTCACAAAATACATCAGATATGGATACCCTAAATAAAATGGGTATTAAATTTAAGGTTGATGGCTCTTTAGATATTGATAGCAAAAAACTTGATGAGGCGTTAAAAGAAAAGCCAGCTAACGTCAAAGAGTTTTTTATGGGTGATGGTAAAGAGACAGGATTTGGTACTCAAACTTATAATTTCCTGAAGAAAACACTGCAATCTACAGATGGCACCTTAGATATTGCCACTGATGGTGTAAAAAAACGGAAAAAAACGTTAGATAACCAAATTAAAAATACGGAACGTAATATTGCTGCCACGATGGAACGTTATAAAAACCAGTTCCAACAGTTAGATAAAATGGTGAACTCCATGACTAACTCTAGTGCATCAATCGGCCGTTTATTAATGTAATTTTTAAAAGTAGGATAATATGTATCAACAATCAGCCAGTAAAATGTATGCTCAAATCGACGTTGAAAGCGAGATTTTAAATGCCACGCCTTACCAGCTGATCCAGATCCTATTTAATGGGGCGCTTAGCGCCCTTCGCCGTGCCTTAATATTAATGGAGCAAGGAAATATCGCAGGTAAAGGCGAAAACATTTCTAAAGCCATTAATATTATTGGTAACGGGTTAAAGCAAGGTTTGGATAAAGAAAAAGGTGGCGAGCTTGCAGAAAATCTGGAGCTCCTTTATGACTATATGGTTAATCAGCTACTCGATGCTAACTTAAAAAATAATCCAGAAAAAATTCATGAAGTCATCAAGCTCTTAACTGAAATTTCTGATGCTTGGCAACAAATCGGCACACAGATTAATTCTTATTAAATTAGAGTGGATAACAATATGGATATTATGGCGGCTTACGAGCATGTTTTAAAATCAAGTGAGCAAATGTTAACGCTTGCCAAAGATCAGCAATGGGATAAGCTGATAGAAATGGAAATGGATTATTTAAAAAGCGTAGAAAGTATCACTAAGATGATAAAACCTGCTGACGGTGAGCTGAGACTACAACAACGCCTCACAGATATGCTAAAGAAAATCTTAGAAAACGAAAATGAGACGCGAAATTTATTACGGGCTCGTCTAGATGAGCTTGGCATATTAATAAGACAGACTGAACAAGAGCAGAGGGTACAAAATAGCTATGGTCAGTTTACAGAACATAGTTATTATCCTGATCTCAACCTGAAATAACTCTCCTCTGCGCCAAAAGCGGTTTTATTAGCTAATGGCGTCTTTTTATCTAAGCAATTAGAGACTTTTATTCAGCTAAATTTGTTATCGGTAACGTACTCTTTTCTGGTTTATCTGTAAGTTATTTTATTTATTAGACTGCATGAATACCATATCGATATGAGGAATATTATCTTCAAGATAACTTTCTGAGTCGATAACAAAACCATGAGATTGATAAAAATCGACTAAATAAGTTTGAGCCATTATTTTTACACTATTGGTTTTAAACTGTTTAAAAGATACTGAAATAGCTTCTTTTAATAATAGATGAGCAACGCCACCACCACGATACTCTTTAGCAACAATCACCCGCCCTATTGATGCCTGTGGAAATACCATACCCTGAGGTAATAAACGCGCATAAGCGATTAACTGCGAAGTTATTTTATCATTAGCAAATAGATGTAATGATTGTTGATCAATACCATCCAAATCTTGATAAGCACATTGCTGTTCACAAATAAAAACCTGATTTCTTAAGGCTAAAATAGCGTAAAGCTCATCGGTAGTGAGTTGTGAAAATGATTTTAAAACCCAATTCATGCACTTTATCCCATGGTTTAAAAGTGATAACAAAACAATCAATGATAATGCAATATCATCGACAAAATTTGTGTTTACTATAAATAATGAAATGATAATGTTGATGGTGCGTTTTGCTAGTGAAAAATGCAGAAGAATAAATACTCAATGCAGAAAGATAGGCGATAAAACCGTTAATCTCAATACGTTCAGACTCCCCCACGAGCCTTGATGACTTTTATTACTTTGCTTATCTATTTATAAAGATAATCTCAAAGTCGCTCTAGCCCTTTCCACGCTCTATTTTTTACTTCTGTCACTAAAATGGCAGGATTTAAGGTTATTTTTTCTGCAATTGAAAAAGCCAACTCGATAACTTCTTTGTGATCTTTAGTTTCAGTATGATAATTAAACTCTGCATGAGGCAGAACATATTTACCTTTCAAACCATTAATCTCTTTTTTAAACCCTTCTTTTACCATCTTCTGTGTTAATAACACATAGTCTGCATTTTCGGGATCGGATAACTCTACTCTAACAGTAAACTCAGGCATAGAAACCTCCTACAGTCTATCTATGTCTATTGAAATTCTGTTAGCTCTCAAAAGGCAGTATATTAAATCAACAATCATTTTCCTAGTCAAAAACTGTGATAAATAATGTGATAATGATTGAAATTAGAATCGCCCACTTCACTATGGGCGATTTATTAGCTCATAATAATCTGATAAATAATAATTTATTTAATCACATCATAGAGTTGTTGATTAGATAAGTAATCTGCGGTTAAACCTACTGATGGATTATATTGTCCACCGTGGATCTCAGAGAATGCTTTACCCTCTTTACCTAATGAGACTTTACGTTCATCTTTACCCGTACTTTCATGGATAGAATAGGTTTTACGACGCATTGCTACATATTTATCTGCATCATTAGCAATATCACTGTGATAGCCTGTAATTTGTGCATCCGTTAAGGCTAATTTATTTGCTAAATCACAGCCCCAGCGCGTTAAACAGACCTCTGCAAAATGACGGACTAATAAACCTGGAGCATATAAGCCATTTTCACCATTAGCGCCATCTAAAGAAGCATTACCCACTAATGTGGCATGACGTCCAGAAATAGGGAAAATATGCATTTTAGTTTCAGATTCAATTGTTGGAATAACACAAGTAAATCCTTTAGAGCGTTCATCTCTTGCATAAAATCCGACATATTCTTTGACGTTTTTACCAAGCGTGACTTTTTCAGGTTGGAAATTCAGTGGACCTGGGACAGGATCAATAGCAAAAATATTCACGGGAATATCTTTTAATTGAGGATCTGCCAACATCGCATTCGCTAACATATGGCAAGTAATACCACCACGACTCCAACCCACTAAGTTAACTTGTGTTGGAATAATGCCATCTTTACGGAAGATTCGAATAATTTGCTGTTGAAGTTGTTGCTGAGTGACTTGACGATCGCCATAGTCATATTTACGCCATAAAAAAGAGCCTGTTACTTTGACATCTTCAATGGGAATGCCCGCTTTTTTCAGTTGGTTATACTGCTCTTCGGTTAACTTTTCACGTTGCCAATCAAAGTTACCTTTCATTAAGCAAAGTGCATGCTTCACGTTTTCTTCCCAACCACTACCAAATAGCGAACCCTTGATATCAGAGTAATTAGGACTTTCAACCCATAAATCATCTTCTTGCAGATTACCACTACCCGGGCCATCAACAATAAACCACTGTGCAAACTCTCTTCCTTGGTTATTTTGCGCTAAAGTGGAGACTAATTCGCCTTGCCAGAAGGTCGGATTATTATTATCAAATGAGTTAGACCCAGTACCACATAAATAAACGGTTAATACTGTCATAATTAAATTTCCTTTTATTAATAACTAAAAAATCAAAATAATGATTTTTATTTCCTTGTATTGAGCTATTCCTTAGCCCACCAGCACATTAACCATAAGCCTTTTTTTATTCAATGCGTAAAAGTAAATTAGTAGAGCTGAGATCACATAATTGAATTTTAATTAAGTAAAACAAATAAAAAATCGCTATCAGATCAATGTAATTAAATTATATTAATGAACACCTTATTTTTTTATTATTTCTATTAGTAAATCGATCTATACATAAAGCGCATTAAATAACCAATCCTTAAATTTAGATAAAAAAAATCCCACATTAATAAATGTAGGATTTTCTATTAGGTAGAATGTCTTATAAACGATTAAAAGCAACTACTCTCACCGCAGGAATATCGGCTTGTGCTCCTTCAGCAACTTCCTGACATGCTTTTTCTAACGCAATATGGGGTGTGATCCCACTCTCTGTTTCTACAATTTTATGTCCGGCGTAGGTATCACCATTTCTGGAACGCACTTTATACGCAATAAACCAATATTCCATATCATCACCGTTTACGTTATTAATCATGTAATTACCATAGCCGTTTATGACCTGCTTTAATGTGATAATAATCAATAATTTTTAGTTTAATAAAATCGTTTTATAAAAAGATGAACTTTATCGTAGGAAAATTAAGCGTGATTTTCCATTTCTGATTGTATTATTTTTTTATTTTTACTGCTTTTTCAAAGTGATCAAATTTATGTGTCATTATCCACCACGTTGCAACTTCCATAAGTAATTCAGGATTGTTATTTTTTGTTGTAGTGATTTTCTCATATTCTCTCTATCTTTATTTTTTAGCGTGAGAATAAATAGGTAAGAGTAAATACTCTATCCATGAAATTTATTCCATAACAGAATAAGCAACCAAGCCGCGATAATCCAGCAAATAACCGCCGTAGCCAATGCTGTAAATAATTTTACATAGTTGATCATCACATAGAGTGAAATTAGGTAAATTATATAAGGAATAACAGCCCATAAACTAAAAATAATTGTGGTTCGTAACGCTTCAATAGAACGTTCAGAGCCAACAATATAATGTGCAATAAGTGCAAAAGTTGGAAATAACGGAACCAATCCCGCAATATAGTAATGACGAGATTTCGATAAAACGGCAATTAATACCACTACAAACGCACCTATCAGTGCTTTAATCAGTAATCCCATTATTTTTTCATCAAGTTATAAAAACCTTACTACTATCATACTTATTCATATTGATATGTGAGCTGGTTTTATTTTTAGTTATTTAAAATATAATTAAATATTTAGAAAATAAAATAGAAAAAATTGAGAAGAAAGATGATAACTATGCTTTATACAAAACTAATCCAACATAGGTTAATTAACTTATTTAACAATTACTTTTGATCTTTTTTGAAAGATAAGAAGAGATAAAAAAATGAGTTGCTTTGATATAGATGTGCAAAAGCGCACATCAATAAAATGATGTGTCTATCCCATCTGCAAAAATCGGGGCGCTCATTATCATAAATAACAAACAATAGTATAAGTATTCGAATGTTTAATCACATTCGAAAGCTTATATCATCTATTCAATGACATTGAGCAAGATGCCCCATCTCTATTTTGATTAGGTGTTTTTTATCTCGTTATAGAAAAGAAAAGTCACCTTTATCAAATAAATAAGGTACTACACCTGCATGCTCATAATTTCTTGATAAGCAGCGACTAACTTATTACGCACTTGTACGCCCATTTGTAATGAAATACTGGATTTTTGCATATCCACCATCACATCGTTTAATTCAACACCTGGAGTACCTAAGGTAAACGCTTGAACTTTGTTGGTTGCATTCACTCGAGTTTCATTAATTTTACCCACGGCTTGAACAAGCTGAGTTGCAAATCCTGCTTGTACTGGCTGGGGTTTCGCAATATTGGATGCTTGCAAAGTCTGGATTTGCATTTTATCCAGAACACTTTCAATAGCTGGAATTGACATATAAACCTCTGCGTTAATCATCTAATTCAATTACTGAATCAATGTCATAGTAAGGAAGTGAACCAACACGCTTACCGAGTTATACCCTAACACAGGGGCTTCATTCCAAAGCGAGTAATTAACGCAAAAGTTAAGGGCTAATTACGCCATTAAATGAAACGCAAAAGGCCAATAATGAGACACCTGAGAGTAGGTTTATTTATTTGCGTAAGGGGAGTCTGTTTTGTTACGCCACGCTTTTAGTATTCATCCCGAACTACAAGGCAAGGATTGTCTATGAATGCCGAAAAAACCGACGTTGTGAACCAGAATAAGGGTTTTAACGCCATTATTAACCGGATAAAAGCCGATCCGAAAATTCCGCTCATTATTGCGGGTTCGGCGGCTATTGCCATTTTTGTTGCTGCATTTTTATGGTTACAAAGCCCTGATTATAAGGTGCTTTATAGTAATCTTAGCGATAAAGACGGTGGCGAAATTGTCACACAGTTAACACAGATGAATGTACCTTATCGCTTGTCACAAAATGGCGCAGCGATTATGGTGCCTGACAATCAGGTTCATGAATTACGCCTGAAACTCGCGCAAGCGGGGCTTCCAAAAGGCGGTGCTGCCGGTTTTGAACTGTTAGATAAAGAAAAGTTCGGGATCAGCCAATTTAGTGAACAGATTAACTATCAACGTGCACTTGAAGGTGAGCTTGCTCGCACTATCGAGACATTAGGTCCTGTACAAAATGCCCGAGTTCATTTAGCACTACCAAAACCATCTCTTTTTGTTCGTGAACAGAAATCCCCTTCTGCATCCGTTACGGTGGGTCTTTTACAGGGTAGAGCGCTGGATGAAGGTCAAATTAATGCCATCGTGCATATCGTTGCGAGCAGTGTTGCAGGTATGCCTGATAGCAGTGTGACCATCGTCGACCAAAGCGGCAAATTATTGACACAACCTGATGCATTAGGTCGTGATCTTAATTCTATCCAACTGAAATATGTTCAAGAGCTAGAAAGCCGTTATCAGCAACGTATTGAAACGTTATTAGGCCCAATTGTGGGTCGTGGAAACGTTCATGCACAGGTGACTGCTCAAGTTGATTTCTCTCATACAGAAGAGACTGCTGAAGAGTACAAACCAAACCAGCCACCAAATCAAGCCGCAGTGCGTTCAAAACAATTGAGCCAAAGTGAGCAGAATGGTGGCATGTTAGCTGGCGGCGTTCCTGGTGCATTATCTAATCAACCTGTTGCTCCACCACAAGCACCTATTGAAGCGCCAAAAGCGCAAGAAGGTGAGAAAGCAGATGACGCCAATGCAACGGGTACAAATCGCACATTAACGCGTAATCCAAACAGTAATAGCCGTTTAGATGAAACAACCAACTATGAAGTTGATCGCCGAATTCGCCATATCAAGCGTCCAGTAGGTAATGTCGAGCGTCTTTCTGTCGCTGTTATTGTGAACTACAAAACAGTTGAAGATAAGAAAGAAGCCGCTGAAGGCGAAGAGCCTGTTGTTGAAACTAAACTTGTTCCGCTAACTGATGAGCAAATTCAGCAAATTGAAGGACTTGTTCGTGAAGCGATGGGCTATTCCCAAGAGCGTGGTGACTCTTTAAGTGTCGTGAACTCCCAGTTTAACGATATTGAAGAGAAAGTGATCACCGTTCCTGTATGGGAAAACCCAGATATTCTTGCGAAAGCATTAGATTTAGGTCGCTGGTTATTACTTGTCATCATCGCATGGATCTTATGGCGCAAACTGGTGAAACCACAGCTTGAAAAACGCCGTGAAGCTGAAATTGCTGCACAGAAAGCCGTGCTGAAAACCAAGCTACAAGTTAAAGATGATGTTGATGAAGCAGAATTAGATGACGAAGCAAGACGTAAACAAGCACGTAAACGTGTGAGTGCCGAATTGCAGAGCCAACGTATCCGTGAAATGGCAGAGAAAGATCCTCGTGTCGTCGCAATGGTAATTCGTCAATGGATGAGTAAAGAGCAATGAGTAATAACTTAACTGGAACCGAAAAAAGCGCCGTTATGTTACTAACTCTCGGTGAAGACCGAGCGGCGGAAGTATTTAAACATCTAAGTACACGAGAAGTTCAGCAACTCAGTATTGCAATGTCATCAATGCGCCATATCTCAAATCAGCAATTAATTGATGTTATGGCAAGCTTTGAAGAAGATGCGGTTCAATATGCCGCATTGAACGTGAATGCAAATGACTACTTGCGCTCTGTTCTTGTTAAAGCCTTGGGTGAAGAACGCGCTAATAACCTGTTAGATGAGATCTCTGAAACACGAGAAACTTCAACAGGGATTGAAACGCTTAACTTTATGGAACCACAAATGGCTGCCGATATTATCCGCGACGAACATCCGCAGATTATCGCAACCATCTTGGTTCACCTTAAACGAGGTCAAGCGGCAGATATTCTGGCACTGTTCGATGAGAAACTGCGTAATGACGTAATGCTTCGTATCGCGACATTTGGGGGTGTTCAGCCGTCAGCATTAGCAGAGTTAACTGAAGTACTGAATAACCTGCTTGATGGTCAAAACCTCAAACGCAGTAAAATGGGTGGTGTTCGTACTGCTGCTGAAATCATCAACTTGATGAAGAGCCAGCAAGAAGAGAATGTCATTACTGCAGTTCGCGATTACGACGGTGAATTGGCACAAAAAATTATCGACGAAATGTTCCTGTTCGAAAACCTTATCGATATCGACAACCGTTCAATTCAGCGCATTCTACAGGAAGTGGAATCCGACTCCTTGGTTGTGGCATTGAAAGGGTGCGATCAAGAGCTGCGCGATCACTTCCTTGCCAATATGTCGCAACGTGCTGCTGAGATCATGCGTGATGACTTGAGTTCTCGCGGCCCTGTTCGTATGTCTCAAGTGGAAGCAGAGCAGAAAGCAATTCTGCTTGTGGTACGCAAATTAGCAGAGACTGGTGAGGTTGTTCTTCATGGAGGAGACGATACCTATGTCTGATAAACATACTGATACTAACTGGAAGCCTTGGGTTCCCAAAGAACTCACTGATTGGGCATTAAATGTCGAGGACACGACAGAAGACGAAAAGGAAGTCGAAAAACAGGAAAAAGAAGTCGTTCAGCAACAGAAAGTCCTTGAGCAAATTAATATGCTTGATGACATGAAAGAAAAGGCTCAAAAATTGGGCCACGCTGAAGGCTTTGAGGCAGGGAAAAACCAGGGTTATCAGGAAGGCTATCAGGCTGGATTACAATCAGGTATTGAAGAAGGTATTCGCCAAGGCATTGCTCAACAATCGCCATTAATTAATGAATGGCAAGGATTGTTGGCTGAATTTAGGCACTCTTTAAATGGGTTAGACAGTGTTATTGCTTCACGTTTAATGCAAATCGCCCTCACAGCGGCAAAAGAAGTTCTGGGTCAGCCTGCTGTTTGTGATGGGTCTGCATTACTGGCGCAAATAACCTTAATGTTGCAACAAGAACAAATGTTCTCAAACAACCCACAGTTAAGAGTTAACCCAAAACATATTCCACAAATTGAAAAAGAGCTGGGTGATTCACTTTCTGCTCATGGTTGGAAAGTAGTTGCCGATAACAGTATTCATGTTGGTGGATGCCGTGTTGTGACAAATGATGGCGATCTTGATGCCACGATTGCAACTCGTTGGCATGAGCTTTGTCGTCTTGCTGCTCCGGAGGCGTTGTAATGACAGCAAGATTGGGGCGTTGGTTAGAAAAACTCAGTGATGCAGAAGCACGTTTAAATAAAATTCCGCGTGTACGTCAATATGGTCGTTTAACCAGAGCAACAGGTTTAGTCATGGAAGCTAAGGGGCTTGTTATGCCCCTTGGCTCTACGTGTTTAATAGAACGTACCATTGGTAAAACTGTTGAAGAAGTTGAAAGTGAAGTCGTTGGGTTCAATGGTAGCCAAATGTTGTTAATGCCTTTACAGGAAGTCGAGGGATTAACACCGGGTGCTCGTGTTTATGCACAGGCCACTCCGAGTGGTGAAAATGAAGGTCGCCAATTGCCTCTTGGCGATGCGCTGTTAGGGCGTGTTTTAGATGGCTCTGGTTATCCTTTAGATGGTTTACCACCACCCGATACAGGTTATCGTGCGCCACTGATCACTCCACCTATCAATCCACTACAACGTACCCCTATTACTGATGTACTGGATGTAGGCGTGCGTGCAATCAACTCACTGTTAACCGTGGGTCGTGGTCAGCGTATGGGGCTTTTTGCAGGTTCTGGTGTAGGTAAAAGTGTGCTATTAGGCATGATGGCGCGTTTTACCCAAGCTGATGTCATTGTTGTTGGATTAATTGGTGAACGTGGACGTGAAGTTAAAGACTTTATCGAAAATATTCTCGGTACTGAAGGTTTAGCACGCTCAGTGGTTGTAGCAGCACCTGCTGACGTATCACCACTTCTTCGTATGCAAGGTGCTTCTTATGCAACGCGTATTGCAGAAGATTTTCGTGATCGCGGAAAACATGTCTTACTGATTATGGACTCACTCACACGTTACAGTATGGCGCAACGTGAAATCGCTCTTGCTGTAGGCGAACCGCCTGCAACCAAAGGGTATCCACCTTCTGTCTTCGCTAAATTACCTGCACTCGTCGAACGTGCAGGAAATGGCGTTGATGGTGGTGGTTCTATCACGGCTTTCTATACTGTTTTAACTGAAGGTGATGATCAGCAAGATCCAATTGCAGACTCTGCTCGTGCGATTTTAGATGGTCATATCGTGCTTTCGCGTTCTCTGGCAGAATCTGGGCACTACCCTGCTATTGATATCGAAGCCTCTATTAGCCGTGCAATGACATCACTGATTGATAAAACACATTATCGTCGCGTACAAGTATTTAAACAGCTTTTGTCTAGCTATCAACGTAACCGCGATTTAATTAACGTAGGTGCTTATGCTGCGGGTAGTGATCCTATGCTTGATAAAGCCATTGCACTTTATCCGTCCCTCGCGAAGTTCTTACAACAAGATATCCAAGAGCAATGCAGTTATCAAAGTGCATGTGAGCAACTTAATCAACTGATCACAGTAAACTAATTCTGAACATAATCAGAGAAAGTAAAGAGGGTTCCAATGCGGGAGCAGTCACCTTTAGTGACACTGAGAGAACTGGCACAGACAGCGGCTGAACAAGCCGCTATTCAACTGGCTCAGGTCCGGCAGAGTCATCAACAAATGGAACAGCAACTCAATATGTTGATTGGGTATCAGGATGAATACCGTGTACGTCTAAATGAAACGTTGAATTTGGGGGGGATGTCGTCAGCATCGTGGCAAAACTACCAACAATTTCTCAAAACGCTCGAATTGACTATCGAACAACATAAACAACAACTTCAACATTGGCAGGCGCAGCTCGATCTTGCAACTGAACAATGGAGAGAAAAACAGCAACGACTCAATGCATTTGAGACTTTGGAGCAACGTGCTGAAGATAGCCGTAAGCGACATCTTGATCGTATTGAACAGAAACAAATGGACGAGTACGCACAGCGTAGTACTTTACGGAGAACAACTTGATGGAGATAACGCTTCTGACCATGGATGTCGCTGCAGCCTCTTCGGGAACGACATCCGCTTCAAATAGTCAGCCCGGTGATAATGCCCCGACATTTGCTCAGCTTTTGGGCTCTCAACCCCAAAATACACAGAGTGATAAAAAGACAGCCAATATCACAAACCATTCAACGAAAGAAAACAAAGCACATTCACACTCTGATGAAGACAAAACAAAAGAAGACGGTAGTCATCTTGCGTCTGTCACCACAGAACCCAATGTGATAGAAGAGCCATCTTTTGAGAAATCTCAATTGACTCTGACTTTGCCAGATAATGAACAATTTGCGGCTATTGTTGAAAATAAAACCCCTTCTTTATTAATGTCAGCAGAAGAACTTGCTGCTGAACTTCCCGTTCAGTTAGCAGGACTACCTGGATTAAAACGGCTTACCCTTCCCTCAGAGCAACTGACTCAAGCATTACAACAGCCTCAATCAGTTAAACGTGGTGAAGATTTAGCCTCGTTAGCACGCACTATTTCAAAAGATGGTGATATGTCGGACTTCAACCTTACCGACAAGCTTAATCTATCAAAATCAGATGAAAAGTCCTTGTTAACCCAGCTACGTCCAGAGACGGCGACATTAGCAACAGAAAGTACGCTTGTCGCTGCTAATCAAACAGAAAAGCCTTCTGCGAAAAAAGTAGATAGCATCGCGACACTTTTAACGCCAACAGCAGAAAAAGTGAATGCATTGCTAAACGGCGATAAGCAAGTTGCAAATGCAAAATTAGCGGACAATGTTGCTCAGCAAATGGTGACAGGTAATCGTGTTGTAGAAAGCGATCTTCACAACACCCTTTCTACCTCTTCTTCTTTGGCTTCGCAAAGCATTACGGCTCATGCTCACTCTTCAACACAACCACAAATGCAATTTTCACCGATGGCAACACAGGTATTAAATGCACAAGTGGGAACACAAGAGTGGCAACAGCAACTAAATCAACAAATTGTGATGTTTAGCCGTAATGGCTTACAAAAGGCAGAGCTACGTTTACACCCTGAAGAGCTAGGTTCATTGCATATCCGCATGAAAATAGAAGATGGGCAAGCGCAGTTGCACCTTGCTTCACAAAATGGACAAGTTCGTTCTGTATTAGAAAATGCCATGCATCAATTGCGTCAAGCTCTCTCTGAAAATGGGATCCAGCTCACGCAGAGTCAGGTGTCTAGCGACACTCATGACAGTTGGCAACAACAAAATATGTCAGATTCCTCTCAATTTAGTGGAGATGGTGCCGATAATCATCAAGGAAGCGAGGGTAATTCTCTGCAATTAGCCTCTGAAACGGCACTACAAAAGATAACCCTTACGCCTCAAGAATTAGCATCTGCTCGTGGTGGTGTTGATATTTTTGCCTAATACAAATGTATTGGGAGGACACCCTATGTCAATAAACGTAAGAGTTAATGGTTTTTTCCCTATCTGTTTCTGCAATTAAAAAACAGAAATAGCGGGATAATTAAGGTTGATTTAGATGGATATGGAAGTCCACAACAGTGAACACGTATCCACTACAAAACAGGAATTTAACTGTCCATGTCTAATTACAGCAATGAACGTAAAAGCTATAGCTTAATTCTGATCATCGTATTATTGGTGATCGCCATTATTGCAGCGGCATTCGGTGGATATAGTTGGTGGGCATTGAAGCATGCTAAATCAGGTTCAGCGGGCACAAATCAGGAAAAAGTTATACCAGCACCCGTTTTTATGTCATTAGAACCCTTTACGGTAAATTTAATTGATGACGAAGAACACTTAGACAGAGTGCTCTACATAGGGATCACATTAAGATTACATAATGAAGAAACTCGTAAACGTCTACATGATTATTTACCTGAGGTTCGTAGCCGCTTGTTATTACTGCTTTCTCGTCAACAGGCTAATAAGCTTGCGACAGACAATGGAAAACTCCAGCTAATGACGGATGTAAAAGAAACGCTGAGACCGACTCTCGTACCGGGAGAATCTGAACAGATCCTCTCCGATGTACTGTTTACCACGTTTATTCTGCGATAATCATTATGAGCGATAATATCCTTTCACAGGCAGAGATTGATGCTCTGCTGAATGATGACACATCAGGTGACGACGCCAAAAAAAGCGCGAACAGGGAACCTGCGATAGCGAAGGATCCGAATGAACCGGATATTCAGCCTTATGACCCCAACACGCAACGTCGTGTGGTTCGAGAACGTTTACAGTCGTTAGAAATTATTAACGAACGCTTTGCACGTCAATTCCGTATGGGGCTGTTTAACATGCTCCGTCGGAGTCCTGACATTACTGTTGGTGGCGTTAAAATTCACCCTTATCACGACTTTGCTCGTAACTTACCTGTGCCAACAAACCTTAACTTGGTGCATTTAAAGCCTTTACGAGGAACAGCATTATTTACCTTTGAACCCAATCTGGTTTATATCGCGGTAGATAACCTGTTCGGTGGTGATGGCCGTTTTCCAATCCCTGTGGAAGGACGTGAATTTACCAACACAGAGCAGCGGATCATCAACAAAATGTTGAAACTGGCACTTGATGCCTACCGTGATGCTTGGGATTCCATATTCAAAATTCAGGTGGAATATGTTCGTTCTGAAATGCAGGTGAAATTTACCAATATCACCTCATCACCGAATGACATTGTTGTTACAACACCTTTTCAGGTGGAAATTGGTTCAATGGTTGGGGAATTTAGTATTTGTATTCCATTTGCCATGATTGAACCATTACGTGAACGACTGATTAATCCACCAATTGAAAATGTTCGTCAAGAAGATGGGGTTTGGTTAGATAGTTTAGTCAACCAAGTTCAGCATTCAGAGCTAGAACTGGTCGCAAACTTTGCTGACATCCCACTGCGTTTATCAAAAGTGCTAACACTTAAAGCTGGGGATGTTATCCCAATTGATAGACCAGAAAGATTGATTGCACATGTTGATGGTGTGCCCGTATTAACAAGCCAATACGGTACAGTAAATGGGCAATATGCCCTTCGTGTTGAACACCTAATTAACCCTGTTTTAAACGCTCTGGATGAGGAACAAACCAATGAGTGATGCAAATCGCCCAACTGATAATTCACAATCGGCTGAGGATATGTGGGCTGATGCAATGGAACAGCAAACTGGGAAAAGCCAGGATAATAGTTCCGATCTATTTGAACATCTTTTACCTGAAGACGATACGCTGAACCATCTATCTGATATCAATTTGATTATGGATATTCCAGTCAAATTAACAGTAGAGTTAGGCCGTACCAAAATGACCATTAAAAAATTACTGAGCCTGTCACAAGGTTCTGTCGTTTCACTGGATGGTTTAGCTGGTGAGCCTCTTGATATTCTTATCAATGGCTATTTAATCGCTCAAGGTGAAGTTGTTGTTGTTTCTGATAAATACGGTATTCGCATTACCGATATCATTACGCCATCAGAACGTATGCGTCGTCTGAGCCGTTAATCTATGGAACAGCTTCCTTCCTTTTCCAGCCAAGGTGCGGTAAATACTACCGCACCCGCTACAACACAAACTGTTCAAACACCTACACAGCCGTTGCCTGTAGGTCAAAGTCTTGCTCAAGTTAGCTCGGCACTTGCAGGCATTATCGTTCTTATTATTGTTGCTATGTGGTTATTTCGCCGTTTTGGCTTTACCCGTGGTTCATTTAAAGGAACGACAGCACAACTTAGCGTTAAAGCAAGTTGTTCATTAGGTGCAAAAGAACGTGTGGTGGTGGTTGAAGTAGAACAGGAATGGCTCGTATTAGGTGTAACTGCATCGCAGGTAAATCTGCTGCATAAATTACCCGTCCCTGATAAAGCCTCGCAGGAAGCGAACTCATCACCAACATCGCCATTGTTTACTCAAATATTACAAAAAACGCTAAAGCGAGATAAAGGCAACTCATAATGCATCAGTGTGTCACTTTTTTTAACGCATTAAAGCGTTGGCGTCTCTTCGCTAGTGTGCTGGTTTTAATCTTGTTACCTACCAGTGCGTTTGCCCAATTTCCGAGTGTTATTACACAGCCTTTACCGGGTGGTGGTCAAAGTTGGTCATTACCAGTACAAACATTAATCTTCATTACAGCGTTGGGGTTTATTCCTGCTATTTTGCTGATGATGACAAGTTTTACCCGCATTATTATTGTCCTTGGATTACTACGTAATGCTTTAGGTACACCTTCTGCACCACCAAACCAAGTGGTTCTTGGTTTGGCGTTATTTATGACCTTTTTCATTATGGCACCGGTTTTTGATAAAATTTATCAAGATGCCTATATGCCATTTACTGAAGATCAAATTACCTTCGAGCAAGCCTTAGAGAATGGCTCTAAACCTTTGCGTCAGTTTATGATGCAACAAACGCGTGAAACTGACTTAGCTCTGTTTGCTCGTCTTGCCGATGCGCCTGCGTTTGAAACTCGCGAAAGTGTACCAATGCGTATTTTGGTGCCTGCTTATATTACGAGTGAGTTAAAAACCGCCTTCCAAATCGGTTTTATGATTTTTATTCCTTTTCTTATTATCGACTTAGTTGTTGCCAGTGTATTAATGGCGCTAGGTATGATGATGGTGCCACCTGCCACAGTCTCATTGCCATTTAAACTCATGCTTTTTGTTTTAGTAGATGGTTGGCAATTAATACTAGGCTCGCTTGCACAAAGCTTTTTCAATTAGCGCAGAGGTAACCCCATGACACCAGAATCCGTCTTAGCACTAGGTACTGAAGCGATGAAAATCGCTTTATCACTAGCTGGCCCTCTTTTATTGTCCGCTCTAGTGACGGGTCTTGTGATCAGTATGCTTCAAGCTGCAACGCAGATAAACGAAATGACATTGTCGTTTATTCCAAAAATTCTTGCTGTATTAGCTGCTATTTTAGTTGCGGGTCCTTGGATGTTAAGTTTACTTGTCGATTATATGCATAACTTATTTACTGGCATTCCTGGGATGATTGGTTAATAGCAATGATAACCCTGACCAGTGAAATGCTTAACGGCTACATTAGTGATTTTTTCTGGCCATTTGTGCGTATACTCGCCCTTTTTAGCACTGCACCGCTATTTAGTGAAAAGCAGACACCTAAAAAATTTCGCATTGCGCTCGCCTTTTTAATTACTGCATTAGTTGCACCAGGCTTACCGCAAAGTAATGTACCTTTATTCTCGCTTATTGCCTTTTGGGTACTGTTGCAACAAATTCTAATTGGCACAATTTTAGGGTTATCAATGCAGTTGGCGTTCGCTTCTGTTCGTCATGCAGGTGAAGTGATTGGCTTACAGATGGGGCTTTCATTCGCCACCTTCGTCGATCCATCAGGCGGCCCTAATATGCCTATTCTGGCACGTATTTTTAATATGCTAACAATGCTATTATTTATGGTATTTGATGGACATTTATGGCTATTGTCTATATTAGTTGATACGTTCTATGTTGTTCCTATTGGAAATCAGACGTTTAACTCATTAGGTATTCTCACTTTAGTTCAAAGTGGTGGCACAATCTTTATTAACGGTATGATGTTAGCCATGCCATTAATCACTCTACTTTTAGTACTCAACCTTTCATTAGGTATTCTAAACCGAATGACACCACAACTTTCAGTCTTTGTGGTTGGCTTCCCTCTTACGCTGACTATCGGTATGTTAGCATTATCCATGATTATGCCTGCATTACCTGTGTTTACAGAGCGTGTCTTTAGCGATACGTTTAATCGTATTACATTGATATTGCAACAGTTGGTTTCTTGAGATTTCGGATTATTAACTTTTAATTAGTTATTTTTCATCTCACTCATTAAAATTAATCTGTTTTCACTCTAGCCATCAATGGTCATTTATTCCACAATCCTTGTATATCATTATACCTGTCATCATTTTAGCGAAAAACGCCGTAAACCCTCGGTCAATGCGGGCGTTCAAACGATTATGGTTCATGCTCTTACAGAAAATGCAAAACAGTTTTATCTTCATAATGGTTTTAAAGCCTCTTCAATACAAAAAGACACTTTATTTCTAGCATTAAAGAAATGAACTCATCTGTTGTATTCAATAAAAAAAAACCCCTGATAAATAAATACCAGGGGTGATATCAAAATGTCTTAGAACCGAACTAAATAATTAGCGATACATTTTGAACATCGACATATCTTTCATGTCGTTAAAGACTTTATAAGAAGCTTGTAATACAGACTCTTCTTGGTAATAATCTGAAATTGCTTGTGTCCAGTCTAAATCACGCAATTCGCTTAAACGTTTTGCATTTCTTAAAGACGTATCCGCACCTAAATCATCTAAATTATCAAGCTCTTGAAGTTGTAAGCCTAATTTAGCTTCAACACTAGAAATATTATTTAGCGTTGCACGGTTAATACGGTTTGCCGCATCAATTTTATCTAATGCAGCATCACGCTCAGCTTGTGATTTACCTGTTAAAGGGTCACGCAATGCTGTAATCACATCATCAAGGGCATTAAAAATGTCTGGCTCTGTCCCTTTACTACCTGAAGATTGTAATGTTTCGATCCCTGTAAAGTTAGTGACCATTTCAATATTACTATCTACTTTTTGGGTAATTTGCTTATCACCGCCTTGATAGGTGATTTTGCCTGTTGCATCAGCGACAAAAGGAGGTTTGTCTGATTGGAAGCCTGCAAAAATATAACGCCCCACACCATCTTTTGTATTACCAATACCCACTAGCTGGTCTTTTAAACCAGCTAATTGTTCAGCTAAAGACGAACGGTCTTCATCACTTAATGTTGCATCATTACCTGCTGCAACCAGTGTTTCTTGAATTTTGGTTGTAATATTCACCATTTGGCTTGCTAAGCTCATCTGCAAAGACATACTGTTTTTTGCAAATCCACGAGCTGTCGCATACTGCTGATTACGCGATTCAGATTGTTTAACCATCACCGCTTGAGAAGCCGCCATTGGATCATCTGATGGTTTTTCAACGCGACGACCACTGGAGATTTTATTTCCTTCAGTCATCCATTTGCTTTGCGAACTGGTGATATTGTCCACTCGCTGACTAAAAATTTGATTTGAACTTAAACGCACCGTGTTATTCCTTATTCTGATGAAGGCTTAGAGAACTTGCATAATCGCATCAAACATACTGTTTGCTGTTTGAATAACTTTCGCATTTGCCATGTAATATTCTTGAATGCGATACATCTCGCCATACTCTTCATCCAAGTTCACGCCAGAAACAGACTGTTGTTGTTCTACAATACTTTTAGTGATAGAAACCTGAGCATCAAAGTCAACTTGAGCGGTATTCACTTTATTACCGACCATACTGATCAATGAGCCATAACCACCAGCAATTGTTGTTTTACCATCAATAATTTTTTCATCGGGTAACTCAAACAGTTTTTTCATGTTTTCGTTATCGCTTGGGCCAGTATCTTTAGAACCTGCTGCCGCAATTTTGCTAGGATCAGTCAAAGCAACTTTCATACCAGCAATCACGTTACCCACAGATTGAACGACAATGGAATCGTCTTTTTGTGGTGTACCATTGACTTTGATACTCATCCCTTCGAATTCTAATTCGCCCGTTGCACCAACTTTAGATGCAACTTTACGACCACCCGGCTCTACCGTCACATTCCAATTGCTGCCGTCATATTTAACCGTATAATCAGCCGCTTTTACTTCTTTAGTGTCAGTATATTTCACATCAAAGGTGGCATTACCTTTGTTTTTGCCGTTTGGCATAACATGAGCGCCACCAAGGTCAAAGAATTTTCCACCTTTGTCGCCATTTAAATCAAAACCTTGCTCATGCTGTTTATTAAATTGATCGCCCAACACTAACGCTAATTGGTTTAATTGATTACGGCTTGGATCTAACACTTCTTCACGGCTACGATAAGTACCGCCGAGTTCGCCACCTTTAATACGTTTTGCATCCACTTCACGAACTTCATCAATACCGTTGCTATAACCAATAACAAGGCGTTCGCTGTTTTTATTAGATGGAATAGCAGAAACTTCATAAGCACGAGTACCAGACACTAATGGCAAACCATTAGCAAATGTGACGTTAACAAAACCACCGTCTTGTTGAGTCACTTGTACATCAACCAGTGTGTTTAGCTCTTGAACTAAACGGTCACGTTGGTCTAATAAATCATTAGGTTCAGCGCCATTAAAGCCTTTAGCACGACTGATTTCATTATTTAATTTTGCGATCTGTTTTGTATATTCATTGATATTTTTAGAGGTGTTAGTGACCTGACTATTAATATCTTTTTCTAGATCGCGCAATGATTGGTCTGCTTTAGCAAACATATTAACCATCGCTTCCGCTTTACCAATAACGGTTGTACGCGCAGGATTATCTTCTGCGTTATTGGTAACGTTAGGTAAGCTTGTAAAAAATTCGTCAATTGCGCTCGAAACGTCATTCCCTTTATCTGCTAACAAATCATTAATTTGTGAGATATTTTTGGTATAACTGTTTAAAGCACTTTGTTTTGCCATTGCACGGTTCATTTGGCCAGCAAGGAATTCGTTATATTCTCGATGAATACGGCTAACATTAACACCATTACCGATATAACCATTACCGGTCATTGTGCCACTGTTTTCATTAAAAACAGTCATTTGACGGTTGTACCATTTCACATTTTGGTTAGCGATATTATTACTCACAGTGCTCATCGCAGCTTGTGCCGCATTAAGTCCGCTCATCGCTGTATTAATTAAACTGTTGGACATTTGTCTATCCTTTTACGTTTAGTCATCACCCGTATGCACGGAGCATAGCTGGCAAGTTAAATGGATGCTCTGGTCTTTATTATCGGTTCTTCCCCTCTAAACTTGAGGGGAAAATGATTAAAATAGGTCGCTTAAATCGTGAGTATAAGTTTTAGCAACTTGCTCACCACTTCCTTTTAATTGACCAATAATTGAAACCAGTTTTTTGGCATAACCCGGATCGGTAGCATAGCCTGCTTCTTGGATACGGTAAGCCGCTTGTTCAGGAGTTTGAGCTTGAGGTACTTTAGCGTAGCGAGGACTTTCAGTGATCAATCTAAGGTAATCTTGAATAGCTTCAACATATGAGCCATAAACACGGAAATTGTCACGCATTTTAATCGAGTTACCATCGATCACTTCAGTTGTCATGATATTCGTAACAGGCCCTTTCCAGCTACTTCCTGCTTTAATACCAAACAGGTTATAACTCGGTTTACCGTCACCTGTTAGAATTTCACGCTTACCCCAACCTGATTCAAGTGCAGCCTGAGCAACAACTAAAAGATGGTGTACACCAGTACCTTCTGTGGCTTGTTTTGCAGGCCCTAACAGTTTTGAAGCAAAAGAAGCACTGCTTTCAGATAAGCCCTTAAGCTTGCCAATCGTACTTTCAACTGCATTTTGATAGGGCTGCATCGCACGATAAATTTGCCCCAATGCTTGCGTTGGCATGGATTGAAATATATCACTACCATCTAATGGCATAGGTGTTTTGCCCGCCATTTCACTTGGGTCTAGCGTGACTTTGGCAGAAAGTTGTTTTTCTATCATGTCAGCAAAGCCCAAGCCTTTTTGTGATAAGTCTTGAGCGATTTGTTGATCATAAAGAGAGGTGTACATCTTGGTACTTTCTGAGTTGAACATGCTTTCTTGAGGAATAGCATCACGCATGCTCTTTAACATCATTTGAACAAAAACACCTTCAAGTTGCTGCGCCACTTGGCGCAGCCCTTGCTGATCAGCATTTTGCCCAACCTGATATTTAAGTTTATTCAATGCATTACTGTCATATGCCGGCGCAGACATCGTCGGCATTGAAGAAAGCAGAGATAAATCTTTCATCAGATAATCTCCAGTCTCGCACGTAAGCAACCCGCGCTTTCCATTGCTTGCAAAATTGACATTAAATCTGTTGGTGTTGCACCAAGTGCATTTAATGTGCGGATCACTTCGTTTAAGCTTGCGCTTGCATTCACTTGTTGTAATGAACCACCTTGTTCACTCATATTTACGCTAGTATTACGCGTTACAACAGTGCTACCCCCTGCAAACGGAGTATTAGGTTGGCTTACATTAACTTGGCTATCAACCGTAACGGAAAGGTTGCCTTGAGCAATAGCACAGCTTCCTAATGTCACATCACGATTCATAACAACAGAACCTGTTCTTGCATTAATGATCACTTTCGCATCTGCAACAACACGTTTAATTTCAAGGTTTTGAACTTCAGCCAGAAAACGTACTTGTTCACTTTTACCAATAGGAACACGCAATTGAACTGTACGAGCATCTAAAGGAATAGCTGTACCTACACCGCGCAATTTATTAACGGTATCAGAGATGTGTTGTGCCAAAGTGAAGTTTTCTTCATTCAGTTGTAGGTTCAGCAGACCTGTTTGACCAAATTGCGAAGGCAGTTCACGTTCAATGATAGCTCCGCTGCTAATGCGTCCACCCGCCAACTGGTTCACTTTAACGCTATTACCACCCGCAGATGCACCTGCTCCTCCGACAACAATATTGCCTTGTGCTAAAGCATAAATCTGATTATCGACACCTTTTAATGGTGTCATCAGCAACGTACCACCACGTAAGCTTTTGGCATTACCTAAGGATGAAACAACGACGTCGATTGATTGCCCTGTACGACCAAAAGGCGGTAATTTTGCAGTTACCATTACCGCTGCAACGTTTTTCAATTGCATATTGGTGCCAGGTGGTACTGTGATCCCCAATTGTGAGAGCATGTTATTCAGACTTTGCGTGGTAAACGGAGTTTGCATTGTTTGGTCACCCGTTCCATCTAATCCCACAACCAAACCATAACCAATCAGCGCATTTTCTCTTACCCCTTCAACAGAGGTGAGATCTCTGATCCGTTCGGCATGAGCGGAAAAACCGACACATGTCATCACGATAAAGAAAAGGCTCATCGCTATTTTTTTCATCTGGACCCTACTCATTAAAAAGGTGATACATTTAAGAAGAAGCGTTGTAGCCATCCCATAGACTGTGCTTCATTGATATAACCGTCTCCGATATATTCAATACGAGCATCAGCAACTTGGGTTGAATTTACGGTATTAGCACCACTGATTGTTCTTGGGTTCACAACACCTGAAAAACGGATAAATTCAGTACCTTGATTGATAGCAATTTGCTTTTCACCGATAACGTGCAGGTTTCCATTGGCAAGAAGCTGATCGACGGTAACAGTGATGGTGCCTTTAAAGGTATTGTTTGCATTTGCGCCACCTTTACCGCCAAAGTCACTGTTTCCCTCCATTCCCATATCAGCACGGCTATTACCAAACAATCCTTCCAAAAATCTTGGCGTGATCGAAGCAAGGAATCCTGCTTTGCCATTACGGCTCGCATTTGCGGATGAGTTTTTGCTTGCACTCACGTTTTCTTGCAATGTAATCGTTAGCGTATCGCCAATATTTCGAGGACGTCTGTCTTCAAATAGAGGTTGATAGCCAAAATAAACAGGCTGAGCTGACTGAAAAATAGAGCCATTAGGTGCAGGTGCTGTTGGTGCCGTTGGAACCGCAGTTGTGTTACCTTCTACTAACGGTTTTTTGGGTATATGTGCGCATCCCGCCAGTGTCAGTACCAACAGGGCGGTACCTAAACGTTGATGACGACGCCATCTGACACTAAGCTTTCTTGCCCCAGAATTGTCAGTAATGACCTTTGTATCCATCTTCGATACTCTTTTAGTAATACGCCTGACAGGAACCCCTGCCAGGCTAATAAACAAACGAAATTAGAGTTGCGTTAGTTTCTGTAACATCTGATCAGATGTTGAAATCGCTTTACTGTTAATTTCATAAGCACGTTGAGTCTGGATCATATTGACCAGCTCTTCAGCTACGTTAACGTTAGAGGTTTCAACATATCCCTGATACAACAAGCCTGCGCCGTTGATACCTGGGGCATTCTCAGTAGGTGCGCCAGAACTTGCGGTTTCTAAGTACAAGTTTTCACCAACACTTTCTAATCCGCTGTCATTAATGAAGGTTGTTAGCGTCAATTGACCCACTTGTTGTGGTGCAGGTGAGCCTTCAATTTCAACACTGACAGTACCATCACGACCAATCATCACTTTTTTGGCGGTATCAGGTAAAATAATGGCTGGAACAACTTGGAAACCGCTAGTTGTCACTAATTGCCCATTTTGATCCATTTGAAAAGAACCATCACGAGTATAAGCATCTGTACCATCAGGTAACTGAACATGGAAAAAACCTTGTCCTTTAATCGCCACATCACGAGTACCGTTTGTTTGAGCCAAGTTACCCTGACTATGTAAACGCTCAGTAGCAACAGGACGAACACCTGTACCAATTTGTAAACCTGACGGTGCATTCGTCTGTTCTGATGTCATTGCACCCGGCTGGCGGATCGTTTGATACAGTAAATCTTCGAAAACCGCACGTTGGCGTTTAAAGCCATTGGTGCTGACGTTTGCGAGGTTGTTGGAAATCACATCCATGTTAGTTTGTTGTGCATCCAACCCAGTTTTAGCAATCCATAAAGAACGGATCATGGTTTTCCCCTTACACTATTTAACTCAGTGATAGCAATTGGTTAGCCTTTTGCGCATTTTCATCAGCGCTATGGATAACCTTCATTTGCATTTCGAAACGTCTTGCGTTTGCTATCATATCGACCATGGCTTCTGCTGGATTAACATTACTGCCTTCTAAAACACCAGCTAACACCTTCACGCTATCATCCGCAGGTAATTCCTCACCGGCACGCGCTGCCCCTTTAGGGGATAAATGGAATAAACCATCATCGCCACGAACTAAGTCGTTTTGCTCTGGTTTTACCATTTTCAAACGACCAATTTGACCCAACATTTTCGGTGGATCAGTCGGTACATGCGCAGTCACAATACCGTTATTGGCAATACTGACGTTTGCTTGAGCAGGCACTTCAATCGCACCGTTATCGCCCATTAACAAACGCCCTTGTACCATTAACATGCCATCAGCGTTGCGTTGGATATTCCCGTTTCGGGTATACGCTTCTGTGCCATCTTCAAGTTGAACGGCCAAAAAGCCGTTATCACTTAAAGCAACGTCCATTGATCTGCCGGTATAGTTCATCGTTCCTTGACTCTGATCGCTACCTGGCGTTGAGGCTACCGTTAATGTACGAGTTGGTAAGGTATCGCCATTGACAGGTACGGCTCGCATTGCACTAAGCTGCGCTTTGAATCCCGGCGTTGATGCGTTTGCTAAGTTGTTCGCCACGACAGCTTGGTTTTCCATCGAATGTCTGGCGCCGCCCATCGCGGTATAAATCACATGATCCATAACAGATTATTTCCTGCGTTATTAGCGCAAGCTAACCAGAGTCTGCAGGATCTGATCCTGAGTCTTGATGGTTTGTGCGTTTGATTGATAGTTACGTTGAGCAACGATCATGTTGACTAACTCTTGGCTCATATCCACGTTAGACGCTTCTAATGCGTTATTGGTTAATTTGCCGAATACGCCAGCGCCTGCAACACCCACGATTGGTGAACCTGAACCGTTAGTTTCAGACCACATGTTGTCGCCTTGTGAGCTTAAGCCGCCTGGGTTTGCAAAGTTAGCGAGTGCGATTTGACCAACAACTTGGCTTTGTTGGTTTGAGTAGGTCGCCATAATGGAGCCATCTTGCTCAATACGGAAATTGGTGAATTCACCCGCTTGGTAACCGTTTTGCGCTAATTTAGAAACGCTTGATTCAGCAACTTTTTGTTGGGTACTACCGGTGAAATCAAGTTCAATTTTGCCTACAGCAGAACCATTTAAAGAATCAATAGACATACTTGGTAATGCTGGTGGTGTTACACCCGCTGCGGTATAACTCTCTAATACACCTGACTTAGTATATTTTAAAGTCCCTAAATCTTGGTGAAGAGTTGGAGTACCACCAGCAGTCTTAGTTGATGTATCTTGTCCATAAACTTTCCATTCATTGTCATTCGTTTTTACAAAGAATAAGTTCAGATTATGTTCATTACCTAAGCTATCGTAAGTGGTAACGTTAGTACTAAAGTTATATGTATCACCATCTTTAGCATCAAATGGAGCTTTAGCGGGTTTATCTTCACCAGAGTTCAGGTTAACCGCCATATCAATTTTGTTGGTTGCGCTGGCATTCATCATATCGGTAGGAATAACGATAGGTGTTGGTGTTGCCCCTTTTTGAACAACGTTTTTACCATCAACAACTTGTACTGGATAACCTGTAATACGCATACCTTGCATATTAGTCAGGAAACCATTTTTATCTTTACCGAATTCGCCATTACGTGAATAGAAAACGCCACCGTTTTGGTCTTCAATGCGGAAAAAACCACCGCCAGAAATCGCTACGTCTGTTGGGCGGTTAGTGGTTGTGATACTACCGTCTTTAAAGTTTTGGCTAATGCCTGCCACTTTAACACCTAGACCTGCACCAGAGCCGGCGAAAACGTCAGCAAAAGAGACAGTTGCACCTTTGAAGCCATAGGTTGCGGAGTTAGAAATATTATTACCGATAGAATCTAAGTTAGCGGCTGCTGCGTTTAAACCACTTACTGCTTGTGAAAAGGACATGCGCCCTCCAAGTTGAATATGTGTTAGTTAAAGAACCTGACGAATTTCATCCAATGAAACGGTATTACCTAAGCCAACATCAAGGCGGGCACCACCATCCACCATGGACACACTATTCACCAGCGCATAATTCAGTGTCTTAACAGGGACCTGAGCATCATTAAGCGTGGCGTTAACGGTAAATTTATAACTGCCAGTTGGAACAGGATTGTCATCTTCATCAGTACAATCCCAAGAGAAGTTATAAACATCCGGTAGCATCTTTTTGTCCATTTGGATTGTACGAACGGTAGCACCACTGGCATTAGTGATGTTTATCGTAAGAGAATCGGTTGGACTGAGTAATTCAAAACCAAAAGGTGTTGAAAATAGGTGTTCATCGCTAGGCGCAGTTGGGTCAGTATCACCTGATTTATATATTCCCATTTGCTGGCGCGTTTTTTCATTTTGAGTATCAGGTGTTGGAATTGTGTCATCCCCATCACTGGGCTTTTCAGTTTCACCTTTACCGTCGGTTGGCTGAAAGACAACAATTTTATTCCCAGAGACCATAACACCACGGCCTACTAGAGAAGAAGCGCGCAACGCCTGACTTTGATCAATCTGTCCAACAATGTTATTCACTGTTTTATTCAGTGTTTCAATGCCTTCAACGGTTGAAATTTGAGCCAACTGGGAGGTTAACTCATTATTTTGCATTGGGTTTGTTGGATCTTGATTTTTCATCTGAGTGATGAGAAGTGTCAGGAAATTCCCTTTAATATCCTCACTACCACTTTTTTTCGTATGGTATGAAGAAGGTGTATCCCCGATAATGGTATTATCATAAGGTTCATTCATTGAGGAGGAAATACCCACAATTTATTCTCCCTATTGACCTATCATCAGTGTTTTTTGCATCAGCGATTTTGCCGTGTTCATCACTTCGACGTTAGCTTGGTAGCTTCTTGAAGCAGAAATGGTATTAATCATTTCACCCACAACATCAACATTCGGCATACGTACATACCCTTTTTCATCGGCAAAAGGATGTCCCGGCTGATATTCCATGCGAAATGGAGCAGGATCATCCACCACTTCAGTGACACGAACACCACCAACTTCTTGACCAGCAGGTGCGTTTACCTGAAAAACAACCTGTTTTGCACGATAAGGTTCACCATCTGGGCCCGCAACACTGTCGGCATTTGCCATATTGCTAGCACTTACGTTTAAACGTTGAGATTGCGCGGAAAGTGCTGAACCTGAAATATCAAAAATACTAAATAAAGACATGCTCTTTACCCTACTGTTGCAATACAGACATCATGCTTTTAACTTGTGAATTAATAAATGTCACATCAGCCTGATACTTAAGGCTATTGTCAGCAAAATTACTACGTTCCATGTCCATATCCACGGTATTACCATCCATCGCAGTCTGATGAGGCACGCGATAGAGTAAGTCCGCTTCTAAGCGATAACCGGGTTTGATCGGGATATGGCGCTCTGATGTCATCGCCAATTGCATGCCATGACTACCAGTACGTCCGTTTTCAATGGTTTTCTTCAATTCAGAAGCAAAATCAATATCACGAGCCTGAAAGCCTGGGGTATCTGCGTTTGCGATATTCGCAGCGAGAATTTCTTGGCGTTTATTGCGTATTGAGAGCGCTTCTTGTTGAAAATGAAACGTATTTTCTAATTTATCGAGCATCTTCTATCCTTGGTGGCTAAGCCACTTACCTCAGCTGATAAAACAATTTCAGTTGACAGAATAAACGCTCAAAAAAAAGATGATTGGAGGAATAGGCGTAAATTGGATTGCTATTTATGCGTTTAAGGCGTGCAAAGTCGATGTACACTGTTATTGCTAAATAATGACAAACGCACAATTAGCATCAACTCTGTAAGGTGATACAAATTATGTTAGTTAGAACTCTTATCGGTCTATTTTCTTTTTTCTTTATGGTGAATGTGAGTATCGCGAAATCACTGCCTGAAGAACTGCAAGATTTCTTTGTCGCACTTCACCAACAAGACGATAAAGTGACTGTGACAGTTTTAACGCCAGAAGAGAAATGGCCTGTCTGCCAAACACAAGAGATCCAACGTCATGCTGGCTCTCGTAATTGGGGACGTCTTTCAATCCCAATTCAGTGCGATAAGCAACGTCGTTTTATTCAAATTGATGTTAGCGTTAATGGTGAATACTTAATCGCGAAAAAAGACATCAATCGTGATGATATTATTGAAACGTCTGCTATTAGTACGGCAACGGGCGAATTAGAAAAATTACCTTATGATGTATTACGTGATCCCGCATTAATTAAAAATGCGATCGCAATGCGACAAATATCCGCAGGAAAACCTTTAACCTCCACAATGGTTCGTCGCCCTTGGGCTATTTTGGCAGGACAAACCGTCACCGTATTTGCACAAGGCCCTCACTTTCAGATCCGTTATGAAGGCAAAGCTGTAAACAACGCGGTTGCCAACGAAACCATTCGAGTGAGAGTTAAATCAGGCCAAATTGTCACTGGCGAAGCACTTGAAAATGGCTCTGTACGCATCCCTCTTTAATGGATAAAAAAGCTGATAAGCAGAATAAGCCTATATTGAATTGCTTGTTACCCGTTTCAGTTATGGCAAGCCAAGGTAAACTCTCTTACGTTACATTTTTACTCTAAATAATTGCGATAATTTAAAGCATCAATATAGATAAATGTTTATAGATAAATGTTGATAGATAAATGTTGATACTCTAAATAATTTAAGTTGTAGCTAGGCGACAAATGAACGAATCGCTAGGAGCATACATAAGTATGTGACTAGTGTGAGTGAATGCGATCAATACCGCTACGGCTTGAAGTATGACAAGTATGACGACTAAGATTAAAGTTTTTGATTTGATAGCCGATATAAAGAAACAAGATGATAGGCGAAAACACATAGGTTGTTTTACAATGGCTTCATCTGACTATTAATTGATGCCTAACAAAGGATTTTCCTATGAGTATTGAACGCGCAAATCCACTGCTTCCGATTAACGCAATTGCACAACGCAACCCGAGTGAAATCACTCAGGGCTCTCGTAAATCGGGAACAACTGAACAAAAAACTGCAACAGGCGACACTTCTGTAAAACTTAGTGAAGCGCAGAAAAAACTTGTTCAACCTGGAAATAAAGACATTAACGTTGAGAAAGTTGCTCACTTGAAAGAAGCAATTGCCAACGGAACATTAACCATGGACAGTGGTAAAATTGCGGATGCTCTTTTCCGTGAAGCTGCTGAAAGCATAACTCAATAATATTTTAATGATTATGATGGAAGAACTCCGCCAGACTTTAGATCTTCAATTATCACAGCTTAATACCATTGCAGGTATTTTACGTGCTGAACAACAGTTATTATGCGCAGGTAATATTGATATCAATGCCCTGCACGAAGTGACTGAACAGAAGAATTTTGTCTTGTCTGCTTTAGGTCATACAGACCAACAGCGTCATACGCTAAGCCAACAAGCCGGTGTAGAAAAACCTTATACAGGGTTGCCGTTCTTATCTGATTTATGGACACAGATAATAGACATCACGGCGGAGTTAAGATATCTAAATCAACATAACGGATTACTACTCGATCAACACATCTCTCGTAATAGTGATGCTATCCGTTTTTTGCAGAAGAACCACAGCCCAACCCTTTATGGTTCTGATGGGCAAGCACAGCGTTCAACACTGGCTGGGCGTAAAATTCAGGTTTAGGTTTTTTCAATAATTATCAGAATTCACACGAAACGCTATCAATATTGATAGCGTTTTGCTTTTCCAATAAAACACCTCTCACTTTAAGCCACCAGCAGATCACACTAGCACTGTTATCTATCATCTTTTCGTGGCACATCATTTTCTTCTCTAAACATTGGCTTTTATTTGAGCCTTTATTACCGCACCTTTCCTAACACACTAACCCATCGCACTCTTCAGTTTTATCAACCATTACAAACACAAAAAAGACCACTTAATAAAGTGGCCTTAAATTTAGATAATGACATATTAGCGAGAATGATTAATGAGGTTGTCCACCAATCATTGATGTCATACGAATATGGCGACCTTCACTGACTTCCATATTCGACAATACAGCTAATTGTGGCAGGCTACGGCGTAAGAAACGTGACAATAATGAACGTAACGCATGATTGACTAATAATACAGGAGCTCCACCTGACATCTCTTGGTGACGTACCGCATCCGCTGCTTGTTGTTCAATATTTTCAGCCAGTCCTGGCTCTAAACCGCCGCCACTTTGCATTGCTTGAACAAGAATACGCTCTAAGCTTGCATCTAACCCAATGACTTGGATTTCATCTTGATCGCCAAACCAGTGTTGTGTAATCGCACGACGAAGTGCAACACGAACAACCGCCGTTAATTCAGCCGGATCTTTTTGATCTGGTGCATGCTCTGCTAAGGCTTCTAATATGGTTCTCATATCACGAATAGGCACTTGTTCAGACAGCAGGTTTTGCAATACTTTGTGCAATACAGTGAGTGAAAGCATATCTGGGATCATATTTTCTGTCATTTTAGGGAGCTCTTTACTCACCCTATCAAACAGCATTTGTGCTTCTTGACGACCAAATAATTCCGATGCATATTTCGCTAATACATGGTTAAAATGTGTTGCAATAACGGTACTTGCAGCAACAACGGTATAGCCCTGAACCTGAGCTTGCTCTCTTAAGCTGTCATCAATCCAAACAGCAGGTAAACCAAATGCAGGCTCTTGAGTAATATCGCCCTCTAAAGAGCCAACGGCATTACCCGGATTGATTGCTAACCAACGACCTGGATGCGCTTCACCATGACCAATTTCAACCCCTTTCATTAGAATGCGATAAGAAGAAGGTCTTAATTCCATATTGTCTCGGATATGAACAACAGGAGGAAGATACCCCGTTTCCTGAGCAAACTTTTTACGGATACCACTAATTCGGCCTAACAACTCACCATTTTGGCGACTATCTACCATTGGAATTAAGCGATACCCTACTTCCATCGCTAATGGATCTTCAAGTTGTACATCTTCCCATGAAGCTTCAACAACACGATTTTGTTTTTCAACTTCTTCCATCTCTTTTTGTTGATGCACTTCAGGGTTAGCGTTGCGACGTAAGATATACCAACCTAATCCACCTAATGCTGCGGTGAAGAAAAGGAAAACAAAGTTAGGCATTCCTGGTACTAAACCTAACAGACCTAGCACACCTGCGGTTAACAGTAGAACACGAGGGTTATCAAACAGTTGGGTAACCATCTGTTGCCCAACATCTTCATCTGTTGCAACACGAGTAACGATAACACCCGCTGCTGTTGAGATAATCAATGCAGGAATTTGAGCAACCAGACCATCACCGATGGTTAAAAGAGTATAAGTCGTTGCAGCATCGTTTAATGCCATCCCGTGTTGAGCGACACCGACAATAAGACCACCCACCACGTTAATCACAAGGATCATTAAGCCTGCGATGGCGTCACCACGAACGAACTTACTCGCACCATCCATTGAACCGTAAAAGTCGGATTCCAATGAAACTTCTTTACGGCGTTTTTTTGCTTCGTCTTCGTTGATAATGCCTGCATTCAGGTCAGCATCGATTGCCATCTGTTTACCCGGCATTCCATCTAACACAAAACGCGCACCTACTTCAGCAATACGTCCCGCACCCTTAGTGATAACCATAAAGTTAATCAAAATAAGGATGATAAAGACCACAATACCGATAGCAAAGTTACCGCCAACAAGGAAATGGCCAAAGGCTTCAACAACGCGTCCCGCAGCATCTGGCCCTGTATGTCCTTCCATTAAGATGATACGTGTTGAAGCCACGTTTAATGATAAACGTAACAACGTAGTAAACAGCAAAATAGTAGGGAAAGCAGCAAAGTCCAAAGTACGTCGAGTGAACATTGCGACCAACAGCACCATGATGGAGAGTGCGATGTTAAAGGTAAATAATAAATCCAATAGAAAAGGTGGCAATGGCAATACCATCATTGACAGTATCAACAAGATAAGCACTGGCCCTGCCAGTATCTGCCACTGAGAACTTTTCCAATTTCCCGGCAAGCGGAGTAATGAGGCCAAATTAGCCATGACGATTATCTTCTCCAGCAAAGTCCAGTGCGGGAGGCACTGGCAAGTTCATAGGTTGTTTAGGTTTTAAACCACCTTCGGTTTTCCATCGTTTCAGTTGATAAACCCATGCAAGCACCTCGGCAACCGCAGCATAAAGGGTTGAAGGTATTGCATGACCTATTTCACTGTGACGATATAACGCCCTAGCAAGCGGTGGCGCTTCTAGAAGCGGAATTCGATTTTCTGCACCAATCTCTTTAATTTTTAACGCAATAGCCCCTGCACCTTTTGCTAAAACTTTAGGTGCGGTCATTTTGTCGTTGTATTGCAGTGCAACAGCATAATGTGTTGGGTTCGTAACAATAACGTCTGCTTTCGGTACATCCGCCATCATTCGGCGACGAGACATCGCATGCTGTTGCTGACGGATACGCGCTTTAAGTTGCGGATCACCCTCTTGCTGTTTAAATTCATCTTTAATTTCTTGGCGCGTCATACGTAGCTTTTTCAAATGACTACGAATTTGAAAAATAATGTCGAATGCCACCATCGGTATCAGCATAAAAACCGTAATGTAGACGGCAAAAATCAGCAGTTGCATTGCATTGGCTAACGCACTAAGCGGTGGCAGTGTGATCAGATGGAGAATATCGTTCCAGTTGTGCCATAAAAAAACGGTTGCGGCGATCCCCACAAAAGTTGATTTCAGTATCGCTTTAAATAATTCAGCCAACGCATTCATTGAAAATATGCGTTTTAACCCAGAAATAGGGTTCCATTTTTTTGGATCAAACTTAATGGATTTACTGCTAAAGTTAATCCCGCCTAATAAGGCAGAGCCACCAATTGCCACGATCACTAACCCCAAAAACACGGGAGATAGCGCAAAAACAGCTTGTTTAATCAAGCTACCAAATCGAGGGATCAACAAATTCTCATTACCAATAAGGTGATGATTAAACGTAAATCCTTCTGTTAACATGGCATGTAGCCCACGGGTGATAAATCCACCACTCATCCACAGCAAACTCACGCCCCCCAAGATCATTAATACGGACGATAGCTCTTTAGAACGGACAATTTGTCCATCCTTTTTGGCTTTTTCCCGTTTATGGGGTGTGGGTTCCTCTGTTTTTTCGAGATCGCTATCTTCAGCCACAGTCTGTCCGATTTAGATATTGAGATTAAAAGCATGAATGAAATGACTCTAAGCATGACAAATTCAGAGGAAATTGATGGGCTGAACAATCGCAAATTTACGGGGCTTTTTGGGCTATGACGGTATGCACTGGAAAAACAACTCAATGATAAAAATGGAGATATAAGCAATATTGACGCTGATTATAAGGAAATCAGCAAAATTCACAGTAAAATTGAGTAATTTTGCTTTTGATGATTATTTCGACAACATCAAAAGCCGCTTAAAAAAAGCGGCTTACATTTTCTTCAATAGCGTGGGCTATTAAAGCATTATTACGTACTTTTTTATCCATAAAATACATCATCCTAAAAGAGCTGAGCATAGAGCGAATGCGTCCTGCATATCTCAACGTCCTTATCGCCCTAAAACTCATTAGAAGGTTAGAAACCTAAACTTTCCAGTAAATCATCAACTTGATCTTGATTTTTGATCACACCAGCGTTGTTTTTATTAACCTGTGGACCATTTAATAAAGAGTCAGTCTCTTTCTTCACATTAGACTTTTCAAGTTGCTCTGGTGGCAGGTTTTCCATTAGGACCATCACAAGTTGTTTTTCAATTTCTTGAACGACACTCATCATGCGCTTAATTACCTGGCCGGTCAGATCTTGGAAATCCTGTGCCATCATAATTTCCAATAACTGACTGTTAGTAAAAGCCGTACTCTCAGGGATATCCCGCAAATAATTGCGGGTATCTGTTACAAGAGAGCGTACATCTTTCAGCTCTTCTGGCTGTTCAAACCATTGGTCCCAACGTTCAGTAAGCTTAGTCGCATCGGCACTTAACGCATCCTGTTTAGGCTGCGCAGCTTCGACACAGTTCAATGTACGCTCAGCTGCCTGAGCGGTCATTTGAGCAACATAGTCCAGTCGTTCCCTAGCGTCAGGGATGGCTTCTGCTGCTTCGGCTATTGCTTTATCCAATCCTAATTCTCGCAAACTGTCGCGTAACATCCGCGTCAATTGTCCGATCCGGCTGATAATATCAGATGTCATTTCAATATTATCTTTCGGCATAATTGGATTCCCACTCATTGCGACTCCTTAGATGCCCAGTTTTTCAAAAATTTTATTTAGTTTTTCTTCAAGAATTGCTGCTGTAAAAGGTTTAACAACATATCCACTTGCACCAGCTTGCGCTGCTGCAATGATATTTTCTTTTTTAGCTTCAGCGGTCACCATGAGTACTGGTGTTGCTGCAAGTCCCGCATCACTACGAATATTTTTAAGAAGCTCTAGACCATCCATGTTTGGCATGTTCCAGTCTGTGATCACAAAATCGATTGCCGAATTGCGTAATTTAGCTAACGCGTCAGCACCATCTTCTGCTTCTTCTACATTCGTAAATCCTAATTCCTTTAGCAAATTACGAACTATGCGGCGCATTGTTGAAAAATCATCAACCACTAAAAATTTCAGATCCTTACTTGCCATTGAAAACTCCTTCAAAATATATCGGCAAATTACTGTGTTGCTTTTTAAACTGAACTTAATCAGATACGCAATGATTGTGTGCTACTGATTTTCATCAGAACAGCTTTACTCATTGCGCTTATGCTTTTCACCTCGTCTACTGCGCCTAATTCAACCGCAGCACGAGGCATACCAAAGACGACACAACTCGCTTCATCTTGTGCAAAGGTATAACTACCAGCGCGACGCATCTCTAATAAACCAGCAGCACCATCACTTCCCATTCCGGTTAAAATCACACCGATGGCATTACGTCCCGCATATTTTGCGACAGACCTAAATAGCACATCGACGGAAGGACGATGACGATTGACCGCAGGCTCTTTATTAATGTGGATCTGGTAGTTAGCACCATTACGACGAAGCTCCATGTGATAATCACCTGGCGCAATATAAGCATGCCCAGGTAATACACGTTCGCCATCTTCTGCTTCTTTTACACTAATTTGGCATAAACGATTTAATCGTTCTGCAAATGAGTGTGTAAACCCTGCGGGCATATGTTGCGTAATTAATATCGCAGGGCTGGTAATAGGTAATGGTTCTAGAAAATTACGAATAGCCTCTGTGCCACCAGTTGATGCGCCTACTGCAATCAACTTTTCACTCGAAATCATCGGTGTAAATGACAATGATTTAGAAGGAGGTGCTTGTACTTCTCGGCGATTAATTCGTGCCTGTGCAGCAGCACGAATTTTCTCGGCAATCAGTTCACTATAAGCCATCATACCTTCACGCAAACCAAGCTGTGGTTTAGTCACAAAATCAACTGCGCCCAGTTCTAACGCTTTTAACGTCACTTCTGAGCCTTTTGCTGTTAATGATGAGACCATAACGACAGGCATTGGTCTTAATCGCATCAGTTTTTCCAAGAAATCAATACCATCCATGCGTGGCATTTCAACGTCTAACGTTAATACCTGTGGGTTGTACTTTTTTATTAAGTCACGAGCCACTATAGGATCTGGTGCACAATCAACAACTTCCATATCGCTATGACTGTTGATGATTTCTCGCATGATTTGACGCATTAGCGCCGAATCATCAACACAGAGTACCGTTATTTTATTCATAACCTCTCCTTGCTGGTGTCAGCCCGTAAACGGTATGCCCATGCAAGTAGAAATCCTTGCTAAGCTGGCTTACATTTTCAGAATGTCCAACAAACAGCATTCCGTCTGGCTTAAGTAATGAGGTAAAGCGGTTAAGTAAGGTTTGTTGTGTCGCTTTGTCAAAATAGATCATGACATTACGACAAAAAATCGCATCAAAACTGCCTTCTAAATCCCATTGCTTATCGAGTAAATTCAAATACTGAAAAGAGACCATCTCGCTAATTTGCTGTCTAATTTTCACGTATCCTTCAAAATCGCCGACACCTTTGAGAAAATATTTTTTCAAATATTCATTATTTAATGTTTTAAGCTCTTCCTGTCGGTAAACACCTTTTCGTGCTTTATCCAACACATTAGTATCGATATCGCTGGCAATAATTTTGGTTTTATAAGGGTTATTTCCAAAAACATCGCGTAAAGTCATCGCAATTGAATAAGGTTCTTCTCCAGTAGATGCAGCTGCACACCATACTCGGTAGACGCCTCCTGCTCTTTTTCTGGCATGTTTTGCCAAAATAGGAAAATGATGCGCTTCCCTGAAAAATGCGGTGAGATTGGTTGTTAATGCATTTACAAACTCTTGCCATTCAGGGTTGCGTACATCACTTTTAAGAAACGCAAGATAGTCACCAAAGTTATTCATCCGTAATTCACGTAACCTCCTAGTGAGACGGTTATAAACCATCTCCCTTTTGTTGTTAGTCAGCACAATACCTGCCTTTTGATAAATCAATTGGCATATAGATTGGAACTGATCATCGGACAACATAAACCGTTGGGTAAAAATATCCAACGGTTGAGCAGCGATATCTGATAAGACTTCAGTAACATTACGTTTCATTGTTTTTTAATGGGTCTTTTTAAAAAATGATTTTTTATCTGCTTTTTTCAACCCATTACCTTCTAGGGATGAAGAGTTATTATCCTCATCCGTGTCAGGCAACTCGAATGCCGATACAGCATTAACAAGGTTATTAGCCTGATCTTCTAATGCTGCGGCAGCAGATGCTGATTGCTCCACCAAAGCAGCGTTTTGCTGTGTCACCTGATCCATCTGACTGACTGCATCAGCGACTTGGTGAATACCTCGGCTTTGTTCATCAGAAGCTGAGGCAATTTCTGCCATTAACTCAGTGACTTTATTTACTGATGTGACGAGTTCCTCCATTGTCTGCCCTGCATTATTAACGAGTTGAGAACCTTGAGAGACACGTAAAACAGATTCATCAATCAACAATTTAATTTCTTTTGCAGCATCAGCACTACGTTGAGCAAGGTTACGAACTTCTCCAGCAACAACAGAGAATCCACGTCCTTGTTCACCCGCGCGAGCAGCTTCAACCGCCGCGTTAAGTGCTAATATATTGGTTTGGAACGCAATACCATCAATCACACTGATAATAGCCCCTATCTTTTGAGAACTTTGTGTAATCGCATCCATGGTTTCAACAACACTATTCGTGATTTGGCCACCACGAATGGCTGTTTCAGAAGCAGACTCTGCGAGCTTGCTCGCTTGCAGGGCGTTATCAGCATTTTGTTTTACCGTTGCTGTTAACTCTTCCATGCTTGCCGCAGTTTCTTCTAACGAAGCAGCTTGTTGTTCAGTTCTTGAGGATAAATCCGTATTTCCTTTGGAAATTTCTTGAATACCAGAATACATAGCATGGCTGTTGTCTCGAACGATACGAATAGAACGCGCGAGCTCACCACGCATATCTCGTAGTCGTCTAAACACATCCCCTATTTCATCATCGGTGAAGACAAGAATTTCACGATTTAATTTACCGGTAGCAACATCATTAAAATAACGGCTTAAACTTGCGAAAGGCTTAATGATATTAAAACTTAGCCAGCGATGAGCGGCGAGTGATACAACAATAACCATCGCTATTGCACCGATAAACATCAAGATAGCAATAGTATAAGAGCGATGTCCCTGCTCTATAGATTCAGTAATTTCGCTCTGAACATAATTCATATAGGTATTAAATGAATTTTCCATCGCTGTTTGATAACGTTCCGTTGGTTGATCTAAAAAACCTTGGAAGTTATTGTTTTTTAACATGCTATGTAATTCAGTTAATGCACCATATAAAACGTGATAATCGTTTTTTACAGCTTCAACGATTTCTTTTTCTTCTGTTGGGATTGCCTCTTTATTTATCTCAGCAAGGAAATTTTGAAAATGAGTATTCGCCGTTTCCAAACGTGAAAGTGCAATTGATTCAATAGATTGAATATAATCCGTTGACTGTTCAGTTTTCACTGCAATAGCTACACGATTAATCGCATTACGTGTTTGTATTAAAGATGCCCAACTTAATCCTAATTCATCTCGCTTAGATGTATCTATATCTACTTTGGTGAGTTGTTCGTTATTCAAATGAACGATCCCTAGCGAAATACCACTAGAAATCACCTGCATAACGCAAAACATCATCAGTAATAAATAGAGACTGGTGGATATCTTTAATTTGCGAAACCTAAACATGCCTTCACCTCGTTTAAAGCGGTGGTTAAAAGCCACCGCTTGTCAGCCACTTGTTGTTGTTAGAAAGTTTCCCAGTTAGCGGGATCTTCAACACTGCTGCTCTTTTTCTTTTCTGAGGTTCCTGGTTTTATAAGTGGAGCAGCGGCTTTAACTACAGGGGTTGCATCCGATTCCTTTCTTTCTAGCGTTTTTTCTTCCTGACCCGGTAATTTGAAGATTGAAACTAAGCGGGTTAATGCAACTGCTTGATCTTCAAGACCAGCAGCAGCGGCTGCAGATTGTTCTACTAAAGAGGCGTTTTGCTGAGTGACACGATCCATTTCAGAAACCGCAAGGCCAACTTGTGAAATACCTCGGCTTTGCTCATCTGATGCAGAAGCGATTTCGCCCATGATGTCAGTAACACGCGTTACTGAATCCACGATACGCGTCATCGTCTCACCCGCACTTTCAACGAGTACAGAACCCGTTTCAGTACGATTTACAGAATCTTCAATCAGTGTTTTTATTTCTTTAGCAGCTTCTGCACTTCTCTGTGCAAGGTTACGAACTTCACCGGCAACTACCGCAAATCCGCGACCATGCTCACCGGCTCTTGCAGCTTCAACAGCTGCATTCAGTGCCAAAATATTGGTCTGGAATGCAATGCCATCGATAACAGCTGTGATATCGGTGATTTTCTGAGAACTTCCGGCTATGTCGTGCATCGTTTGCACCACATTAGCAACAACTTTTCCGCCTTGGCGGGCAATATCTGAGGCGTCATTAGCAAGGTTACTTGCTTGGCGAGCATTGTCCGCGTTCTGTTTCACGGTCGCCGTTAACTGTTCCATACTTGCAGCAGTTTCTTCTAACGATGCCACTTGCTCTTCTGTACGAGCAGATAAGTCATTATTTCCAGCAGCAATTTCACTTGTACTGTTATAAATGTTTTCCGTACTTTGATAGACACCACGAACAGTTTGAATAAGCTCTTGTTGCATATGTTTTAAACCATTTGCTAACAAGCTCATTTCATTGCGACCATTCACTTCGATATTTGGACGTAAATCACCTTCAGAGAAGGTTTTAATACTTAATAGAAGTGAATTTAATGGTCTAATTAAGGCATTACGTAATGCAAACCAGCATAGAATTAATGCCGAGATAACGATAATAGCTAACACAACCATAGTAATGACAGTACGTTGATGAGAGGCTTCTAGTGCCACATTTAACTCTTCGTTAAATTTTTCATTGCGCATGACATATGCAAGATATTCTTTATAAAAAGCGTCTTGATAACCCGTGGTTGGTTGCTCAAAAAAGTCTTTTAAGTTTCTATCTTGAAGTAAAATTTCTAGTTGGTTTAATGCAGAGAAATATTCGATAAAACGCCCTTTTAAGCTACGAACATCATCTTCTGAGTGAACTTGATAAGCGGTAATATTCTTTTCAAATTCTTTAAATTTCTCGTCTGCACGAGACATATTTTTACGAGCAAGCCCCGTCAAATAGTCAACAGACAGAGAATCATCTACATTAAGATTTTTATCTTGTAATAAAAAACTAATCGCTGCACGATTAATATTATTACGCGCTTGTAGTAAGTTAGCCCAGCTTTCATCTAGACGCTCACGTTGATCCTGTATTGTTAGTGTTTTATTCAGGTCATTTCTTGTCTCAACAATATTTGAGTAAAAAACACCCCCAGATACAAACTGCAAAACACCAAACAACAGAAGAATGGATAATAATCCAGTCACTATTTTCATTCGGCTAAACATAGTTTCCCTTTTTATAATAAATGGTAATGAGCAAGTTATCGGCAGACTTAAGAGAAACTTTATAGGATTCATTTCGCCTTAGTCGCATTTTTGCTCCATTAGAAAGCGGTGGTAATACTGTTTTTAATTAAAATTATAAGTATAAAAAACTTTAAAGTTATTTCCGTCAGTAGAAAAATATTATAGCTAGGTGATAGCTACTTATAAGTTGATAAATAATAAAATAGAACTTAACTAAAATTATTAGTTCTTTTTTATCTTTTAATTTTACTTAAAGTTAATTTAATGCTTTAGCACTCGCTAATAAAATAAAAAAAGATAGAAATAGCTATTCCGGCAAAATTACCGGAACAGTATTTAGATTATTTTTAAAAAAACAAAACTTATTTAGCTTGAATTGTTGCGCTATCGACTAATTCCATTTCTTCACTATTGAGTAATTTTTCAATATCCACAAGAATAAGCATTCTTTCATCTAAAGTACCTAAACCTGTTAAATACTCAGTAGACATTGTGACCGCAAACTCTGGCGCGGGGCAGATCTGCTCTGGTTTTAGCGTAAGAACATCAGAAACGCCATCAACAACAATTCCTACAATTCGATTTAATAAGTTAACCACAATAACAACAGTATTGTCATTATAAGTTACACTTTCTTGTGAAAATTTAATACGCAGATCAACTATCGGAACAATAACGCCCCGTAAATTAGTTACGCCTTTAATAAAGCTAGGTGAATTAGCAATACGTGTAACTTGGTCATATCCGCGAATTTCTTGAACCTTTAAAATATCAATTCCATATTCTTCATCGCCCAGCGTAAAAATTAGAAATCCTTGTCCAACAGTTTCACCGGATAATTTCTCGAAATGTTCCGAAGCCATAATCTTATTTTATCCTCACTATTAAATGACTGCGCTTGCAGTTGTATTCTTTTTCTTATTCGTCATTTGTGTATGACTTAAACGTTGCAATTCTGGTACATCAAGAATTAAAGCCACACTACCGTCGCCCATAATTGTTGCAGCAGATATACCAGGAACTTTTCGGTAATTGCTTTCTATATTTTTAACAACAACTTGATGCTGGCCAACTAATTGATCTACCAATAAAGCATAACGACGTCCGGCACTCTGAACAATAACCGCAATTGCTTGGGTAATATCAGTTTGAGCGCCTTCAATATTAAAAGTACGATGCAGTTCAATCAGTGGTAAATATTCCCCTCTGACCTGCAATAATTTCTCATCGCCAGCCAATGGATAAATATCGTCTTCTTCCGGTTGTAAAGAACTGACTACCGTTCCTAATGGTAAAATAAAGACTTCGTCATGAACTTTGACGGACATACCATCTAAAATTGCTAATGTCAGTGGAAGTAAAATACGAATGCGCGTTCCTTTACCCACTTCAAAACTGATTTGAATTTGACCACCCATCTCTTGGATATTTCGTTTTACAACATCCATACCCACACCGCGACCAGAAACATCTGTTACTACTTCTGCGGTAGAGAAACCGGGTGCAAAAATCAGCATAGCAATTTCTTCATTGCTCATATTTTCAGAAACAGCAAGCCCAGAGGAAATCGCTTTTTTCAAAATACGTTCGCGGTTTAATCCAGCACCATCATCAGTCACTTCAATACAAATATTACCGCCTTGATGTTCCGCAGACAGGGTTAATTGCCCCGCTTCCGGTTTACCCGCCGCAACACGATCAGCGGGCATTTCAATACCGTGATCAAGACTGTTACGCACTAAGTGAGTTAAAGGATCGATAATTTTTTCAATTAAGCTTTTATCAAGTTCTGTTGAGCTACCAATCATGTTTAGCTCAACTTTCTTATTCATTTTACCTGCAACATCACGCACAACTCGAGGGAAGCGACTGAAAACATACTCCATCGGCATCATACGAATTGACATAACAGATTCTTGTAAATCACGAGAATTACGCTGTAGCTGAGCAATACAACTTAGTAAATCACTATATATTGCTGGATCAAGACTACCACTGTGCTGTGCCAACATTGACTGAGTGATAACCAGCTCACCCACTAAGTTGATTAATTGGTCAACTTTTTCAACGGCAACACGAATACTGCTTGATTCTGTTTTCGGTGCAGCAGCGGCAACAGGTCTTTTCGTTGGTGCTGCCGATGCTGCTGGTGCTTTAGCAGGTTCTGCCGATGGCGTCACTTTTTCAGCAACGGTTTTTTGTACAGGCGCTGGTTGCTCAACTTGGATTTCAACATGAGCATCATCAACAGATGTTGTACTTTCTTCTGTAACTGTGTTTTTTTCTGCAACAGCCACTTTTTTAAACGAGATTTGTTCAGGTTCAATCACAAAACAAAGTACAGCGCTGATATCTTCTTCTGTTGCAGTGGTTTTCAATATTGCTTCAAGACCATGATGCTGTTTTTCAACTTGGCTAACTTCACCAAGATGTTTTAATTCATCAAGCATTAAATCAATATCTGTCTCTTTAAGATCAGACAAAATAATATGATGATAATAATGTCCATCAGCCGCCATCGTCGATGCGACTTCGACCATGGTTTCTACGGCTTCACTTTGCACATTTTCAGCGTCAGATGACAAAACAGGAGTTTCAGTCATTGTGGCCTGTGAGTCTGAAGCTTCAGATCCAGCAACAGCCTCAACGTGAGGAGCGGATTGTTCTTCTTTTACATCGAGAGCCAGCTGACGCAACTTCTCACAAATATAGTTAAATGTTTCCTCATCAGGTTCTTGTGAGTTTTTATGTGCATCCAATTGCTGTTGCATAATATCTTTCGCTTCCAGAAACAGGTTAATAATGTCGTCGGTGAGCGCCATCTCATGACGTCTTGCACTATCGAGCAAGTTTTCAAGCACATGAGTGGTCTGTTGAAGTTTAACGAAGCCAAATGTTGCAGCTCCTCCTTTTATGGAGTGTGCACTACGGAAAATCGCATTCATCTGTTCTTGATCTGGATTTGCAGGATCAAGTAACAGTAAATGCTGTTCCATATCAGCTAACAACTCATCTGCTTCATCAAAAAATGTTTGATAAAACTCAGTAATATCCATCGTTACTCATTCACCTTTACGCGATTACTAACAAATTAGGGTGCTGTTCCCTGCTTTGTAGTAATATTTGTCGATTGTGATGGCAAACTTTCCCCAGAAACTCCTGTTTCAACATTTTCCTTTTTTGATTCGGGAAGCTCAGATGCAGAAGACACAGACGAACCCGTCTGTGTGTTTCCTGCTTTTTCTTGTGGGGTTTCTTGCCCTGAAAGTAGAGGTTCAATTTCTGAAGTCTCTGTTACTGTCGGTGCAACCCGCTCATTTTCTTGTACAATTTTTTGTTCTGCTTGCTTCGTTAAGACCAAAATACTGATCCGTCGGTTAGCAGGCGCAAAACCATCCTCTTTAACTAAATGAACTGTTGATGCCATACCTACAACACGCAACACTTTCCATTCACTCAATCCTGCACCAATTAATTCTCGACGAGAGGCATTCGCACGATCTGTTGATAGTTCCCAGTTACTATATTTTAAAGCGCCACTTGCATAAGGAATATCATCGGTATGACCTGATAAACTGATTTTGTATGGCGTGTCATTTAAAATAGGTGCTATTGCCGTCAAAATATCCTTCATATAAGGTTCAACGGTGGCACTACCGACTCTAAACATAGGTCGGCTTTCTTTATCTATAATCTGAATTCGTAACCCTTCATCCATCATGTCTATTAATAAATGAGGCTTCAGATCTTTTAACCGAGGATCATTTAAAATGACTTGCTCTAAACTGTCTTTTAAACGACGGAATTGTTGCTTTTCATTGAGCTGTTTATCTTCCTGGCCTTTTGGCAAAATATCACCTTCGTTATAGACAGGATCACGCCCTCCTCCAGGAATAGGATTGGTTGCATCCCCACTAAATCGCCCTTTCTCAATAGCAACTTTTAATGGCGTACGAAAATATTCGGCTACACGAGTTAATTCTTGAGGGCTAGCGATTGAAAGTAACCACATCACCAGAAAGAAAGCCATCATTGCAGTCATAAAGTCAGCATAAGCTATCTTCCATGCACCACCATGAGCGTTATGTTGTTTTCTCCCTCGCTTTTTAACTCGAATGATTTGTGAATTACTCTTCATGATTACTCTTCTTTCATTGCATCAGGATTTGCCTGCATCGGTGTCCGTACCTGACGTACATGTTCTTCCAATTCAACAAAAGAAGGTCTGTCTGCCAGAAAGAGGGTTTTACGTCCAAATTCAACTGCTATCTGTGGCGCATATCCATTCATGCTAGATAACAATGTTGTTTTGATACACTCCATCATTTTCATTTGTTGACTAGAGCGTTGTCTAATTCGAGAAGCTAATGGTGAAATAAAACCATAAGCTAATAAAATACCTAAGAAAGTACCAACCATTGCGTGTCCAATTAAAGCCCCCATTTCACCAGCAGGCCTATCCGCAGCACCTAACGCATTTACAACCCCCATAACGGCGGCAACGATACCAAATGCTGGTAATGAGTCACCCATAGTTGACAAACCTAAAGCGGGTACTTCACTTTCCTCTTCAAAGGTTGCGATCTCTTCATCCATCAGAGATTCAATCTCATAAGGGTTCATATTCCCTGTCACCATCAGGCGCATATAGTCCGTAATAAAGCTAAGCATATAAGCATCTTTCATAATGCGGGGATACTGAGAAAAAATATCACTTTGCTGTGGGTTTTCGATATCTCTCTCTAATGCCAACATCCCGTTTTGACGCGCTTTTGACAATAAACGAAACATCAGTGCCATTAAATCCATGTACATCGCTTTATTGTAATTTGTGCTACGAAGTAATTTTGGTAGGATCTTCATTGTTGATACAATTGCTCTACCATTATTACCTACAATAAAAGCACCGATGCCGGCACCAAAGATGATTAAAAACTCGGCTGGTTGATATAATGCGCCTAAACTACCTCCGACGAGGGTATACCCTCCGAGGACAGCACAAATCACCACGATATATCCTAAGAGTACTAACACGCGATATCCCTTTAGCTAATTTCGTTATAGAGAGAATGGCGAACATAGCAGCAAGAGATAGGAGGGGGAGAGGAAACGGCTCAGGTTATAGATAACTAAACTCTATAACCTGATATTTAACTTTCAATCTCGAATCACATTGCAAACTGTTCAAGACCATCCAACAGTTGTAAGTTAATATCGGCAGGATTGGCGGAAAGTTTACGTTTTTTTATTGCGCGAGAAGGTGGCTGGCAAAGACTACAAACATAATTGCTAGCTGGTTGGTGTGCGTGTGTAATAAATGAACCATTACATTTGGTACAAACAGAAAGTTGCAACATGCCACTTTCAACAAAGCGTACTAATGTCCATGCTCTTGTTAGTGCTAAAATAGGTTCTTGATCTTTAACAGGCGGACATTGTTCTAAGTATAAACGATAAGCTTTAACAACAGCCTCAACACCAACACAACCGCCATTTTTTAATAAAAAGCGATAAGCGTTATAAAACATTGAGGAATGGATATTTTGTTCCCATGTCATAAACCAATCCGTTGAAAATGGTAGCATTCCTTTTGGAGGGGGGCTCCCTCTTAATTCTTTGTATAATTTAATTAAACGCCCCCGACTTAATTGAGTTTCACTTTCAAGCATTTGCAAGCGGGCACCCAAGGTGATTAATTCCATTGCTAAGCGAATATCTTTCGCTTCTCGGACGATACTTTTCTCACTCATTGTTATGCCCGCTTCTTTGTCGCAGTAGTATCTTGTTCCGATAACTGACGAAACAAGTTAGAAGAAAGAAGAATACCAGTATGAATTTGTTGTAAATCATCCACTCTAGATTCTTTAGTGAGTTGTTCTATTGTTTCGCTGTCTTCAAACCGGAAATTACAGATTAGTTGGTTTGTTTCAGCCAACTTAACCAATTGAGGCAATGTAAGCTCTGCCAGCGCATCCGCCATCGCGTCACTAATCCCAAGCCGAAACATTGCGGAAGCCTTTTCTTGGTTAATTAACCTTTGCGCTAAAAGCAAATACGATAAATTTATGTCATAAATATGCTTAAGCAATTCAACCGTACTCATCTCTTTACATCCCGTCCGATTATATTGAACAAAGAGGATCTCTCTAATGAAAGATCCCGAGGAAATTAATATAAATGTAATATTAAATTTCCAGGCCCCATTTTATGAACATGACACGTAGTAACACTACCTTGTATTACTTAGTTACGGTCATTTTCAAAAGTAGCGAAAAAAACATTTAAATTAAAAGTAAACTTTAAATGCTCGCCAATATAGCTCGTTAAGAATAATCCTAACGCAACAACTTTACTCCTTAACGATTAAGTTATTCAACGGATAAAGTAGTCTAATTTAAATACTCTGTGAGTCACATCACAAAAAGATAATCATTATTATGGAATTAGTTCATTAACTATTCAAGTGATAAAAGTAATAAAACATGGTGTAAATTAATAAGCTAATCTACCCAAATTAAAATATTAATGATAATTTTTTATTTTATACGATCTATTAAACTTATAAATCTAAAAATACAGCATAAAAATTTGACAAATCCTAAATTGTAGATTTTTTTGATCACAGTAACATATATTGATATATCTCCTCCTCATCTTTATCTAAACAAGCCCCCCAAATTTAATAAATATTTCTATAGATATTATTTTTTTCATCATTTACGTAAACCTTCAGAAATGATCACTTTTTATTTACAATTTGTTTGAAAAACAACCCATTCTAATTATTTATAGTTATCCTAAATTTTTTTATTATTTCACGATAAAAATTATCCTTTAAAATCAATGTTATAACTTGATGTATTTATTAAGCAGAACGATAAGTCATATAAAATTAAATTCTTAGTTATGCATCTTCACCCTTAAATCATTGAATATTTATTTCCACATCATTAAAGTTTCAACTGTAATAATAAAATTTAATTAATGATTATTAAGCGCTATTTAACACTTAAATTACAGAACTCTTAATAAGAGTTTTATTGGCTGTAAATTAGTCACAAAGAAATAATATCCACATATAAGTAAGTTTTACTTATGAATCACAGTATATTTTATGAACAATATAAATTTAAAATTGCCACAATTTTAATATAAAAACAAAAGAATACTTTTTATTTAATTAAATAAAAAAACTGTTATTTAATTATCGATTCAAAATGGAATATAAAAATAATATAGCATTTAACTTAAGTTAAATTAAAAAAAACAATCATTTTTTTATAAAATAAAGTCACAATTTATTAGTATAAAAAATCAAATTAAAATCCGCTTATTTTTCTCTTTATATAGATATATATTAATAAAATAATCGACGATTAATTAAAAACATAATATCCAGTAAAAAATATAAATAAAAAAGCAGATTTATAATTTATATCTTATATAAATACACATCTTTTTTTATAAAAAAAGACATTTTATGAAATATAAATTTCGATTTCATAAAAAAAGATCCCAAGATCTCCAATATAAAGTGATTAATTCATAAAATAATAAGGCAAAATATAAATTCTGTTTTTCCTGTTATCAGCATTATCTCAACACAATAAACGGCTGTAATGACAAATATGACAACCTGAAGTTAACACTTGTACACATCAACTTTTTCAATGTAAAGACAGAAAAACAAATATGATCAAAATAACATCTCATTGACTATTCTATTAGCATTAGTGCGAACTAAAAAATATCAAATGTTACCTTTTAGCCCCAAAATAGTCCCTATCAGTAATTAGTTTTACTCTTACCAATGATGAGCATTGTTTCACGTTTCCTCTTATTATGTGGTTAGCCTCTTTTTTTTAACCTAGCTAGCACAAGTATCAAGACATTACAGAGCCAAAAGTGCTGACTTAGTAACAACACCATTACTTAACAAAAGTTGATGTTGATGGGCTTAGGAGAGTATAAAGATTTATATATCGGTATATCTTTACTTAAAGCGCTAAAATATATCTCTAAATATTCTTCTATTCTAACCACTAATTTTACTCATTTTATTACCTTTTTTATGAGTAATTTTGCGTTTAAAAAGACTTTTCCTCTCGATCAAAACCTAATAAAAATATTGGTGTATCTAAATAATCAAGACTTATATCTCATTTATTAGATTAGTCTTAAAAACCAATAACAGACCTTAGTATTCTATACACCTAAACTGTTCTAAATTTTTGGAAAAGAAAGGTTTTGAAAATATTGTAACTGTATTTTTCAAAAGTAATAATTGAGATCATTCATGCGGTGAATGCAAATACTTTATGCATTGCTTTCAGTTCTATTGAAATGAGTTACATCGTTTTTAGTAAGTAAACATGAAATGATTGTTCACCCTTTTATACCAGCAATTTTTTAAATTAATGTACCTCTTATCGTTGTTTTTATCTTTTTTGGTAAATCGAAAAAGGTCAGTACCACAATTATCTTTTATATATATTTTTACAGCGAATACTAATGACACATCTATTTCATACTAAGATAATTCTCCTTCTGTAATAAGTAAGATTTACGTCCTTGACAAATTTATAAACAATATAATTTTGAAATTATTATTTTATTGGATGGAAAGAGTGGTGTGATTTTTCTACTCTTATTATAAGATTACTTATTGGTATCAATTTTTCTACATGACTTTTACAAAAAATCCTACAATTTTTCAAAAGGTTTTCATTCATAATTGATTAGTGATTACAAACAACATACCACAGCAATTCATCAGCTTTACTGTAGCGGTCTAAACTCACCATTTTCCTGAATTCTTCCTCATTTTTTGAAAGTCTAATTTGATTAAATTAAAAATATTACTCAAAAAGTCACACTTAAATTAAATACAATAGAAAATATTGATAAAATTTTCGCCAAATACATTGAAATAATTTGAGAGTATAATTTAGGTATTAAAAAAAAATCCAATATAATCAATGGAAAACACCGCTTTTTTCCCAAAATTCTATACTGCACTAAGCCCCTTAATAACGATTTTTTGTCCTACAATACTCCTAATTACCTCATTTAATAAGCAAACTATGGGGAGCAATCGCTTACTTGATTTTAGTTTTTCCTGTTTATTAAAAACAAAATAAACAGAGATAAATCAAATCAGTCTAAAAAGGGCGATTAATAAAGATGAGAAATAACGTCAAATACATCCAAACTCTGTTCAACATTTTTCATTCATAACTCATTATATACGGGTTAACCACAATACAAATAATTGTACATTAATCAATTTAGGTAAAAATGTTTGTTTTTATTAAAACGAAAATGAATATATTCCACCCTATTGCGTATTTTAATTAGTTTTTTTGAGCACATTTTTCTATTTTTTATTCCATAAAGTAATAGTTACAAAAATAATAATTACATAAACAAAATACTTTATTTCTATATATCAGTAATAATACGTAACTCATGACTAAGATCTCATTATTCTCATCAGAGAAATGAGTTTTTAAATTAAGTATTATGCTAAGGCTCTTAATAACTTGAGGTTTAGATAGGCAAAAGTGAATGGTTTACTAAGAACAAACAAAAATATGTGACTGGTATGAATAAACATAATCGACGACACAACAGCTTGAAATATGACAGTTCTATTACTTACAAGTTACAAAGTTATATTCTTTATAACTTTTATCAATATTCATATTCCCTTTTGAAATAACTTTGTAATTTGATATCTATCTCGTCTTTATACGACAAAAAAAGCGCCCTATATTTAATATAGGGCGCCTCAAGTAGAAAGATATTATCTTGAAAAGATCCATCAAGCAGGATGCTCTGCCGCTATCTTCCAATTAATTGCGCTGACACTCTTTTCTAAACTTACTCTGCAAACAATCGCTTCTATCTCTTTTTGCTCGACAGGTGTTGCCAGCAATTCAGCACACACTTCTAGCTGACTAGGCATCAATGTATCAGCACTGCTTAAAGACTGTAATCGAACATGTAATCCATTTATTGCTTGTAAAATGAGTGTTCTAACCAAAACTTCATCTTCTTCATGACAAATAATTCGTATTGAGTAGCGTTGTTCTATATCTATTGCTTGATGTTGTGGCTGAGCGTTTATCCGCTGAGCTGCTTCTCGTAGTAAGATATTCGCACAAAGAATAAGAAGTGTTGCTATAGTTGCCAATTGATATAAACCTAAACCACATAACACGCCAATTCCTGCTGAACACCAAAGCGTTGCGGCAGTATTAAGTCCACGTATATTCATTCCTTCACGCATGATCACACCAGCACCAAGAAATCCAATACCTGAAACAACTTGAGCTGCGATCCGACCGGGACTATCTGGCGAAGTTTCTATTGAACTTAAAATAAAAACAGCGGCACCGGTTGCAACTAAAGCATTTGTTCTTAAACCGGCCATTCTTTGTCGCCATTGACGTTCGGCACCAATCAAAGCACCAAGACACATTGCAATCACGAGATTTAAAATATAAGGCGTCATCGTCATGTTTATTTCCTCTACATGATGATTAAAATCGATATGAAAATTTTGCTCTGATAGTTCAGAGTGTTGAAATTAATTCATCGCCTTAGGTGGAGGAAATAAAGAGAAAAAAATGTAGCACATGAAGTTACCCTTCTTATGTTAGCGACATAAGGGAAATTATTTGGGTAAGTGCATAATAGGAATATATAAGAAAGGAATATTACAATGCACTGCCCACCAAAATGGTAAGCAGTTTTAGTGAAGAAAACAGCTTACCTATTATTTTGAATAAAATTATTCTCAGTTAATGGAGTTATCATTAACCTACAACTTTCTGTCTCCACTATGTTTTCTCCTAACTAAAATTTGGCAAAAGTATAAGTAGCTGATTTGAAAATGTAAATGAACCGTACCTAAACGTCAGTCACTTTTGCTGTATTGGTCTAACAAATGTTCCTTCACCGCCCTCTTTTTCATTAAAAAACCAAATTCCTTTTGGATATTCAGGGAGTGATACTAAATACATTATGCCTTCATTAAATTCTTCGATAAGTAGGATAGTTCCTTCACGATCGTCAATACCATCAGTTTTCACAACAACGTTATCATTAACCTGCATTTTCTCTCCTGATAAATATTATCATTCTCTTTTTCTTTATTTTACCCATAAAGAAAAAGCCTGCCACCATAAGGTGACAGGCTTGAAGAAAATTTTTAAAAGGCTTTAAATTACAGAGCTGTTACGTTAGCAGCTGCTGGACCTTTTGCACCGTTTTCAATTGTGAATTCTACGTTCTGACCTTCAGCCAGAGTTTTGAAACCGTTACCTTGAATGGCAGAAAAGTGAACGAATACGTCTTTGCTTCCGTCTGCTGGAGTAATAAAACCAAAGCCTTTAGACTCGTTGAACCACTTAACTTGACCTTTCATTTTGTCAGACATGTGACTTTCCTATATATCAATAAAACGTTGCCTTCTCGGCATCTACTGGCCTGAACTACCTATAACTTATGGGCACACATGAAGAAAACGGTCAAAAAGCGATGCTGTTTAAAACTCATTAACTTAGAATGTCAATCATAAATCAGGTCTGTATTGAGGCCTTACTCATTAACGCATGAGACAAGTTTAATAGCAATAGTTTTATGCGTCTAAAGATTAAAAAAATGCGAATTGCACATTAAAAATACAATTCTTCCTCTATTTTTATCACTGTGCATAAAATTTATTTGATATTTTATCTCTATTATTAACAATGACTAAGAATATTCTTAATGGTCTAACAATAACAGTTAATACCAGAATTTAAAAAAACTGTTCTACCCGCTTATCTTGTCCCCGTGATAATCTAGTAATAAGAAACAAGTTTGCAACATTCATCTCTTAAGGTGTTTACAATGAATGTATTAAAAGAAATCTTAGAGCGTGATTTAGACCGGATCAATACAGCAGAAAAAAGAGACGGGAAACCACATTTTAATAGTCAGTTTTTAAAAAACCATATCTGGTTATGTATCAGCATGGTTCTCTCTTATATATTGCTCGCTGCGTTATTAATTTATTCACCTTACTTTGGTGTTATCTCGCTCGTTCTCTTTACTGTCATGTTCTTAGTTATGGCAGGTATCTTGTTATTTGATATAAAACCTATCTATAAATTTGAAGATATTGGTGTTCTCGATTTGAGAGTTTGCTATAACGGTGAATGGTATACCTTTGAAAAACTCTCTGATGAAGCCATAAATGAAATTCACCAGCACCCTGCAATATCTAAACAAATAAAAGAAGATATTCGCGAGATTATTAATAAAAAACAAGAAATTCATTTTTACGATGTGTACCTGATGGCATTTGATCCCGTACAACAATCAATTTCAGCATCACAATTATCCCCTCAAACTTAATTGATTCTCCGTGTTACACACAAAAACACGGAGAATAACTTCTATTATTTAGCCACTTTGTTGATAAACCAACCAAACAGATATTTAATCCACTTTTAACGTTGACACTCTGATATATCATCGTTATTATGCGC
>NZ_JAEHQU010000011.1:0-66436 GCF_016238105.1 Proteus sp. PR00224 | reverse complement strand
TGTCCACGAAAGACGGCATCATTTAATTCCACATTCCCTGTTGTGGCATCAATATTAAATCCTTTCTTGCCCGCTAAATAATTAGTGGAGGTTATCTTTTTACCTACTGATAATTTATCAATAGTTGCCTGACTAAATAACGCATCATTGAAAAAAGCTTGTCCATTTTGGATCACAAACGGTGTCACTACTTTGCCGTTTAATGACGATATCACCGCAAAGTTTTGGGCATTAACCAGAAATTGGCTATTTCCTTGCGCATTGACTCCTAATCCAATGCCAGTAATGACTTTATTTCCTTTGCTATCTTGTTGAACTTTCATTGTCCATGATGCCGAAATTTTGCCATTTATGTCTGTGACCACTTTCGAAGTTTGTTCGATTTTGGCTAAACTTGTACCCACTTGGCTTTCTAAGCGAGTGACCTGCTGGGCGGTAGAGGTCACTTTACCTGAAACCTCAGTCACTTTGGTTTCAAGTTGATTTACCGCATTCGCCGTTGCATTGGCTTTCTGTTCGCTGGACTTAGGTACTTCATTCGCCACAAACCCTTTCGGTGCCACAGATTGTTTGTTATTGGTATAAGTGCTGGTGATAATTTGATGGTTAACACTTTTGTGTTTAGTTAACTGATATTTTGCCCCTCCCCGTAAATAAATATATTCCACAGAGCCATTCGTTAATTGAGCTGGCCCCATCACAGGGGATTGATTTGTCCATTTCCAATCAAAGTTATCAATGATGCGGTTTTCAGACTGAGTTCCCCATCCAGAACCACTCACTTGCCATTCCACAATCATGGCAAAACCTTTGGTGCTGTGAGTCGCATAGCTGGGTTTATTATCTGAATATTGTCCTAAGGTTCTAAAAACCTTAAAGGCATAACGTCGAGAGGTTACTAAAGGCAAAATAACCGGATAATAGGTATTTTCATTGAGTTTCGATAAATCTAAATCCACCACCACAGATCCCGTTAAATCGGCTTTTACCGTCTCTAATTTGCTGGATAACGCTTGTACTTGAGAGGTTGCGGAGGTGACTTTGCCATCGAGATTAGACACATGCGTATTTAACGCATTTACCGCACTGCTATCAGCTTTTCCCTTCAGTGTTGAACTGAGGGCTGAAATATCTTTCGATTGTGCTTGCTGTTTCGAGGTGAGGGTTTCTAGTGATTGATTAATCGCAGAAACATTCCCATTCATCCGTGTTTCCAATGACTGTCTGGCTTTGGCTTCCGCTTGGTCGCCTGTAACACGCGCTTGTTTCTCGAAGGAGATAAGTCCTGCGGTGACTTTCGATAAATCATTGCCGGTATAATCACCACGAAGTTGAGTGGCTAAGGATTGCCGTTGTTGTGCTTCGGTTTGATCACCCTCAATACGTGCTTGTTGCTCTTGTTTGATTGCAGCGGCCTGTGCTTCTGTTGCCGTTGAAACTTGCTTCATCCTCTCAGCCAATAATTTTTCTGATTCCTCCCGTTTTTTTTCACTTTCTTCAATCGTCGCGCCTTGCCTCATTGACTCCTCTAAAAGCTTGTCGTGATTTATCCTCATTAGCTCATGTAATTCTGTAATATCGATTTGGTTAGCTTTGCTGTTAATTTCACCCAATAGGTCTTGTGCAAGTTGATCTCGGCTAATTTGCCCCGCTAATTCCTCAAGAATTAAATCGGTTTGAGAAGAGCAAACACCCGAAGCTTCCACAAACGGTGATTTACCATAGCTGTTGATTGTTCGAACATAAAAATAATACGTATGCCCTGCTTGTAAGTTCTCTTGCGTCCAGAAATTCCCTTGGCCAACTTTATTTGTTTTGGTGATCACTTCATTTTCAGAAAGATCAGCGAGCTTTTCCTCACTAAACCAAAATTCAAAGGTATAACCAAAGACAGCGCTATCGCCTTGTTTCGGTGCAATGGTCAGATTAAATAAGCCAGAGGTAACATCAATATGCTCTGGAGGCGGTGGTGCTTGAATGGCAAAATCACTGATAGCGGGAGCAGACATCGCGCCTGCCACGTTTGTAGCTCTGATTTCAACACGATAAGTCCCTCGCGCTAATCCGTTAATATCAACACGTTCAGCTGGCACCTGAATAGATTGAATAACGTTGCCTTCTTGGAGAATAGTGACGGTGTTATAGCGCACATCAGTAGCAACATTCTGCCAAGAAAGTGTACCTTGCACGATGTCACTGACGGCAAGTGGAACAAAGGTCAGATTAATCGGTGCTGCTACACCACCAGTGGGCAAACTCACAAACGGCGGACGCTCAAAAGGCTTGCCAATCACATCTTCATATAGATAGGCACCATCCTCTTCCAACGTTAAAGCCACACCGTCTAATGCATGAAATGACCATTCGGCAATACGAAATTCCAGCCCACTAATCCCCAAAGCCGGTAATTCTAAAAGCACAACTTCCCCAGGACGATAAGCATAGCCGTCTAAGTTCATGGTCAATTGAACCCGTCTTCCGGCTTTCTTTTTACGGAGATATTGGCGGGCTAATCGTTGGGCTTGGTAAGGGCTGGTGACAAAACGATAGTCGATGTTCTCCCGAATTTCTAAGCCATCCTCTTTCACCCATTCGTCCACAATCACAGGCGTGAAATCCGTTTTTGTGTACAACTGTTCGGCATCAATAAACGTGCCATACACCGCATTGGTGGCATCTTTTAAGCCTGTTTCAGGGGTACAGGTGACGGTGCCAATCAATTGTGATTCAGTGATGGTTTTTATTGCAGGTCCATAATAAGCACCGATTTGAATACCGTGTTTTCCTGCGGTAAATGTCGGTTCAGCGTTAATACATTTGTGCATCGCTTCCAAGACACTGGATGGACTCTCATTTAAATCATAGGCGCCATTAAGGGTATATCGCGACTCAAATCCGCCTTCCGGCAGACTCACTTTTTCATCACATAAATCAGCCGCCTGTTTAAAACTGTCAAAATCAATATCTGTATCAGGTACTTTTAAATAATGGCGGTAATAATCCAAAATGACTAAGGCCCCATTGTTACTCCACTCGGTTTGCCCAGTGCGAGGATCAAACAGATGTTTTCCCCAAACTTCACATTTCACATTGGGTAATCCATAAGGGAATTTTTCTTGGTCAAACGTAAGTGTCACACGTAACCACGCCAGACCTCGACCAATCATATCCTCTTTCCATGACGGGCAATTTTTAAGCATAAAGGGATCGACATCTTCCCTGTCATTATGCAACTCCACTTCAACAACAGGTGCCGTGATTTTTAAACTCTTCAACCAAAGGTGTTTAACTTCATGAACGGTATATTCACCAAACGTCTCAATTAAATCGTCCCCTAACCAAATCTTCCCGATTTTCTCTATGGGGTGCCCAGCAAGCGCTAATGCTAGTGTGATTTTTTCGTTTTCATCTTGTTCACCCGCTTCTTCTTCGGCGAAGAAAAGCAAACCCGATATCACTGTTTTTCCGACAATTACGGTTTCAGGCGCAGACGATGAACGTAACATCTGTTTGCGTTCACTGGTATCTCGATAATTCATAGAGGGAAGTTTCGGCTTAAAGATAAGCGAACCCGCGACTTGAACCGCAACGCCTGCTGCCATCAGTGCCATGCCCATCGCCGAGGTGACACCTCCGGTAAACAGCCCCGCAATCATTAAGCCCGCACCCACGACTTTTGAAATTAATCCACCACTCCCACCCATTATTCCACTCTCCACGCTTTGATTGGGGTAATCTGTACCGGCTTTACACCTTGTGGCGTTACTCCCCAATAATGCCCCGCCCAAACTACCGCTAAACTGTCACCGTCCTCACCTTTGAACAGTACGAGGTCGCCACGCTGAACGCGCTCAATCTCAATGGATTTGAAATAGCGTGAAACTGCTCTATCAAGTGAGCCAAATTTAGATTTGATCAGGTTGAAGGCTTCAGCTTTAGTTTTATAGTGATTGAGATAAGGCTTTATCGGAGAGAAACCACATTGCGCGTCAATACATTCCGAGGCAAAAATACAACAATCAAATTCACCCCATGAAAAAGGGCGACTCATCGCCGCCCTTATGGTTTCAGGTAATTTAAGTGTCCAGTTAGGTTGTTTCATTATCAAAACACCTAAAAACAAAAAAGTCGGCATAATGCCGACTTTCATACATAATATTTATCTTTTAATTAGAATCGATAGCCAAGACCGACCGTCCATGTGCCTACTTTAACACCATCCAATTTGCTATGTTCATAAGAAGTATCAATAGCAATATTCGGGAATGGGTTAAATTGAAGCCCTACACCATAAGCAAATGCTGATTTACTTTGACTCTCTTTTTCGTGATAGCCAAGGGCATTTAATTCCATCTCAGCTTTACCATGAGCAACGCCCAATAAACCATAGGCACTAATATAATCATTAAAACGATAGGTTGGTCCTGCTGTGAATGAATAATAATCTAAATCACCATTCCCTACAGAACGAGAATTGAATCGATAATCATAACCTTGATGTGTATAAGCAAAAGAGCCAATAACACCTAAATGATTATCGAATTCATAGCGATATTTGACATTAAATCCTTTCGGCTTCTCTTTTAGTTTATCGCCATCCGCTTTGACATGACTTTGTGCATAACCTAATGAAAGCGTATTTTCACCTACGGCTTGTGCACTTGCTGCGCATAGCGATAGACTTGTCATAATAAGGGGAACTAAAAGTTTTTTACTCATTTCGTTTCTTCCAACAATTATTTATAAATAAATGCAGGTGCATCTTTCTTGCTGCCCCAATAAATCGCCCGTTCAGCCATTTGAGCAACATAACGAAAGATACGATCACCTTGTCTTCGAGATGACCACGACTCATCGGTGAATCTATCGGGTAACCCGATTGACCATCGCTCGAATCGATTAGAAACATTAACACATACGGCATTTTCTTCGCCAGACACCACATTAATCGATGTGATTTGTCCGACAAATAAGACTTCAGCAAGCAACGGTTTCCCCTCTTCGCCGATGGCAACCATCATCAACCGGACTTCGCGCCCTCGGCTTTGCTCATTCATCACCATTCCCACCAGCGATTTATCAAAACCCGCTAATTTAAGCTGTAATTGTGGGGGACTGGTTGTCTTATTTTCTTTTAGCTGACTGATTTCGCCTAAACTTCCTACACCTAAATAGGTTTCCCCCGCAATAATCAGTTGCCCAACGCCGGTATGCGCACAGGTCACACCTGATTTCAAATCGAGTCTGGCGGCTAAGACAATATAAGCCCCCTCATTAATCGCGTTGACCATACCGTCAGAAAATGGATGATATTGCATTAGTACAACACCTCCTCAAAAGATAACGTGATATGGGTATAACCCAAGCGACGATGCTGAAACTTCCCCTGTTCATTATCAACGAGCCGGAATACTCCAAAAGGACGCTCAACCTCGAGCATTTCATTAACGGTAGGAGACGTTCTTAACATCGGTGAAATAGGAATATTTGCACGCCCATTATTGTCACTGACCACATCCGCCACCACCATTTTGAGTTCATTACCCACAGTTAAACGATCCCCTTGCTGTAACACTCGCATATTGCGCTTCCAGTCCTTTGTTTCTAGCCGATGACCTAATTGGCTCGGTATTGCAATGCGAGGCGAACCATACCCATAACGCCCTTTTCTTATCCAACTCGATATTTTGACTCGCCCCGACATGCCATCCAATGAAGCCACCAGCGCTTCTAACTGGCGCGATTTCTCTTCATTTAAATTATTGAATGTCAGCTCACAACGCCAACGACTTCCCGGAAAGCGTACCGTTTGGCTACTTCCATTAAACGGCGAGGTAAAGGTTTTGCTGTTACTCAATAATTGCCAGTTTTCCTGCGTGGGGATCACCTCTTTTGGCCATTCAAGAATAGACATTTAGACTCCTAATGTTCTGCGTGCTGCGCCATTACTTTGAAAGTCTTGTAACATCATCGCGTGAGCTTTCTGTGCGCCGGCTTCTGTCCCTTGTTGTGCGGCTTCTTTCATTGCCTGCGCAAGTACAGCGTCACCATTTCCTGTCACTGTAATATGATTAACGACCGTCATTTGCACACCACTCGCACGGGCTAACGTCGGTTGCGGTGTAACCGGTATTCGCCCTGCAACCGCCCCCACAACGCCCCCCGAAGCATAACCTTGCGCAGCATGCATTAAGCGATAGAGATTGCCGACACCCAATTTAGCCGTCGCTTCTTTGGTAAAAACAAACTCGCCACCATGCACAATCCCTTTAGGCTCAAATTTCCCGCCATGCCCCGTATAACCACCGTAAGCATGCCCTTTGCTCATCCATCCCATATCAAATCCCATTGCTTGTCCACCTGCTTCAATGGCTTTGAAAACCAGCATTTTCATCACCATTCGAGTGATATCGGAGATCACCGCATTGGCAAAATCTTTAAAGCTTCCTTTCCCCGTTAAAGCAAAATCAGCTAACGCATCAGACATATTATTAAGGGCATTGGTAGTGACGTTTCTGACGTTCTCCATCACATCCATGGCTGACTCACTGAAATCCGATAAGCCTTGTTTGAATCCCGCCATCGGATCACCTTTCATGGCTTCTCGCTTCCTCAACTCTGCCTCAATCTGCTGTTTAGTGAGTTCGACATTGCGTTGTAAGTTCGCCAACTCTTTCTCGCCTAAATCCACACTGGCTTGCTGATACAGCACATCAATCTGACGAAGGGCATTAAGCTTCTCTTGCTCTGCGCGTGACTTTCCTATCAAGGTGGTTTCAAATTGCATCTGCTCAATTTCTTTACCCCGATCATAAGCAAATTGCGCAACCGAGTTGGCACGCGCTAGATCATCAATGGCTTTGGCTTTTTCTTTTATCGTCTCAATCGCTTTGGGATCGATTTTTAAGATGGCATCAAACTTATCTTTATTTTGTTTGATATCAGCTAATGCGGATGTGTATTCATTAAAGGAAGAGGTAGTGCCATACAGCTGAATACTTTGCCCATCTGCAATCAGTGAGGCTTGTTTTTCCTCTAATTCCGTTAAGATTTTGGTGTACTGCTTGGCGTAATCAATGGTTGATTTTGGTGTTTTAGGTGGCTTAAGTTTTTTAGACTGTAAAGCAAGTTGGGCTTCAATTTCAGCTTGTAACGCTTTGTCATACCCCATCATGTCCGGTGTGATTTTTCTACTCGCCAATACATCTTCTGCATTGAGTTTAGCTAAAGCCTTACCTTCTGCTTTAGATTTTTCAATAGTACGAAGAGAAGCATCGATTGATTTTTGTGCATCATCAGAAACAACAATTAACGATTTTGCCGAAAACTGCTGTTGCTCTTGGGTAGCTGAACGAATGGATTGCGCTAAATTATCAAAAGCAGAACCTTGTAGATGGAGTTTACCAATCAATTCATCAGATTTTACAGAAGCATCGTAAATACGGCTGGCATAAAGCGCATAGGCATTAGAGACCATCCCGTTTTTTTGAACTTCAGCATCAAGCAATAATGCCATTTTTTTACGTGTAACTTCTAATTCTCTATTCTTTGTTTCAAGATCAGCAGTTACTTGGAGTTCATCTTTTCTAGCTTTAACTACTTCCGCTGAAAATGACTCGTAATCTCCTGTATAATAAAAAGAGATGCCTTTATTTGGCCCACCCAAATCCGATGATTTTTTTAAGTCTTCTTGCTTTCTCTTTAGCTCTTCTATTTTCTCAATTTGTGCATCTAAACCTTCAGCCAGTTTTCCGATTGAAGCTTGACGCTCAGCATCACTTAATTTATTTAATGACTCCGTTGCAACGTCTAATGACTCTGCATACTCAAGAGCCTTTTGTCTTGATTGTTCTGCTTGTTGTTGCCACTCATAATAAGCCATTGCCCCCGCAGTCAATAATCCTGTCGCAATCCCAAGAGGCCCACCAAGAAAGGCAAGTGCACCACCAAAACTTCGCCCTAATGTAGAACTGGCTCTTTGTGCCGCATTCAACCGTTGTATCGCTAATGTTTCTGCATTTGTGGCTGACACAATAATGGAAGACTGCGCTTTCATTCGCATTCGAATACTACTGCGTTGTGCTTCTGTCTGAGCGAGTTGAAGTTGCGCTTGTAAAGAACGCATTTCAACACGGGCTAGCTCTAATTCAGCCGTCATCTTGGCTTTTGTGGCTTGAGCGGCGATTAAATCTTGTTGAACTTTTAATTTCGTTGCCGCAGCTTGTGCATAAGTGGCTTGAGTCCATTTGGCTATTTTTATTGCAATAGTCGTCATGGCTAAAGCTTCCGTTACTCTCATCACTTCAGAAAAATGATTCGATAATGCAGAAAGCCCCGTTGTTAAAAGCTGAGTCGCGCCTGTACTTTGATTCGCTTCACCGATAAATTTTGTCATCGCCGATTGAAGATTAGTGAAACCTTGGCTAACCGTTGTCACACTGGTGGCGAATTTTTTATCCACACTGTCAGCTGCACGCTCTAAGGCTTGAATGACTTTCTCTATCGTCATTTCACCGTCTTGGGCTTTCTTCCTTAATTCGCCCACACTGACATCCATGCCGTCGGCAATGGCTTTCGCTAACGCAGGGGTTTGCTCCATCACCGAATTCAGTTCTTCGCCACGTAACTGACCCGAGGCTAATGCTTGACCAAATTGAGTTAATGCCGCTTGGGCTGCGGTTGCACTCGCTCCTGAAATCGCCACGGCTTTTGAGACGGTTTCCGTGAGTTCAGCGACTTTTTGCTGACTTAAGCCTAAGCGATCGGCATTATCCGCAAAACGTTGATAAACCTGTGCTGTGGCATCCAATGATTGATAGGTTTTTTGGGCAATATCATAGACCGCTTGTGTGGCTTTATTTAACTCAACGGAGCTTTCTGTCACCAGTTTTAAACGGTTCTGTAATTCCGTCCAACTATCGGCATAATTAATTACTTGATGAATGGATAATGCACTTGCGGTGACACTCGCAAAACGGGCAAAAAGTACCGAGGATTTTGTGGTTTGCGATACCATTCGCTCTTGCTGTACGGTGATAGCTTGAAGGCTGACGCGAATACTTTGCCCAAATTGTTCTGTTTGGCGCTGGCTACGGTTGATCGCATTTGTGAAATTTGCCGTATTCAGCGTCAAATCAATATTTAATCTACCTAATGCTCCCGCCATAAATTAATTCCTACACCTGAATAGAATTAAGATTTTCACACCATAAATGTGTAATAAATCAATTATATTCACTATTAATTTAATTATTGATAAACTGAAATTTCGAATACTAGAGGAGATATTTATGAGACTTATTCTGGCGTTATTGCTACCTTGGTTACAATTTTTCACGATTGGTCGCCCATTTGCTGGCATCTTCTGCCTTATCCTCCAAATCACCTTAATCGGATGGATCCCTGCGGCCATCTGGTCAGTTTATGCCCTTTCCCAATACAATACGGATAAAAAAATTGAGAAAATGTCTCGCGGTGGTTAACGATTAAGCCCCACTGATGTGGGGCTATCGATTAGCTAATACACTCTCAGTGACGTTGTCCCACAGCTCTTCTTCCGTAATTTTCTTCTTCCACATCGGCATAAAATCCACCAATTCAGGCGGAGACGTTTTCGGATCACGATTTATCATCGCAAGAAGATGCGCCACTTGTGCCATCCGATAATCCTCTCGCCATAAACCAAAGGGTTGTTTGCGATAAAAGGCTTTATATTCACACAAGTGGCTTTCAGGCATTTGTTCGATTTCTGCGAGCGTTTTTCCCAGTGCCAGCGACAATATCAGTTGGAATTGTCGCCGTTCTCCAAGTTTTTTTCGCTATTCCCCGCTTCTGCTGTAAACACCGCATTAGAAAACCCTTGCCCTAAACGATTAAGACCTTTTAAGTCTTCTTCATTTTCAGCATCAAAAAGCAGTTCTCCTTTTTCATCACATAACTTAAAGGCCAACATTCTGGCGACATCATATTCATCGTAGACACGATTTATCGCCTCATTAAATTGCTCGGGATCGTCTTCATCTAAATAAATGTCCTGCGCTTCGGCGAGCTTAATTTTAATTTGGCGAAGTTTGCGCTGAATGTAATTCATGGTGCCAACATCCAGCTCTTTGACATAAAAAGTGTTGTCTAAATAGGTAAAAGGCGTCACTTTCAGTGCTTGGTTTAACACTAATTCACGCAATAAAGTGTTAGACATAATCACTCCTAAGTTTTTTTATCGAAAAGGGAGAAGAGAAATAATGAGGTGGATGAATTAAGGGTTATTTCTTCACATTCAAATAATCACGGCCAGACAATTTAATCGAGATCCCCGAATCCATCATTTGCCCCACACTGCCGTCAATGTTCATACCCGTTTCGACGGAGCCGTAATAAAACATGGAGCCCTCATCTCGTGTTAAGACCATTTTCACCGCAAATTTTTCTTTGCTGTTTTCATATTTACGCAAGAGTCGTTGCACCTCACTGGAGCTATAACGTAAGAAAAAGGTCAATTTAATTGAGCCGTATTCCGTATCGCCGGATTCATATTCCTTGCCATCACTGCAAATGGTAGTGACATCAATTTGTTCGGTTGTCGAACCGTCTTTGCTGAAACTTTTTACCGCACAAAAGTTATTAGACCACTGAATACGTTGCGCCTTAGCCTCTGCAAAATCCGTGGGTAGTGTTTTATCGCTCCAATCCACTTCGTCACACAGAGTCACTTTGTCGCCATCAACTTGTGCAACAGGAAAACGCCCATCTAACTCCCCGAGTCCCGATAACATAATCATGTCATCCGCTTTCAGCTTATTATTGGCAATGGTAATGGTTGCGGGTGATAACGTCGCTTCCGTCGCCGTCATCGCCTCCCCTAAGCCGGTTTGCACAAAGATCTTCGTGCCGAGGAAAGGGGTTGCTTTATGGTTCTTTGGCTTTGTCATATCCATTCCTTATTTATCTGATGAAATCATTAATTCAAGAACAAGCCGATGCAATTTGACATCCGCTTCATACCCAAAGACCGCATTCACCCGTTGTGCGAATGGGATCGCCGCAACAATCTGAGCCTCGATTTTTTTACGCAATACCATCAGAGGTTGTGGCTGGGGCGCATACACATCAAGTTGCACGCGATAGTTATCTAAATCCGCATCCTCCAGCGCACTGTTAGGTGTGATGCTGGCAAACTGGATCACAATGGCGGGATAATGCCCTTTGCCTTCAGGTAATACCTGAAAAAAAACCCTTCCATCGACAAGCGGTGAAAGGGTCTCTTTTAATTGCTGTATCATGATCTCTACCTTGTTTTTTCAATATCCTCTTTGAGTGTTTGAACAATCACTTTAGCCGTCGCTTCCTTTTTTGCTTCAAAGCTGGGGCGCATAAACGGTTGTGCGGACATCTTGGCGGTGCCAAACTCGACAAACCACCAATAAAACGGATCATTTGGGTTCAATGCTGCACTTTTCCCCGTTGCTTGTTTAAAGGCAGACACCTTTTTACCCGATAATGATTTTACCCAAATGCGCGTTTTAACTTGCCCATTACGCTGCACTTTCGTTTTAGAACGAATATTGCGCTTGATGGTGCCCTTGCGTCGATGCGGTACCGTTTCCTTAAGGATAGGCACTCGATGTTTGATTTCTTCTTTTAACGCCGAAGCACCTGCATTCATCGCCTTACGCGCGCTTTGATTTCTGGTTTTACGGGCGATACCTTGCATTCGTTGAGCGAGTTCAGACAATCCACTGATTTTAATCTCACCCATCATTCACGCCCTCTTTGCACATCAATTGAAGCTCACGATGACGCTCATCAGGGTCAATAATCGAAATAATATTAAATATTCGCTTACCCCATACAATACGCATCCAAGTATCAATATCAGCGATATAGCGAATAAGAATTCGCGTTGTGGCCTCACTTTGTACTTGCTGGGCTTGAAAATATTCCCGTCCTTGATAAGGCATGATCGCTGCACGTACTTTTGTCGCATGATCCGTCCAAATCACATCACTGCCACTGATGGCATCAGGCGCTAATACTGATTTTTGAATATGAATAGTGTGGCGTAATCGTCCCGGATCCATTAACTACCTCGCCAATTTCGACAAAGCAGTAACAATCGTTCTACTGCTTTATTTTCATATAACGGAATTTCACTTTGGCTGGTTCGATGTTCAAACATATCCCCCAGCACCAAAAGCATGGCCGATTTCACTTCATAAGGGATATCATCGGGTGATTTCCATGCCGGTTCATCACACCATCTCAAACAATAATTTAATGCGCTTTGAGCATAAAATAGAATCTGCTCATCACGATCATCACCGCTGTATTCGAGATGCTGTTTTAATAAAGAAAGAGGAATGACATCTAAGATATTCATGATGTAATACGGGATAGTTACCTACCCCGACCTATTACTTAAGCACTTCTTCCAGACGTTGGAAAAGTCCCTTTGATTAAGGCTTGAGGGCGATAATGGGCTAATGCTAAACGCTCTTCACACAAAATGGTCAGCATATTCTTCACAAAGTTATCACGATCTTCTCGACTCACTTCGATAACTGCATTCATTCGATCCCATACTTGAGACGCCAAATCAAATGCACCAACAGTAAACTCACCTTGTTTTTGTGCTTTTGTTGGAACAACAGGTAATCCCCACATTACATTTGAAGTAAACGCTTGTGGGCCCCCGAAAATATAACGCCCTTCTTTATCTTTCATTAACGCAATTGCATGCCAATCACGAGGATTTAAAATAATACCAGAGGCGCTAAATTCAGATTCTGTTACCTGATAAATGGCATGAGCAATCAAGTCAGCATGCGTGTCGCCCGTAGCACTCAACGTGGTATCATAAGCAGTGGCAACATGGTTAATCCCCGTCAAATTATCCGCTGTACCGTCACCATTGAGTAATTGCTCCTCTTCCACTAATGCTAAGCCATACAATAAGCGGTTATTAACGTAAGACTGTAACTGCACAGCATCATCCATCACTTGGCGAGACGCTTGGATCCAATGAGCAATAGTGATCACATTTGCCGTTTGTTTTTCAAAAGTCAGATTAGATTCTGGTTTTTGAGCCTTTTCTTTCACGGGTACCGCGCTATTGGTAAACAATTTTTCACGTACATATTCCAGTGAGTTACTGGAAATACGACCTTGAGCTAATAAATCGCGGATAACTAAACGACGCATACCCGGCATAATAATACCCGGTACTTGCATCGGCTGAATGAGAACACCGGCTGAGCTCGCATCACTGCCTAATGATTTATTAAAGGTTTTCACTTCATAAGAAGCCTGACTCCCATTCCATGATTTTGTCAGCGCTTCTGCTGCTCGCTCAGAAAAATCTTTTTTCGCATTAGGATCATCAGCACTCGTTGCTCCTTTCTGTTCTAAATCAAACAGACGTTCACCGGCTTTTTTTAATTCCTCTTGAACTAAGGCTAAATCTGTTTGTAATTGCTTTGAAACTGCGCCAGTAGCTTCAATTTCTTTCTTCTGTGCATCGAAGAGTTCTTGCACCTTTTTTTGTGATCCTTCGATGGCTTCTTGGATAATAGCTAAGTCAGACATATTCTATCCTTTCAGATTAAATGCATTAATTTGGTTAACAATGGATGCGACTAGGGATTGTTGAGTGTCATCGGACTCACTCCGAATAGCGGATTTGAAGCGGGAAATAAAACCAACTGCTTCTGATTTTGATAAACCGGCTGACTCTCTCAGCCAATCCTCAATATCTCGGATCGTTAATAACCCATCGATGCTCTTGAGTGATGAAACCTGTGCTTGGTCATTAGCGGGAAATGTACAAATACTAATTTCACGTAACAGGGAGATATTTTTAAAAATACGGCCTGAAGGTGTTCGCTCAAAATCATTACGCAGACAACCAAATCCGATAGAAAGCCCGTCAACCGTGCCATGCTTCATTGCCGCTTTTAGATCTTGAGCCGCACTATGACCGGGTGTCAGTTGTCCTCTCACACGTAATCCTTTTTGATCTTCCTCCATGTACTCCCATTTCCCCACAGGAAGCTCCCAGACTCGATGGTTATAAAACATAGCAACTTTTTGTTTTTGCTTATCTAAAACATGCTTAAACGCACCGGGTAAAATAATGTCACCATCGAGATCTTGATGACTAAATACAGAGGCATAACCTTCGAAAACGCCTTGTGTGCCATCACCCGTAAATTTGATTTCCGCTTCATCAAAATTTAGTGTTTTTCTAATATCAGGCATTGAACCCCCATAAATAATTAAGCCCCACTTTCGTGAGGCTCTTTATTGAGTTGGTTAATCGGTAAATATTGTGCTTGCCGGTAAGCGACATCTCCACCTTCAAGAGGAGGATAATTATCGAGCCGTCGCATTTCATTAATAGTTCTTAGCCCCGATTCTCCCATCGCTTTCATAAACGCGGCGCGTGAAGTGGAATCGCCTCGCAATAATCCATCAAGGTTATGTTCAGCATGGTATTTCCCCACCTCGGGTGGTTTTAGAAGCCAACGTGCAATGCAGTTTTCCCATCGGGAGATATAGGGTTGTAAGGTATATTGAAGAAAGCCTAAGTTTTGTTGCTCAATACCTGTTCCCCAACTTGTTGATTTTTCAACATCACCGACTAAATGCGGGGGAACACCAAAGAAACGTGCTAATTCACTGACTTGAAATTTGCGGGAAGACATTGTTTCTGCATCTTGAGGACTAACACCAATATCTTGTGCTTGAAATCCCCCTTCTAAGATCCACAATCGTTTTTTAACGGGGCCACCCGCAATTTCTTTGAAATTCTCTTCAAGTTGGCTACGTTGCTCTTTATTTAATACCTTATCACCCGTTGTTAGAATTTTAGGAGACTTAGCCCCATTGGCATAAAACTCACGTTGTTGATCTTCCATCGCAACGGCCGTGCTTGCTGTCTTACACGCGTAAGCAATAGGCGACAATCCGACTAACCCATTAAAACCAAATCCTTTTAAATGAAAAATTTCATGTTGTTTAAATTTCGCAAACTCATAATCACGCTGATATTTATAGATAATATTCTTCCCCTCCATGCGTACATCCATATTGGCAGACAGCAGAGGAAGCAAGCTGATCACATCACCGACTTTATTTCGCTCAATCAACGCGAAAGCATTACCATAAAAGCAAAGCTGCATAGTCATTGCCTCTCGGAATTCTTGAGCCGTCATATATTGATTGGGCGAATATCGCAGTAATCGAGCCAATGGGTTACTTAAATCAACTTTGGTTCTATTTCCCTGTTTATCCGTTTCGAACACATCCAGTGGCAAACAAGCCGTTAACGTCGAAATTAAGCTAACACAACGCCAAACCGTTGATATTTGGAGTATTCGCTCATCATTTACAGAAGAATCACCAAGCGAGCCTTGCGCTGAGATAACGCCTGATTGTGAACCTTGTTCAGGTGTCACGAGTCTTCCCCCAACAAAGAAGGAAGCCAGACGCGCAAACCAACCATGATTAGTGCGCAAATCGATTGAATATTGTTTATCTGTCATCACATACTCAATGGGTTAGAGAAAAAATCTTCAAGGTTGCCATCATCAACCTCACCTTCCGCAGCACCAATCGCCATTGCTGATGCCACCACACCATCAATTCGACCGGTGCTTTTTTTCTTGGCAAAGACGCGGTTATCTTTTTGGTCAGCCTCAAGCACAGCGGATGCGGCATTCCATCTCAAACAAGGATTGGTGTGGATCTCAATCTTCTTGTCATCAATGAGCTGTTCAAATAGTTCGATAGAGTGTGGCATCCATAGCCCTGAGTCCTTAGCTTTGTAATATCCTTGTCCATGCGGAGTTAAAGGAACCGTCACACCCGCTTCATCGAGTTTGGGTTCAAGGTATTTAATGCGATAAGGGTCAAAGGCAATGGCTCTCATGCTGACGTGCATCGCCATTTCAGCAATGCGTTCTGCCACAAATTCATATCTCACCGCATTCCCTGGCGTGGTATGCATAAAACCTTGCCTTACCCATAAGTCGTAAGGCACTCGGTCGGTTTTCGCTCTATCCAATAAGGTGTCTTTGGGTGTCCAAAATTCAATGTAAAGACGTTTGAGGCGAGGAAAATACAAGGCTAATGCGGTTAAATCTTTGGTTCCCGATAAGTCCAGCCCGCCATAACATTCTTCACCTTGAAGATCATCGAAGGTGAACGTATTTTCACACTGCATCCATGTTTCACTGTTAATCCATGGATTATCGGCATCCACCCACTGACAAAAATTAAGCCGACGCACAATGCTTTCTTTTGCGGGCATACCTCGAGCTTGTGTCACTTGTTCACGTAAGTAGCGATCAGAAAAGGTGTAGCCCAATGACGGATTGGCTTTCTCCCAGCAAGACTCATCCTTAAAGGGATCATCGCCCTCATCCAGTGAGCAAATATAGGAAAAGAAGCTGTCGTCTTCGATAGTACCTTCGGCGACTTTTCGACCGTATTCATGGTAGTCATAACACACGCTGGTTTTATCATGGCCACTATTGGTGATCATAAATATCAAGGCTTGTCGCCGACCTTTAGTACCCGCTCGCATCATCTCAACGGCAGTATTATTTTTGTGCTCATGAATTTCATCAATCAACGCACAATGGGGACGAGGCCCTGATTGCCCATCATCTGAGCTAATCGGGCGAAAGAATGAACTCGTTTTCAAATAAGCCAAGTTCCACTCTTTACCTGTTCCGCCTGATTTGGTGATCCGCTGACTTAATGCGGGAGATTGATCAACCATCGCCACCGCATCACGAAATAAAATCATGGCTTGGTCTTTTTTCGTGGCTGCCGCATACACTTCGGCACGCGGTTCACTGTCGGCGACTAAACAATACAGCCCAACGCCACCCGCCATCGGTGATTTTCCTGAGCCTTTGCCTGATTCAACGTACACCATGCGAAATCGGCGTGTACCGTCAATCATTTTCCAGCCAAAAATGGAGCCAATCACAAAGCATTGCCAAGGCAATAAAATAAACGGTTTTCCTTCATGCTCCCCGCCATTGAGCTTTAAGACTTTCGCGAAAAAATCGATCACTCTTTTGACGGCCTCGACATCCCAGACTAATCCTCGTTGCTCGGCTTCGTTTAAATCTTTAAGATGACGCGCACATGCATGACGAATATCAGGCCCCGCTAAGATTTTTCCTTGATGCACGTCTTGCGCGTATTGCGTTGCGGGATCAACCGAAATATTGGTTGAGCGGATCTTCCTCTTCTTCTCCACCATCCATCTTCACCTTCGAACGAGCGGCGGGGGTTAAACCAAACTCGACTAAATAACTTTTAAAACGGCGATCTGCATCAGCTAACATGGCAACGGCAGGATTCGCTTTAATTAAAAAATCCCCTGATTGCGTTTTTGTGGTGTATGTCCGACCTTCAATCGCAATGGTGTCTCGCAATTGAAGAATATCGGCGTAGATATCACACAGCCGTTCTAATGCCAGCGTGTCAGCCACAGTTAAAACACCCATTCCATCGAGTAGTAAGGTTAATTTTGCCCACGCCATTTTCCCCCAATCCGTTAAATGTTCGGGCGGGCTTGGAATTTCACGTTTGGGCTGGGGTTCTTTATCGTTGAGTTTTCGTTTTCCCGGATTACCGGTGACCACCTTCAAGTGGGTCGGTTTCGGGCGTCTTCCTGCCATCGGAACCTCCCAGAAAAAAACTTTTCATTTCGCGGTTGTGCACACAAATGAGGGTGCTAGGTAATCAGGGCAAAAGTGTTTGAACTTTTACCCTGCCCCCACCCTGTATTTCATGGTGTTATTGATGCCAATGAGAATTGGGATCGAGTGGAATGCCATCCGCATTACAACCTATGACTTTGCCACTCTTTTCGATACGTTGTTTGGTTGAGTTATGATGCAGTTCGCATAAGCTTTGAAAGTTCTTTGCGTCCCAGAATAAGGCTTGAGCTTTTGCGATACGTTCTTTATCACCTGATTCAAGTGCTTCTTTAAGGCGATGCGGAATAATGTGGTCAACTACGGTGGCAGCAGTAATACGTCCTTGCTCTTGGCACATAACACAAAGTGGATGTTCATTGAGAAACGCTAATCGCACCTTTGCCCAGCGACCACCATAGACATTGCGTTTTTTCATGGTTTATTTCTGACTGCACCATGTTCTGTTATTTAACTCACTCATGGCTTTTGACCATGCTTGACGTTCAGCTTCCCTTGCTTGCATTAACTCAGTAATGATGGCATCTTGCCGATCAGCTTGTCGGTGCAACTCTGCCAATTGAGTTTTGATGCCCTGCTCTAATTTATCGATTGTAAGCACACCACCAAATACCGCATCTCCTGACACTGATCGCGCTGATTCTGACTTCACACCAATATCTTGCATTAGCTTTTTAATGTGAGTGAGTTGCTCTTCTAACTTATCTAACTCCGTCATCTCAATTTTGTTAGGGATGTTGATAGTGAGCTTTTTAGGTGCATCCAAGTTACCTATAACAAACTTAAAATACCCATCTCGATCATAATAACCTTCATAAGAATTCGTCTTAACATCAACGGAGCCATCATGTTTAATATTCACAATCATTAAATTTCTCCAATAAAAAAGCCACCAGCGGTTAACTGATGGCTATCTATATAAACTCTATCAACATCACTCAATGAATCACATTTATACACAACATTTCTGACCTACTAACCTTAGTAAAGTAAAATGAATCCTAACTTTTTATGGCACGAGGTTTGTTCATGCGTAAATTCATTGTAACCAAAAAGCACATATCCGAATTCCCCAATCCAATCAATTTCAACAAAGGAGACACTATATCAATTGGTGACGAATATGTAGGTGATGAAGGGTGGGATAACTGGATTTATTGTAACTTTAATGAAATTCAAGGATTCGTCCCTAAACAACTCATTGATTTTATTGATAACAATCAAGGGGTAGCCAATGAAGACTACACAGCACATGAGCTTTGTGTTGCTCCTGGTGAATTACTTTTCTCATCAAGAGAGTTAAATAATTGGATTTGGGCTAAAAATGAAAATAATGAGAAAGGTTGGGTGCCACTTTCAAATGTATCAGAAATCATAGAGTAATCATTACTATCTAATTAATAATTTTGTTTTCTATGTTTTTTAACTTATGTTGCAGGGCCTTATTTTAGTAATTATACTTAAATTTCTATCAACCCAGAGTTGATATCTAATATTCATTTTAACCGCCCTGTGGGAGCTCAAACTCACAAGGTTATTTTTATAGATTAAAACCCCGCAATGATACCGAATATATTTAACCCACTATGTTTTAATCAAAAACATTATTAATAATTGAAGTGACTATCGCTGTACTTAATGCGATCAATACCAAATCATTTCCAACAATGCGCCATTCGTAACCAGGATAGTAAGGTAATTGGCTAAGCATTTTTTCAGGAACCATTTTCTTCGCAATACCCGGAGGCAATGGCTTTCCTCTTACTAAATTTTTAGCAATACCTGGAGGGAGTGATGAATATCCAGTAAATCCACCATTCAACGCAATTGCTCTAGCCTCATAATAAGATAGAGAAATTGAGAAAGAGGTTTCATTATCAAAGTGATTATTTTGTGATTTATTATGCCATTTGTTTGGCTTCTCTCCTTGATATCCTTTATTTTGACCTCTTCCATGCCCATTATCTGGATCTGCATAAGAAGAAACAGATATCATCGACAAACCTATAATCACCAACAATAAGTTACTTATTCTAGAAAGAATACCCATGACTATGACCTCAGCAATTAATTTTTCACAGAATATCCTTCGAGTTACACAACTACCATAAGTAATACTCCTAGAAAAAATAGCTGACAGGTGTCATTGTTGCTAACTTAGTTGCGAATACATAACTAAGTCTTTTTTTATTTCAAACACTCCAGCCTTATATAATCTTGTAGCCCTAATATCATCTGCTCTGACTCTGCAATTCGCTCTATGAGTAACCAATAATTTCTGATAGCGGTGTTAGTAGGTCGGGCGGTGGTTGCATAAGCCAAGCTGGTGGAGGGAGTGGTTTTGCTTTTTGGGCACTCGGCTTTGATATACACCCGCTCAGGATGACGCTCACTAATATCACGCAAGCGACTAATTTCATTCTTAACATTCACTAACTCCTGCGTATATTGAATATCCAGTTGGTTTAACCGCATTATGCGTGCTTGATAATCAGTATTAATAGATTTCTGTTCTTCGAGAGCCACTGTCAGTTTTTTGTTGGTATCTATCAGTGAATTAATCCTGTTAGCTTGCCTGTTAATCACCCAATAGCTACCCACAATAATGCCTACCATCGCGATGATGGTATAGAGTTTCCCGTATTTCATGATTAGTACCGATGATATGAGAGTGCAATCTGACAGCGTTTTTCTAAACTAACTTGGTCTTTAGTACATGAGTTATCAATCAAGAGATAAATACCACCAGCGACTGTAATGAGTAATGCAAGAATAAAGCCGATAATGATGATTAAAGGTTTCCATGACATAGTGCTGACTCCGCCTCTCGACGACTGACAAGCCCTCGCCAAACCTTTCCTCCTGCATAAACCCAACGTTTTATTTCTTCACAGGCACCCGCACTATCACCCGCGTTTAATTTCTTGAGTAATGTTGAGCGAGCAAATGCTGTCGTTCCCACATTAAAAGTAAAGGAATATAAAGCAGCTTTGGTGTAGTCATCGAGTGGTACTTTGATTAATGCATCGACTTGCTGTTGTGTCTTAATAAAATCGTTTTGTAAAAACGCATCACATTCTTGTTGTGTGTATCTCTTACCTTGAATAATGTCTTTACCTGTGTGTCCGTAACAAACCGTTAGAACACCCGCCACATCACGATAAGGTTTATAACGCACACCTTCAAAATGGGCTATTACTACTAATGCGATGACTGTTGCTCCCGCAGTTGTTAGCGCCGCTATTTTCTGTTTGAGAGACATTAAATATCCTTTGGCGCTTTCACCATTAATTCAGCAAGCCTTTTTAACGTTTCGGTCGGGTTTTGTGGGTCAACATGACGAACAAGCTCTTCAAATAATTGAGTGCGTTTTCGTTGCTCTCGACGAGTCATAAAGTAAGTGGCTAAACCCAGAACCATGCTGAACGCCATCCCGATAACAAATCCCCATTCATATAAAGAGAGGCTTGCAAAAAATGCCGTTAGGCCTGCTGTTCCGTAAGTAACATTAGTTAATTTTTCCATACGCATAGTCACCCCCAGAGGAGTGTCCGTTGATGATGAGTGTGAGAGAGTTAAATATGTGAAGGTGAAACTTGAACTAACGTTATGATTTAGATTAAAACGAAAGTTTACAGTTCTATTAAGGATAATGTTTTTACAAAAAAAACTTATTTGACTTAGTGCAAATTTCTATATTAGTAAAACGAGTAAACTATGAGAGATGGCTAAAGTTTAGTTGATATATAGCTAATCTATTTTAGTTATCGATTGCTTCTAATTATTATATAGTATCGCTATTAAAGCCTTCGTCCGAGGGCTTCTTTTTTATAAATCTCATGAAACGATCGTTACTCTCCCTAAATCACAGCATTCATTATCTAAGGTAAGGTTGTCTCTTCTAAAATTTAAGTAATACCTTTAGAAAAACTGTTTTTAAAATTCTTTTTACTCACAATATGAGTAACATTATCTTAATGTGAATTTCTCTTGGAATATGTATAAAATATTTTTCTGATATATATCCATAGCATAATACAAATAACAAAAACATTAAAAATCAAAAAGTTAGATAATGACAATACTCCACCATGAATAAGCATTGGTATTAAATTAAGTAGTACAATGGTAAATATCAACCAAGCTATTCTTATTGATTTAAACATTACTTTTGATTCATGTTTATCCGCATCCGCTATAAGCTTATCTGGTTCTTTAATTTTCATATCGCCTCTTATTGTTATTCAAGCCTCATCAATATAAAAATAATACTTATTAGTCTTTTTACTTTAAAGATGTTTTTATTATAAGATCACGATCATTAAAAGACTCATATATTAGATAGCTTATAAAGTTAATTTAAACCAATAAGTTACATTCAAGAAAGACTAGCATATTTTGAATGAATTAATGTTAATAAACCTTCAGGCAATTGCTCTTCCAGTGACGCATTAGAAACAATCACAAGACCATACATAGATATCCATGTATTCGTTTGTTGTAAGTGCCCTTGAATAAATTGCTTCGCTTTCTCTAACAAAAACACACAACTCTCTTGTGTGTTTTTACGCCAATAGGATTCAATCGCCACCAGCAATGGAGCACCAGCATCACTAATTTTTTGCAAGCCGATTCGATATTGCTTTTTACCTGCGGGAGATGTCGTACAAATTAGTTGTGTGAGTTGTTGAGTTTCGCCATCAGCCGTATGGATATTCGCCGTTAAAATGACGGAGGTATTCTTTTCACTGTCTGTTTCTGATGCATAGTGAAGACTAAACTGTAATTCGCTTATCTCTTTTGACATAAATATTTACCGATTTATTTAGATGAAACAAATTGATATTTTTATATTACAATTAATTATTTTTGTAATATAGTTATTGAATTTTCATTTTATTTTGTTTATTAATAATAATGTCATTAATGCTGTAGATTTATATATTCTAATTTGTTCATTTAGTTAATATGATCTCTTTTTTATATGTTACATAAATCAGCATGATTTTCCGTTTAATTCGTTTAATCCATCTATCCCAGATGGATTTTTTTTATCCTTACATAATGAAAATATCCTCATGAAATATGAAAGGATTAAATTAAACAAAGTCTAATAAAAATACATTCTAGAAATTATAAGCTTATTTATTAAATCACACTCAAACTAAAAATGATAAATTAATAATTCCAAATGATAATTTTCATTCTTTTTGTTGTTTTTTACTTACTTCGTGTTATTTTCAATAATGTACATTACAACTCACATTAATTCTTCCTTTTCCCACCTACTTACCGTAGGTGGTTTTTTTATTTATCAACGTTTTATTTTTTATTATTCAAGCTATCTTTATTAATGATTTTTTACATTTAAAATTAGGAAATTAAAAATATAAATTTGTGATCAAAATCAATAAAATCATTAACAACAAATATTGACCATTATAAAAAAATAATTTATTAATAATATCGAAATTAATTATTTATACAAAATGTGTAATCATTGATTTCAAAAATACTTATTTAAAACAAGTATTTAAATTCCTTCCTACTGCATATTTTATTTGTTTTTTTAAATCCATCTCACTCAGATGGATTTTTTTTATTATTCTTGTTTTTATGATTTTTTGATATTTTTTTATTACAACCCTTCTTTATTACCATATAGTTATTGCATTTTTATTTTGTTTATTTTATTAATAATACTGTTAATGCATTAGATCTCATTTAAATATTTATTTCATTTAATTGTCCTCTTTTTTGTAGATATGTTCTCTTCATTATATGATTGGTACTAGTTGTACTTTTAATCCATCTTCTCCTGATGGATTTTTTTTATCCTTAAAAATCCTTACCCATAAAAAAGATACGATTATTTTTATAATACTTTGATATTTTTTTATCTCATCTTAATAAAAAAAACAAAAACCATAGAAATTTAAATTATTTTATAATATAAAGAAAATTCATAATCTTTTTCTTATTATAACTATATAACCCACTTCCCCCAACTCATCTTGGGGGCTTTTTTTATTGGATGATTTACTTAATAAATCGGCTTTGTCTATTTTTACATTTTTACTGAGGTCAAATTGTAACGTAAATTGCCCTTGGGATATGCATCAGTGGATCCATTTATCATTGTCTTCTTCTGGTTTTTCTTCTTTTTCCTTTCAATCAATAAACGACTTCCTTTTAATGACAGAGGTTCATTTCACCATCTATTTCTAAGGCATACTGTAAACTAAAACTATAATCCGCCATAACATTTACCGATTTATTTTAGTTAATAAGGTGCCGACTCACAGCTCTTGTGTGAACGGTATAAGTGAGTGTTGATTCTGTGGTCGGCGTAGACGGAAAGGCTACAAAGTAACCTTATTTAATTTAGGGTTGAATATATTGATGAGAATAATTATCATTACATACATATCAAATTGACAGGTTTGATATGAATTAGTACGACATGACTTACATTGCTTCTTGCGTTTATTTTATATGCCGATATGACTCCTAGCGTATCGGCATTTTTTTATTGTATTGAGTAATTATAGTAATAATTTAGATGTTATATCCTGACACAGAACTAAATCTAATCTGACAGTTCTCTCAGTGCCAGAAGCGTATATTATTTCAACCACGTAACGATAATTCTAACACTGCAAATATGTGCTATATTCATCCTACTGATTATCTAAATTTATGATATTAACGCATACTTTAATACGTAGATTCACGAGGTTTCTATGGATGTATTCGTCACTAAAAGTACCTTATATTCTATATCTGGAGTATTAGACATAGACTATGAAAGTTCATCTAGAGCAAGTAAAGCTATTGATGAAATAATAAAAAAATACTCAACAATTCCAATACTAACTACTCCAGAAAAAAAGGCGTTAGCTAGAATGATAGTAGTGAATACCATTTTAAATTCAGAAACACCAGAAAATATAAAAACTAAAGTTAAAAAAAGTATATACGAGAAAGCAAAAAAAGAACGAGTAATTTTTTTACATAAAAATCCGACATATCACTACTACAATAATTGTCCTAAAATTACGTCTGATTACAAAAATTTCACCATTCCTGATGAAATACCAGAAGATAGAATTGATGAATATAGACTTTTTTTCATTGAAAACATGGAGTTGTTTTTTCAGAATGTAGACGTGTTTTATCTAAATGTCGCTCACAAATTTGGTGTTAAAATTAGTGCTGTTGGTAGAATGAATCATAGGAACAGTGGTCGCTCAAACACTCAAGATATGTTGAAATTACTTGAGTCAGATAATGAACCATGTACAGAAAGTATTTTAAAAGCATTGGCTTTATTTCAAGAAAATAAAAAGTTAATAAGAATGTTTGGTAATGCCTCCCATTTACGTGATAATTATTTAAGATTGAAAAGAATAAATGAGGAAGAACATTCTATTATAAGTGAATGGCACCATATAAAAGATAAGGTAAAAGGTGATATATTCCAAAAAATCACAAAAATAAATAAAATAACTGACAATATATTCTCAGACAAGATTCTTGATGCATTAGGTTTTTTTCCATGTACAACCTGCTTAGAACTAAAGAAAAAAACTTTACTTTGAATTGATTGAGATATAAAACCAATTTTCCAATTGCGCTCTACCTACATGATCTGTCAATCAAACTCTCTGTTAATACAATTTAGAACCCCTGACAAAAACAATTAAGGCTACACATTTGCGTAGCCTTAATCTTATTCACATTATCTAACTCAATTAACTTTTATCTTTATTCTCTATCGCTATTGTTTGCCGTTTTTCTTCTTCAGGTAATTCATACTCAATAGCAATAGTCAGAAGTCCACTTGATAAATCGGCTTTTTCTATTTTAACATTTTTACCGAGGTCAAATTGCAATGTAAATTGCCCTTGAGATATGCCTCGGTGGATCCATTTATCATTGTCTTCTTCTGATTTTTCTTCTTTTTTCCCTTCAATCAATAGACGACTACCTTTTAATGAAACCGATAAGTCATTTTCTTGATATCCAGGCACACTTACTGTCAGTTCATAATGGTTATCATCAATCTGTTTCAGGTTATAAGTCTGTACAGGTGATGCAATGGGCTTACTGCCTGTTAACTGACTAAACAGGCGATCTATTTGATCAAAACGGTTTGAAAGTAAGTTGTCAGATAATGTTGGGAATAATGAAAAAGGTTTAATGTTAGGCATATAACTCCTCCTTCAGTATTTAGTGAATTATGGGTGGTATCTTATTTACCCAAAATATAAATATGAACGAGCAAGTGTTTTTCAAGCCCTAAAACCTAAATTTTTTATCTTTAGCCAATATGAGATTGTAGATAGCAAAAACCCCGCCGAAGCGAGGTTTTATATATTCAACTATTTAATGCTTAACTCATTTGAGCTGTCATCACACTTTTGCAAAAGATACATTTTGCGCCGTGTGGATTGTTCACTGTGACATCAAATTGTGATGTTCTATATTGTGAACTGCTACAACAAGGGCATTTAAAATAGAGGCGAATAGTAATAGCGCCTTTAGAGAGCCACCACATTGCCTGCTGCTGGGCCTTTCATACCATTTTCCATGGTGAATGAAACTTGTTGGCCTTCCGCTAATGTTTTGAAGTTATCACTTTGGATTGCAGAGAAATGTACAAAGACATCTTTGCTGCCATCAGCTGGAGTAATAAAACCAAAACCTTTACCTTCATCGAACCATTTTACTGTACCAGTCATTGTATTAGACATAGAATTTCCTTTAATTTATTTAATTTGCCATAAGGCATATGCGGTTTGTTTTGTATTTTTACTTATGGGAATTAATTAGAAGGAATTCACAATGAAGAGGTATCGAGGATAACGCTAAACGGGAACAACTTTAAACTTACTAACATAAATAGGTCTGTACTTCCAAACCAATGACGCTATTAAGCCATAGAAAAATGCAGATAGCAAACTTTATTTTTTAGCGATGAAACTACTTGTATACTATCAAAAATAAAACCCTACTAATATTAACGAAGACTTCAATCAATAAGGTTCTGTAGTCGGCGTAAGCAGGCAGTAAGGCGACTAAAAGTAAACTTCTTTAATTTAAATGACCCGTCCTAAATAATAAAAAGACCACTCAAGTGGCCTATGTAAAAAAGTATTACTAATTGATTACAATAGTTTATTTATGACAAAGTGTTTTAACTGCTTGGAGCGTGGTCCCTAGTTTTCTTACATAAATATCAGAACCAGCTCCGCTATCTGAGTGGGCCACCATTACAACTTCAAACATAGTACCTTCCTCATTTATGTCCATTTCAACCCACTCGCCAATTCTAGGGTGGGTCTTATAAAGTTTTACTCCAAGTCCTTTAGGAGTGTCAGAGGAAACATCTATTGTTATTAATTCGTACATCATGCCTCTCTTAATCTTGCGTTGAATTATGCGTCTAAATCTGCATCTGAAGACAACCACTGCAATATGAGATCAACCATCTGGTATAGAGTAAAAATCAATAATGTAAGCGATAAAAATGGTAAATATGTTGGTAATAGCAACACATAATGATTAGATGAAAACCCAAAAAGAAACTGGGATATAGACGTCAAAAAGCAACTTGATATAGCGAAAGCTAGAACCCATGATATAACAACTAAAGGCTCATATAAGTTTTTCTTTTTAAAAACAATCAATCCATTTTTCTTTTGCCAACTTTTTTTTGCAATATCAATATATTCTTTAGAATCAAACATTTTTTCTTTTAAATTAATAACGACAAACGTCAGCAATGATAACAAAAAAGAAGCTACTGCAAGGAATGCCGTAAAAATATATCCACGAATGCTTTCAGAATATACTTTTACAACTCTTTCCCAAGCACCATCATTTATATCAAAAAGTACATATATAACCACGGCATACAAAAAAGCGGAAATCCCTAATGATATCAGTACGTTGAATAAAACTCTTTTGTTAGGCTTCATAATTGTTACCTATCATTTTTGCTGTGATGTTATTAATTTGTTTTTATCTACCTTATCTATCAACACATCACATAAGCCAATATTTCCGAAATCGCTCATTTTCACATTATCTAAATCTTTTAAGTACTCATCATGTTCAATTGTATAGATACTGTTTATTGTATCTATAACATCGATCGTTTCACCATCCATCGCGCCACTATATCTACCTTTGACACTAATTGATGACCCATGTTCCTTTTTTAGCTCTTCGATGTAATCATGAAGCTCTTCTTTGTTTTTTCTAATCTTCATTGATACACCATCTGTTCTAAAGCTTAACCTAACAGTTTTAGCTTTTTCATAACTCGACCCATTAAGAATACGGTCTCTCACTGTTGTACCAGTTAGTGTAACATTGAGCTCATCGACAAAGTCAAATTTAGATAATTTATCCATCAAAGTCGAGTTATCAACCAATCGTTGTATGTCAAACCTTTCTTTTCTAGGCACTCTTTTAGCTTTAGCTCTTACTTTTTCATAAAAGAAATTTCTTAACTTGACATCAAGACGAGCAAGCCTCATTGAGCCTTCATTGTAAACATATACTCCAGATAGATTGTCTTTTCTAAATAACAGTATGTTACACTCTAAAATGCCATTCCCATCTAATTCTTTGTAGCTTAGCAGTAGTTGATCAAGAGTATCAAACTCAGCTTGACAAAAAGATTTTGTCTTTTTCATAGTTATAGCAACAAAGATAAAGTGATTATCTCTTTCAAATGTAGAGAACATGACCTTTCTATCAACGGTCTCATAATCCATTTGATCTTTATACACATTAGCAAAATCATGAAAGAAATCAGTCACTGGATAACTAGCGACTGACGAACGTATTTTTATTGGAGTACAATAAACTTTCATTAATTTATCTCATATAAAGTAATAATAATTATATATGAGATTAATTGTACAATGTTCAAAATAACAATCAAATATAATAATCTTACTTCACCGCTGAATAATCTCACTCAAAATAAACAAAAAACACTATTGCTGAAGTTCATAGACTAATTGGTTTTGATGTTAGTCTTATCACAATATCAATTATTTTACGATCGTAAAGTCTTTATATAACTTTTTTTACATATCGATCCATTTCCAATGGAATCTCAAGCATCATCAACATTCCTTCAATGATACCTTCCGCTTTTTGTAGTTTTTTTCCAATGTAAGTATCAGAGCAATGATGTTTTTTGGCTAACTGAATGAAAGTCATTCCAAATAAATAATAATCAAGTAAGAGATCATGCATATCACTATTTTTTTTATTTAATTGGGCCATACAACTGGAAATTATCATTGCATCATCTTCACAGCACTGAGGACGAGATTTTACTTTATTAGGTATTAATCCTTTAAAACCTGTTGCGATAGAATACCATTGAACTGATTCAGTATTATCAGCACACCACGCTCCCCAACGCGATAAAACTTCCTGCATATCTCTCATATTTAGCCCCCCCGTGCCGTATACACGTTAAACCAATGCCCCTATTCCTAATGAACGGTTTAAAAAAGAAAATAACAATTCGATTTGATTGCCATAAGTGGCTTCCCACAATTTCGGATCACGATGCAACTCATCATGATGTTGCCGACATAATGGAATAGTGAATAAGTCATGAGCTTTCGTTCCCATGCCTCCCATACCATGGCCGATGATATGATGTGGATCATCAGCTTGTTGTCCGCAAACACAACAAGGCTGTGTTTTTACCCATTGAAGCCATTGGGTATTCTCCCAACGGCGCATTTTAGGTTTAAGAAGAAATGAGGCTGGAGGTTCCGGATCGACAGTCACATTAATAACGGGTTTTATGGTATCTAAACGCGCATTCATTACTGATAGTGCTGTCACTTCATTTGGAACAATATCAGCTTCAGGAAAACCGCCATGCACCCTACGCTCTTTAGGTTTATCAGACCAATTTAGAATACGACGCAATATGGCATCAGGTAATTCATCAACCAGTTTATGCATCACGGCAAAAGCAAAAAAATCAGGTATCGTCAGCGAATGGTTATCATTTAATCTCAAACGACTGCGAATAGTGTCTATCATCCAAGCAATACGATTTTTATACGCTAATTCAGCAACCCACCCCGCCGATGAATTACGAATATGATTATCATGGTACCAACAAGTCCGTATCGCACCGTCTTTATGCCATGTGGTTGTTAATTCATGATGATGATAACTGTCATGCTCATCGTTGATCTGGCAGCAATGGATATTTCTGCATACCCACATATTCATCGATGCCAGCTCGCCCATAGCTTGGATCACTTTTTCATTATTCAAAAAGCCAATAATGTCCTTGTTATTCAATAATGGTTGTTCATTCCCTGTTAATGCACCAGAAGGCCATTTATCTAAACTCTTTGGTACATCACTAATAATCACACGAGAATGTTGTTTAAGTTGCTCAAGCAACTCCGCTTCAGGCTTCAATAAAACAACACCAAGATCGGACTGAATATAGGGTGTTAATAATAATTTCATACACTCACCTGTTTATTCAGCATCACCATACGGATCAATTCATCCGTTTTACTTTCAAAGAAATGGGGTTGAGTTTCACGAGGATTATTAGGGCTGGTCATGTTCTTCCCAAACTGACAACCTCGAGCAGTCACAGACCAGAACTCTTTCACTTTGTTTGCGGTTTTCGTACTTGGACGAGATAAACGTTCAACAATGCCAAGATCGGCTAATCGTTTATAAGCTTGTTGCGCTGAAATAGGTAATTGATATTTTCTAATCAGTGTTGATAAAGCTACTGTTGGACGACTTGAACCATCCATTGATCCGCTTGGCGCATCAATCGCATACACAGGGGCTAATTCGGGTAAGCCTGCCATGGCTTGTAATTTTTGATACGCCCCTAGTTTCGAAGAGTTTGAGAAATTCAGGCTTTTAGCCATCGATTCAAGCAATATAACCCCAGCTTGAACTTTATCGGCTAACTTTTCGTCGTGTTGCTGTGTTATCAATGCATCAAAAGTACGGATCACTTTTAAATGAAATGAAGGACTTATCCACATTGCATAGGCATACACTAATTCTTTGCAAACATACGTTCCTTGGTTAAGTCCACCAACAATGGTCACAATGGGAACCGCTCCTGTGATCTCAGGAGCGGTTGAAATTTCATCAATCAACTCTTTAGTTTGAGTCAAAGCACTCCAATTCGACGGTTGATGCCGTTTTTCACCACCTGAGACTCGATGAAGGTCATTTAAACAATAACGCCCTGCGGTATCTCGACGAATTTGAACACCATCAATAACAATTAGTCCATTCATGTTATTTTTCTCCACTCTCGTTTATAGCAAAACTTCCTGAGCAACTTGTTCTGCGACTTGTTGCCAAATACCTCGCCACGCAGCTAAACCTGCAACTTCATTCATTCGACCTAGACCATTTTTCTTTGCCTGAATAGCGGCTAATTCTTGGATTTTATTTTTAGGTTTCCAACCTGTACCCCAGATAAGCCGGAATGTTTCATCACGCTCTACGGAATCGATTGTGATTTTTTTCTTACCCGCCAAACGTAAGGTTAAATCATCCCATTGAGCCCTGAGTGTACGAGGACACTGAACATTCTTTTTCCAAAAATCATCTTGCGTAATTCGTTTATAGAACTGACAAATTTCTTTGTGAGTATGCCCATCAATCGTTGTCATTAAGCGAATATCATTAGCCCAATCAGTGAAATTTGGCTCTTTAGGCGTTTTTAATCCCATCTCTTGAAACACTTCGCATTTACGACTGAATAGCCATGTAGCGCACTTCAAATCGTCAGCGGAGCCCCATTTTTGAAAATTGGCGCTGTAAATCACAGCTTCAGGATAACGAGTTAAAAAATCATTTTTGGGCTGGTCGCTGGATTCGCCAGAATTCTGCGACGAAGAATGATTTATTAATGGATCATATTTTGAAGTTACTGATGGATCGCCCTCAGGAGCTGGCGGGTCAAAATCCCTATTTTTGCTCGATTCTGAAGGAACAGAATTTGATGCAACAAATTTTGATGGGTCAGATCCTGATGCGTCAGGTTTTGACACGTCAGATTTTGTTGGTTGAAAAAGCGCTTTCTTTGCTGATTGGTATAGTTTCTCTACATTCAGCTGATAGATATTGCTTGCGTTGCGATTGCCTTTTCTACGCTTTTCGCTGGTTAACCATCCTTCTTTTTCCAACTGTTTTATTGCTGTGCGCACCGTGCTTTCACCCGCACCAATTTGGCGAGCAATCGTCACAACAGAAGGCCAACAAATACCTTCATCATTAGAAAAATCAGCTAATCTTGCCATGATAGCGACTGATGTGAGTTTTAAACCTGCATGGGCGCAACCATCCCAAACATAACTAGATAATTTAACACTCATAAGAGGCCTCACTTAACTCGGGTATATCTCTCTTTAAATCTTTGAACCGGCTCGCATTGTTCGTATTCACAACCATCAATCATAAAAATAACGCGCTGTTTTTCTCGATCATAACGAATGACATGAACAAGGACCCCTCGAGGGTTTCTGTAATAGCGATCAAGACGATTGGGATCTTCATTTCGCATTGCATTTTCCTCCACTCAAGAAATAGAAATCAGCCCATGACTTTTTCAGTGTCCTCTTATCTACCAAATCGATATTTTTTCGGTAGTTGTGTGATCGATTGTCACTCGGTATGCTTTCTACATAGCGAAATGTTCCCTCTTTAGTTAAGGGTAAACAGCGAAATTGCTTTTTAGGTATTAGATGCGCTAATCTACTCATGCTTATTTCTCTTCACATCATTGAAATTGGCAACCGAAGCCAGAGGCCGTATACCTTTGGCTTCACCCTTTCTTAGTCGCTTCCTGTTTTTCACCGTATAACACTTTCAGTGAATCCAAGAACCCAATTGCATACGCAAAAACTTTTCCTGCTTTTCGATAAATACGCCCTATTTCTTCATCCGTTAAAACACCATCAACAAGGCTTTCTTGAATTAAAACGGCGAGTGAACCTTGCATAGCAGCCAATGTCATTCGCATATCAAACAACTCTACTTGATCTATCTTTTCTGCTTCTATTTTTGGTAATGCACTCATGCCATGGCGATCTAGATGATATTCCACCAGCAACTTAGTGCCTGAAATGTCTTCCATAGCTTCTTGTTCATCAATATCAAAGAAACGACAGCCATTTTTTTCGTATAACTTGTTATTAAACGTCTCGAGTGACATACCTAAAGCCCCTGCCATAGCAGAACGTCCACCCGGCAGTGCTTTGCACATTTCTTTAATAACTTCTTTAATTGAATGTTTGCTCATATCTACCTGCTCTATCTTTTATTGGTAGTTAATTGCCTTATGCTGTTTTGGTATTTTTTCTATAAAGTTCAGGGTTATATTTAAGTTTTCCCTCTGTTAGTAAGTCAGCTTCAATTGCTCGATTTTTAGGTATTAATTGACCTGGTCTTTTCTTCCATTGATAAAAGGCTTCTGGCGTAATTTTAAAAAAACTAGCGACTTTGCTAGCATCACCAAAGTAAACTTCAACTTCACTAGTTGTCATAAGTACCTCCAATATAAGTTTTATTAGATATTAAAATATAAGTTTTCTTTTATCAATAAAAACTAAGATAACTTAGTTAAAAACTAACCTCGGAATGAAAATGGATACTGTTGGAAGCAGAATAAAAAAGCTTCGTAAGACAACCAAGACGACACAAAATGAACTAGGGAAATACTGTGGCGTATCTGGTGTTGCGGTTGGCTATTGGGAAAAAGATCTTAATTTGCCAAATGGTGATGCTCTAATAAAGCTTGCTCAATTTTTTAATACAACTGAGTCTTACATCCTTTACGGCATATCATCGAAGGAAAATATTTCTGTGATTACAACAATGAGAAAACTTCCCGTTTTGTCATATGTACAAGCAGGTAAATTCACTGAATACCTAGCAACAGAGATTTATGATGAAACATTGGAATATCTAGAAACTTCTTTAAAGGTATCACCTTCAAGCTTTGCCCTTACAGTAAGAGGTGATTCGATGACTAATCCCTCGGGTATGCCTTCTATTCCAGAAGGTGCAAAAGTTATTGTTGATCCCGCAGCAGAGGCAATTAGTGGCAAAATTGTAGTCGCTCGCCTTACAGGAAGTGACGAGGTAACAATTAAAAAATTAATTATTGATGGCCCTAATAAATACCTATCTCCACTCAATCCCCGCTATCCAAACATCCCGATCAATGGCAATTGTGAAATTGTTGGTGTTGTAAAGGGTGTTCAGTACGAATTGTAATCTCATTATCACGCAAATCTAAATTTACTTAGATTTGTGTTGACATGAAATATAAGTTTTATTAGATTTGATTCTAACAAAACTTAGTATTAGATGAAGAGTCTTTCCAACTTCATAGAAAACAGCAGAAACCGCCACAACTTGAGGTAAGCAATAATCAAGTTCAATAATTGAAACATCAAAAAATAAGTTTTATTTAAATTTACCATTAATCAACATCAGGGAAATTTAATCTCGATTAATTCGAGAGGGATCTTTATTACTTAAATTATGTGGAGAGAATAATGTCTTATATTGCAACTGCAACGAATAAGCACTTCTATTACCTCGATGTACGGATCGAGGATATAGATATTCAAGACATCGCGACAGGTTTAGCTAATGAATGTCGCTTTAATGGACAGATTGATAATTTCTATTCTGTTGCTCAGCACTCGGTATATGTCAGCTATTTAGTTGCGCCTGAATATGCTTTAGAAGCCTTACTTCATGATGCCAGTGAAGCCTATGTAAAAGACCTGCCATCACCGCTTAAAAAGCTATTACCTGAATATAAGGAGATAGAAAAAAGCATTGATGCTGTTATTCGTCAAAAATATAACTTGCCACCCGTTATATCGGACGCTGTACATTTAGCCGACTTAATGATGTTAGCAACTGAAAAACGAGATTTAGAAATTGATGTGGGTAGCAATTGGCTAATGCTTGAAGGTATTCCTACGAGTGATTTTATTGTTAATCCATTAACCCCACTACAAGCCAAAGTTTTATTTTTACGTAGATTTAATGAATTAAGTAAAAGGAGCTAAATAAACAGTTCTAAAAAGTTTAAATAAATACCACCAGCATAATTAACGTCTATTTAAACTGTATACGGCAGTATGGAGAGAAAATATGTCAAGAATGGTGACTCTTGAAGCGTGGGCAAGGTTGGAATTTGGAGATGCCTCTCCTTGCATGACGGTATTACAAAAATACGCAAAGAATAACCTTATTGCACCACCTGCAATGAAAGTTGGCCGCAAGTGGATGGTTGATAGAGAAGCTCGTTATGTGGGCTATCTGTCTCTCCCTCAAATTCCTACTAAATCAACGGAACGACTTAAGAGGATAATTACAGATGGCTGCTCGACCACGAACCCATAAAATTATCATCCCTAATCTATATCGAAAGTTAGATAAACGTAACGGCAAAATTTATTGGCAATATAAACACCCTATCACCGGTAAATTTCACAGCTTAGGCACCGACGAGCAAGAAGCGAGAGAAACCGCCATTCAAGCCAATACAATTATTGCTGAACAACATACTCGACAGTTATTAAGTATTAATGAACGGTTATCAAAAATTAAAACAAACAAGTCTGAAATATCTGTCGATATATGGATGGATAAATATTTAGATATTCAAAAAGAAAGATTAGATATTGGTGAATTAAAAATTAATTCTTATCGACAAAAAATGAAACCTATTAATTTATTCCGTCAGTATTGTGGTACGAAAATATTAAAAGAGATAACCGCTTTAGATATTGCTGAAATAATAGATTCCGTCAAAGTATTAGGACATTCAAGAATGGCGCAGGTTGTTCGCATGGTGCTTATTGATGTATTTAAAGAAGCTCAACATGCTGGCTATGTTCCGCCTGGTTACAATCCTGCGAAAGCAACTAAACAACCACGGAACCGAGTGAAAAGAGAACGCATGACATTGGACGAATGGCGGACTATTTATCAGCAAGCCAAGAATCACCCTCCTTACCTGCAATGCGGCATGTTGCTGGCCTTAACCACAGGTCAGCGGATCGGTGATATCTGTAAAATGAAATTCTCTGATATTTGGGATGACATGTTACATATACAGCAAGAGAAAACAGGCAGTAAGTTGGCCATCCCTCTCTCGCTAAAATGTGAGGCTATCAATCTTTCCTTAAGGGATGTCGTTGCTCAATGTCGTGACGCGGTTGTGAGCAAATATCTCGTGCATTATCGGCATACCACCGCACAAGCGAAACGAGGTGAACAAGTCACGCCAAATACGTTAACCACAACATTTAAAAAAGCGCGAGATAAATGTGGGTTAACTTGGGAAAAAGGTACAGCACCTACTTTCCATGAACAGCGATCTTTATCTGAGCGACTTTATCGAGAACAAGGAATTAATACACAAAAATTATTGGGGCATAAAACACAAAATATGACCGATAAATACCACGACGATAGAGGAAAAGAATGGCAAATTATTGCTGTTTAATTGAACAGTTTTGGGGAAGAGTTTTGGGGATATTTTGGGGAAGAATTTTATAGTGCAAAAAATAAACGGGAACTAATAAGCTCCCGTTAACTATTTATCAAATCAACAATTACATATGTTTGATAATCGCGTCACCAAACTCGCTACATTTCAGCAGTTTAGCGCCTTCTAATTGACGTTCGAAATCATAAGTTACGGTCTTAGCGGCAATCGCGCCTTCCATACCTTTAATGATTAAGTCAGCAGCTTCTGTCCAACCCATGTGGCGTAGCATTATATAAACCCGCTATTATTAACTATTTGTTTATTAAGGTATATTTACTCTTCATAGACCTAAAAGACAATGGTTATGCCTTTTTATAACTATTTGATTACCATAATACTTTTATTGGTTTTGATAACCACAGATTCAGCTTCCGCTGGCATATCACATCATAATATGTTTTATACATCTAAGTCAGTATTTGATATGCAAAAAATCAGCAAGAACAGAACTCTAGACAGTCCATATCAAGTGAATAAAGCTAACCGAGAGTAAACTTATTGCCTTTCTCTTTCTGTCAGCTCAATCTCTGGATATTCTCAAAATAATAACGCTTATCTGTACTCATCGAAAATATATATTTCTTAGCAGGAACAATTCAAAGCCGAACGACTAATACAATGCTCTAGCTGTATTGGCTACAATGGAAAACCTTTAATACATAGATACCTTAAATTGCAAGTATAATTATAAAAGACAACGATACTGATGTTAGTGATAAAGATTAAGTGCGAAGAACTTACAATAGCTCAACGCACCTCAATAAAAGGTCAGGATTCATGATCTAGAAGGGGGAATTTTTATCTAATCAATTTTTTCTAATTATACTTTAAAAAATTTATTATCTGAAGATAGTTCAAGAATCGAGTTATCTGCTATCAGCTTTAAATCTTCTTCATCAGAGAATTTATCACTTAAGATGGATACAATATATTGGCCTTTAATACTATTTGCTTCTGAAAATATGTCTCTAATTTGATTTACATCAACATCTTCAATACTATCATGAATAATAAAAGTTGGTCTTTTTAACTTTACTTTATTAACAAATTTAATATACGCTAAATCAAAGGCTGTTATTTCTCCTTTCTTTTTACCACCATTACTATTTGGCGTAATACAAGATATATCAAAATTACACTTCCCTTTATCCTTATCAAAGGATAGATCAAAAATATATCTTTCGTTATATATTTCTTTAGTTAAATCGCCAAAAAATTCATTAAATATCTCAATATTTTTTTCTAGACCTTTAACAGCTAAATCTATATCTAATAGTAATTTCTCTCGGTTTTCTTCTAAGACCTTTATTTGATTAATAGTGTCATTTATTCGTGCAAGATTGGTCTCTATACTCGAATAATTTTCGCGCAAGTCAGTTAATCTATTGTAGAGTTGACTGATAGACTTTAATGTTTCAGGTTCCTTAATTGTTTTAAATAGAGAGGATTCTGATTCGTGTAATATATTTATTTCCGTATTAATTTGCCTAATTTCCTGTTTTTTCTTTAACAACTCAGACTCAAGAAAAGTAATTTTATTATTTATAACATTATTGTGAAATAAAACCATTTCTTCATATGATTTTTTAAGTTCGTCTTTAAAATAAACACCAGCAGAACGATAAATATCAATCAAGTCATCTTCTACAATCTGAGTTACGTTATTTTTGAGTGATAAAATTGAGTCTTCAATATTCTGTACACGCATATTCAACGTAGCATATATCAAAGAGTAATTACTGATAGCGGCCTGTATTTTTGATAATTTTTTTAAACTAAAATCATGGCTATCTTTAAAATCAAAGTTCTTGATATTTTTTTCAGCCTCTAATATTTCTTTTTTAAGAGGTTTTATCATTTTTGATAGAACAGTTTCCCTATGAGGATTTCTATATGCAGCTAAATATGTCTTTTGTTTTTTAATTTCTTTATTACAATCTTCTTTCTTCTTTATCAGTGGTAATCCATTGAAACCAAATAAGAATAAATATAGTAAATCATAAGCATCTGCAGTTGTGTTGCCATGTAAGAAATTAAGAGTTTTTTGCATTTTTTCATTCGTATTTCTAATGAATTTATGCGAAACATTTCTCAATGTTGGCTTTTCGGTTGTTAAACCAAAAACCGACTGTGAAATAAAATCTGAATACTCTTTTTTGTCAACTTCAATATCACCTACAAAATACTTTGATTTTTTTTCATCCGTGGAAATTATTCTTGATACAGTTGTATTTTTATTCTCAACTGTATCGTAGTCTAATTTAAACAACAATGTACTTTCATTAATCAATGAAACTATTTCAGGAATATCCTTTCTAAATTCAGCATCATGGTAAATATCATTACCAGAAGACATAAATAAGTAATCCAATACTCTTGACAATGTTGATTTACCGACACTATTACCACTCTCCTTTCCTGAAGTTCGTTTATTGACTATCAAATTAAGACCATCTTTAAATTTAACTTCCCTCACAACTCTATTATCTTTTAATATAGTGAGTTTATTGAGCCTCATAAATAATGCCTCCATTCCCATCTAACTGAACCGTACCAATAACAAATAGCCAATCTAAAGAATAAAGAAAAAGATCAAAAGATAATTCAAATAGATCATTAACCCTATCATATAGATGAGAAATATTAATAATCCTCGAATTATTGGCTCGAAAACTTCGCAAAATCAACCCACCAATATATATAGGATTAGCTTTAGGATCCGTATCAATTGTAATCATTAGGGTTCTCCAATACAATGCATTCGATAATTGAATAACTAACAATCATCTTAATCCCATAATCAATATCTTCTTGTAAGAATTCCGTTCCTAAATCAGAGCAAGAATTAACAGTCTCTTTAGCCAACAATATTACCTTATCCACGATATTATCTGAGTTTTTCTTTATAATATTCATATCGTACGGCTTTTCATAAAGTCCGTATACCCCTAATGCCTCATTATAATAGATTCTAAATTGTCTTTTGAGCTTCGCGCTACCTTGATAAATTATACTATCTAATGTTTGTACTGAATTATCTACCAACAATGCATCTTCTTTATACAACTCTGCAACCCATCGATTTCTTTTCAGGTCATTGAATGAAATCTTGACATTAATTTCTGATGCTGTTCTTCTTAAGCTTGGTCCTCCACCTACAGAGCTGGAAATAATCTCAACCAATTTTCCAATAACACTTGCTCGCAAGACTCTTGGTTGATTATTTATGAGTACTGGTCCGGTATTACCGTTGAAATTAACACCTGATGACATAATTACCCTCGATTATCTATATTTACAGGACCATTATTATCTTGAAAATATTGAGATCGTTCTCCTTGACTTACAGTGTTTTTATTTGTGGTAATCTGTGAGTTTAGCTCATTAATTGTTATATTAAGTTGTTTAATCTTATTGTTTCTCTTAGTCACTTGTATAGTTTGATATATAGCAATGACACCAGAAACAACGCCAACTAAATATCCAAAACCACTTACATATTCGTTGGCAAGTATTGATGCAACCATTTGTAACTCCATTCTAAGCTTGAAAAATTTAAAAAAACTTTCTACTGAGTGTAGCAAGCTTAAGATAATAAATGAATGATCATTGGTTGCTATTACTACGCTGATCTCATTTCACTAAATTTCCAGATACTAGTGAACAGTTTTCACACTCCTATTTTAACATTTGATGTTTCTGGCCACATACATAGCAAAATTAATAGCCTTATAGAATACAGATGCATCAATATTACTCATATAATCTACGTTTCATATTTAAAAAACATCAGAACTATATAAGTACAATAAACTAAAAAATAACTAGAAAACAATCAGTTAGTTTCAGCCACATTAGGGATCATCATTATATCTCTAGCTCATCCACGAGCTAAAAACCGGATTCGTTATCAATTTCTAATATCTTATTGATATTCTGCGCTTCTTTCTTCTCACACATTCTTACGTTATAGACTGATTTCTCTAGCATCTGTATACACCCAAAAATAAAATGAACATTATGAATATCTATCAAATTTTCATATTTGCAAAAATATGATCAATCAGTTTAAATTCATTCCCCATTCAATTTTAATTGATTGATTTTTTAATTAATAGATAGATAATCTTGAAGAAAGTAATTTAATGATTGTAATTTTTATTAAGATCGCGTTAAGGGTATAAAATGAAAACCTCAGAATTAATTAAGCAATTACAAGAAATAGATAAAACCGTACCTTTTGATGCTGATATTGCCACTGGTGATGATTGGATGCCTTGTAGTATTGATAAGGTTTACCATAATCCCCCTCATACATACATTCAATTTAATTCCTACGATACAGATGAAATGTGGGAAGATATGCAAGAAAATAATAGGCGAACATCTATTATCGAGCTATCAACACGAGCTAATGCAATAGAAGACGTAGTAAAAATGATAGAAAATAATCCTTCGCTTACAATATTAGATATAATAAAAGAATTAAATACTCGCTCGAAAAGAATGTACGAAATGGCTAATTCGTTGAAAAAAAATGACTAGTTTATATTTAATAATCCCCCCTTACCTTTAACAAGAATATATGAAGGATTTTTATTTAGTTATGATGATTCTGATTGGACACCAATCTGTACTAGTGCCCAGTCTTATTCAAAATTCGTATTCGGTTAGGCTAGTTTTCTTTTGCAATGCATCTTTGAGGCTATCGTTTAATTTTTCACCTATTGATACAGCATCGTTTATCAACTTATCTAAACTTTGCTTCGTAACCTCTACCAGTTTACCATCTTTATCCTTACCGCCACGATGTACTAAATGGTTACGTGTTATCGTTGCTATTTCAATATTCTCTATTGGCCAATCTCTCTGGATATTAATACCAAACGTTGCCTTATATCGTTTAACAACTATATTTGCATTATGCCAACTTGTACTAATTAAATGCTCTTTTATTGCTTTTATTAGCTCCTCTCTTATTTTTCCAATAGATTCTCCTTTGAATGGCAAAGCAGCAATTTCTTTGCTTACTTTAAATTCAGTTTTCCCTTTTTCTATGCAATTAGAAATATAAGAATCATCTTTCTCTATAGAGTTGATAAATAGTTCAACATAAAGTGTTTCTAAGGCTGTAATAACGTTGGTAAATAAAATACCAAGTAGATGTTCTTTTTGAGTATTAGTATGCTTGCTCTCTGCTAGAATTTTTATTTTCTCAATATTATCAAGAAACTTACTGAAAGGATGCTTGGAAGATATTACCGCGTTGTACAAATCTTCATCATACCAATCATCAATATTATCTGGCCGGCCAGACCAATCCCAACATATCTCTTGTAACTCATCTACTAATTCTTGGATATACTCAAACTTTACATGTTCCCCAAATACCGCCTCTAGTTCTTCACTTGCATCATATGGACCACCATAAACATAATAATATCCACCCTCACGGCTTTCATGAGGGCAAGAATCTGCAGGATCCTCGTAGTTATCGAAAAACCAGTTGCGCATTATCTCGATCTGCTTCAATTTACTTTTATACTGTAAAGATGAGAGTCGTATTTTTGAGCCATCTAGATTAAAAATCATTTTCATTATGTAATGCCTTTTTGAATAATTTAGAAATCTTTTTATCACTCCATCGATTAATATAGCATGACATAACAGTACAGCCTCACATATAAACTAATATCATTAATTATTACAGCAATATAACGTTCTCACCTTAACCGTACTACTCTTTCATCTTCTCTTCTTTTTGCCTACGTTCCTCTTCCGTTTTCTGCGCTTCTTCCATCTCACGCATTCTCACGTTATAGATTGATTGCTCTGGCATCTGTACACGGACAGAAATAAAGCGGCCATCAGGAATATCAATTGGGTCTCCGTCATTGAAACCGTCAATTTCATTATTAGCAAACTCTGGTGCGTTAGGATGAGTACGATGATACGTTTTAACGAGAATAGAACCGTCCTCATTTACTTCAGAGTTAACCCAAATAAGAGGTTGTTTATTGACATCAAGTGGAATTTCAATACCGCCATCAACACCGCCCCAGCCTGCATCTGAGTTAAAACCTAATACACCCTCGATAAGATATTCACCCTGAGCCACTCGAGTAACAGTTGCACCTTCTGATTCGTCGTTAGTTGTAAATGTGCCGTCAGGATTGATGTCGATGATTGGAGAGGCGCGTTTAATAAAACCATTGCTATCAGTTGTTGTATTAGCCTCGCTATATATCTTCCTTACCCTAGTAAACCCATCACTAATACGGACATCTGAATAATATGAATATGTAACGCCAGTTGACGCATTAACAAACAAGCCAGCTTTAATTGTTGAATTATAAGCAAGGTGAATGCCGCACCCATGATTTGTAAAGAGGTTAGTCCCGCTACCACCACCCTGCATAAAAAAAGAAGTGTGATGGGTGTTTTTTAAATCATCATTAGTAAATGTTGGGTTTATAGAACCTAAACCATAATCACCAACTAGCATCATTGTGCCCGCTTTTCTTTCAGGGAAGCGAACAGTATACCCAGCCCCATCATAGGAACAATAAAGCCCATATGGCATGCCTTTTTCAGCTTTCAGCAACCCAAAATAATTTGTTGGATTAGATTTATCAAAACTAAACAAACCATTATGTGACACTAATTGCCCATCAAATTTTTGCGTATCTGATGTAGCTTTACTTGGGAAATCAATCCACTCGCTCCAAATATTTCTATCACGAAACCTAGATGCTAACCTTCTACCATCCGCACTAAATTGGAATTGAACAATAGTCCCACTACCGTCTCCGCCTTGACGAACACCGACCCACATAGGCGCATATTTGTCATAGTAATTTGTTGAATTAGTGCCACCACCAGCATAAAATCCAGCATTGGAAGCGCTGTTAGCATTCTCAAAAAACGGGGGGGATATACCAGATGACGTTGCACCAGCACCAACACCAAAATCCCCAATATGTACTGTTTTATTATCATCCGCTTTTTTACTAATATCCCCTTGCATCTTCTTAATGCTATCTAGCGTAACAATCTCACCGTTCGGCATTTCAATTTTTGTTTGCCCAGTCTGAGTCATCCATGTATTCATCGCATCGAGAAAATATTGTGTGTATGCATTTATTGCAACCATCGTTCTTGCTGCATCACTATTATTATCGGGTTCTGTAACATGAATTGAGAATGTAGTGTTCGTTGCTGTAGCTAATGCGGGATGTGCTAATACTAATTCAGTATCGGAATTAACCGATTTAATCATATACGGAATATTAGTATTTCCTGATTTAATTAAAATCGTCATTCCGATATTAATGGCGGGATTATTATTTTTAAATTTAGTACCAGTTCCGCGGACAATAGCAGACCCTGACACTGTGTTAACAGTGCCTGTTGTGTATATCATGATTTATTTCCTTATTGCTTGCAGGCTAATAGTGTTATTTTGAAATATCTATCTTCGCTGTCATATCTAAATATACCCGGTGTATTTGCTTTTAACGTTGTTGATGGTGAATTCCAATAATAAAAATCATCGACTCGTCCACCATTTTTAATTTCAAAGAACTTATCATCGTTTAACCATAATCGACACCACTTACTATTATGTGTCGTCGCTATAGTGACTACTTGAATAACGCGGTCAAAAGATTGTGCTGGTATTGTAATTGTTTCTCCATTACCAAGAGAATAAAACTTAACTATATCGCCTTCGATATTCTCTACTTTTAAAGTGCCCTTAATTTCACAATCCTTATCAATAATCACATTATTCATTGTGCCTTTAGTGGCTTTAATTTCTCCTCTAAATTTTGCATTATCAAATTCAGCGTATCCGTTTTTATTAATTATCCAGCCTGATTTTCCCGCCACATAATTATTTGATTGAATGACATCCCCTATTTTTGCATTTGTAATAGAACCATCTTCGATAAATAAATCTCGAACAAAGAATTGTCCATTTTTGGCATACATGAATAATTCCATCTTGCCATTTGCGGGGTTGTACCAAGCGAAATTATTCGCGTTATAACCAAAGAATGATTCAAGCTTGCCATTCTTAACTTGAGCACTAATCACTTGCCCTGCTGCGTTATATTTAACTTTGTCATGAACAATCGTGATATTAATTGAGTGCGTGACAACACCATCACCAGTTTGACTAAACTCGGCCTGCATTTTTTGGTTAATCATGCCCTGCTGTTTACCGAATTGAGCCTGTACCTGCTCTTCAGATTTAGCCATTGCTTCGTTTGTTTTACTGATAGCCTCCTTATTTGTCACGACATCCGCAGCAATACGCCCCATTTCCTTATCTGTATTGCCTAACTTCTGATTAGTATTAGCTAAATCTTGATTGGTACCATCAATGCGTTTATTTGTTGCATCATTAGTTGTTTTTAACTCAGTGCGGATCTCCGTAGTTGTTTGACCGAACGCCTTATTTAGCTCAGTAATTGAAGTTTGAGTCTCTTTAATTGCAGATGTGTTATCACCAACCGCAGAGTAAATTTCTTTAACTTCCTGTGCCCATGCTTCGTTATCCGTTGCACGAACTTGCCATAGTTCTTTAATTCCAGCTTGAGATTGACCGTGTTTCACTAACAAACTACGTGATAGTTGAGAGTCAGCGTTACTAAGAATAAGTGCTGTCTCAGCATTCCAATCCAAGCGTTTACTAAGTTGTTGGCCGGCTTCCGATGACATGAAATGTCCATCTAGCTCTGGCAATATTGTACCTACATCAAACTCCGATTCTCCCCGAATAAACTCAGTCCACTCAGATTGATTGCCTGTTTTATCCACTAGCCTTGCTCTAAAATAAAACGCGATACCTGCTGCTAGACCAGCCATTTCATATGTTCGCGATGGGTATGGAACATCAGATAACAGCATCAGACCTTCACCATCATTGGTTTTGCTGTACTGAATTTCAGTTTTTAATGTATCACTAGTGTTTTCACCAAATCCCCAGTCTAACTTAATGCCAAATACTAAGGGCGACGCTCTAAAGTTAACCGGTTTGGGTGGATTACCCATTTTGCCTGTTAACGTTTTTTCGTCAGAATACCCCCACCCGCTTGAGATCTCAGAAGCATTAATGGCTCGAACACGGACTAAATATCGACCTGAATAAACATTAGGAATCTCAATAGAGTTAATGGAGCTACGAGGCATATTGACCCAGTTACCCTCATTTCTACGCCATTGCGCTTCATAAGAGATTGCGTTTTCAACTTGTGGCCACTGTGCTCGCATCGTTTCAATGCTAACGCCTTGGCTTACAATGGAGTAAGAGTCGATGACAATGTTTTTCGGGGCTTGCTGGTTATTAGGAGGAATAACACTAATGGGCCTTTCATCAATCAATGCGCCAGAATCAACATGTTCATATTTACTGGGATCATGCTGAATGGCGGTAATAGTAAATTGATTTGACTCATTTTCTGTAACACTGACAACGCGATATTGTTGCGCATACAGCTCTTCTGATTCGACAACCCAAACACATTCTGTCTCTGGTGTCTCACTGTACTCCGTTGTAACCGTGATCACCTTCCCTGATACTGTTTGTATCGTTCTTGCTTGCGATTGCCCTGAAGGAAGATTAAGAATTAAGCGATCACCACTTACAGCACTTGAAACGCGATCTAACGTGATATTTCTGCCATTGATAGCACTCACTCGACCACCAGTGACTTTTCCTGACAACAACTCATCAGCAACAGCGATAATGTAACCGGGTTGCGGAATGTTCCCATCTAGCCCGACAGAAAATGTCACCATTCTGTCTTTATTGTTTGTCAGTATTCCCCAGCGCCCTTTTCTATTGGCTTCACTTTGTCGGGTGCAACCAATTGCGGTAACTTCTAATTGATTAAACCCAAACCGAGAAACTAAATCAGGTTCAAACACTGGCTCCATTGCATCAGCATATCCATTTTGCGGATCTGAATACGAAACCAATGCCGTGGAATACTTTTCTTTACTGCTACTGCTTGAATAAATAAATTTGCCATCAATCACATTAGCTCGGGTATAGCTATAATCAATATCACGAGGCATATCCGCTAATGTCACAATCTGACCGCCACCCCAATAGGTCATTCCTCGAAAGATGGCTGCAAAGTCACGTAACACGTTATACGCTTCATTTCTATCTTGCACATAAACATCACAGACATAACGAGGTTCTGTGCCGTCACCACCTTTTCCATCGGGTACCAATTGATCACAATACTGCGCTATACGGTATAACTCCCATTTATCAATCTGTTGTTGATTTATTCGTTGTCCAAGACCAAATCTATCAGAGATAACAATATCGTAGAAAACCCATGCGGGGTTATTGGTCCATGCCCATTTAAAGGAACCATCCCATACACCCGTATAGGTGCGATCAATAGGATTGTAATTTGAGGGTATTCGGATTATGCGCCCTTTCGGTTTGCACGTTATTTGCGGAATAGAGCCGTTGAATTGTTTAGAGTCGAACTCAATATAAAGTAACGCTGTATGAGGATAGGTAAATTTAGCATCAATGACTTCAGTGTAGCTTTGCAAAACAACCGTATCACCGATTTTACTGCTATTAGCATCATTAGAGACTTTTCTAACACGTAGTGACCATGATGTTGTCGATTCAGGTAAATCAATTCTGTGTGCTCGCTCATAACCTGATGTCGTTTTTCCTTTTACGGCACTATCAATAACAGTTTTCCAGCTACCACCATCAGTTTGTAAATCAATGGCGTATTTAACTTCATTACCCACCAAATCCCCATTATCTTCTTGTTTGAATAATGAAGGCCACTTTAGACGAACCCGAATAGCTGATAATTGTGAATTGGTAAATGTGTGAACCCACGGTGTTTTACTCGAAATCGTAGAACCAACATTGATCTCATTTTCAGCGCTAGGTAATCCTTGAATATAAGTCTGTACTTGCGTGCCTGGTCTAAAATCCCACGTAACACCACTAAAATTTGCATTTCCTTCAGTGTCTTCTAACGGTGTGCCATCAAGAAAGATATTTTGTGCCGTTAACTCTCCGGCAAATTCTCCCTCACCCAAGGCAATGAGTAACTTTGCTTTAGCAATAGATTGTAAATCATCAGGTTGCTCAACAGGCACTCGAGGACTACCACCGCCCCCTTTTTGACCGTGAATTGTTTTTCTCATTAGATTATTCCAAATAGATTTATTGCTGATCTTCTACATAAATACCGGCAGAAATGATGGCACCACCAATAGTTCTTTCGCCATACAGCACTGGCACAGGGTAACCTTGAGAAACGGTATTAGTAGGAGAGCCAAACGCATACGAAGGTTTGTTTTCACCTTGATCTTGCATTGCAAGACCTTTCGGTTGAGGTGAAAGCATTTGAATAACACCGCCAATAGCCACTGATGCGCCAACAGCAAATAAAAGGTTACTGGCCCATAATGCGGAACCCCAAGGTAGCCATATAGCAGCAGCAACAAGGACGGCACCAAAAATAGTCTGAAAAACACCCCCTCTTTTGCTCCCCATCACAATGGGAACGATACGAATAATTTCTTCTGATATCGGTAAATTAAGATCATCAACACCGATATTCTTTTTCCCTTTAAATACTGCGTATGTTAATCCTCGTGATTTACTGGTATTTAAATACTGTTCAAATCCATTTAAGGTACAACAAAGTGCTCTGATTGCTTCTGATGTTGTCGTAATTATGCGCTGATGAGTTTTACCAAATGTTTTGCCTAATATTCCGCTTAACTCTATTGTTACCATTTTTTCTTCTTGCATAAAAACTCCATAAAAAAACCCGCACTTGGCGGGTTATTCAGTATAATATTACTGGTAGCTACAATTACTCTTTAAGTGATACGGCATATGCCATGATATATCATCCACTATTATAGTGAATTCAGGTTTAGCCCCCACATAACCACCGTATGAATTTTTAGCATTTAGCGTGTAATTAACAATCCAGCCAAAATTGACTTTACCATCGAATATACACCATCCTTTTCTTGGTTCAGTGAAAGAGTATATTGCTGACATGGGATCTTTTAAACGCCCTTCCTGATATGATTTTATTTTTCCTTCATAAAATTCTTTACTAGGTTTTTCACCATAATCAGCATTTTGCTCTTCTATCATCGTGGGTCTTGCCACACAACCCGAAATAAATAACGCTATAAAAATAACAAGTATATTTTTCATGACATCATCCCAATAGTAGAAATACCTTAACAAGGGTATCTATGGTTAATTAATTTGTCATGACTATTTTATGTTTCAATATTATAACTGTGCGATCACGCCAATAACCACCATAAGGAACTCGCTGGCTTAATCGCCCATAAAGGTGATGTAATAACATGCCATCATCCAGAATAATACCAGCATGATTTGCAACATTGGATTGAACCTGCATAACAACCATATCGCCTACTTGTGGTTCACCTTCTACTTTCATAAACCCCGCTTCTTGCCAATTATCCATATAGCGATCTTCACCTTGCTCCCACCACGGGTAATCAACACGATAATCAGGTAATACAATATTATGTGTCTGCTTAAAATAACTCATTATTAGGCCCCAGCAATCCGTAAAACCAAGCACAAATGGACGGCCAATAAGAGGAAGTTCGCCTCGAGGAAGAATTTCACGAAAATCCCCCTCGGGGTAACTGACAATATACCAAGGGATAGCCAGTGCATCACATTGAGCCTGATCTAACTCAGAAGGCTGAGTCGTAGCATCTGGATGACTATGAACAATACCAATAACGACGCCTTGGTCTTCACATAATGCATATTCTTGGGGAGAAATAACGAAGTGCTCTTGAGGTGTTGTAGCTACATTTACACAAGGTAAATACGTCTTTACTCTGGATTTTTGTACGATAACGCCACATGCTTCTTTGGGATATTCCTTTTTTGCATGAGAAAATATCGCCTCTCGTATTTTCTTTTGCATCATTATTATTTCCGTAACAACGAGGTACCGACAAAACCACCAAAAGGAAGAGGATTATTTTTACCAAATCGCGGTACACACCCCGTTTTCAATAAACCACTACACTTATCTAGTGATGGGTCATCAACAGGATTACCTTGTTTATCAAAATAACCATTTTGCCCTGCATAATCACACCCATCTCCCGATTTATATTGCCCTCGTAAACACCACGTACACATTGAATGTAGTTGCCGAGTAGGTATCATCACACCTTGTAAATCCATTGGACTCGCCAGTGTAAATTCAACAAACTCATTTGTTTCTGCACTCTTACTATCAATATAAAAGACAGATAATCGCTCTTGGGTGGGATCTGCAGAAACATTCCCATCACTAAAATTCTCCGCATCGAGATAATGAGAAAGTGTATCGTGAATAATCACTTTTGCTTTCAACATATCATCATAATGCAGACATAATGCGGTTATTGAGCTATCTAAATTAGCCACTGATAATTTAGGATTAGCACTAGATCCCGTTGTAGAGGACTCTAACCCTTCTATTTTAACTGGCCATGCCCCATATTCATTCCCTTGCCACCAAATAGACTTAGCCTCTATTTCTCCTTTAGCCTTTTGCATTTCCTCTTCCGTGATGGGAATATTGTATGCATGGAATCTCAGAATATTAGGAACACCAAATTCTGTACCATCAACTTCAAAAAGCCGGACAGTATTGCCCGGCTCTAATTTTTGATAATCAGCTGTGATCATGATTTAAATGCCTGAATAAAAACCAAAGAAAGGGTGTAATTCCCTGCACCATTCGGAATGAGTTTGTGTTCATCACAACGATACAATCCAAGTGGCTCAAGAGGTGGTTTCCAGAAAAATGACTTTATTCCTGCGTGTTTATCAATAAAGTGACGAATAGCTGAAATGTAGTCTTCATCACCCACAAACTCCATTGACCATTTCTGACTGCGTGAATTTAAACCATTGCCAGAAACTTGTTCATAACCATCCCCAAACTTGACTTTCCTTGTGTTATAAGAGACATCTTCAGTCGGATTTACACGCGGACACCAAGTGAATGTTTCCATTTTTAACGGCCTCCTCGAGTTGCATTCCAAATTAAACCACCCGGCCTAATATCTTTAGACATTAACTCTCGGTAACGGCTATCAACAAATCGGCCAATCTCCGCACCAAACTGCTCGAATCCATTCGTTGATTGAGTTTCTGAATTACCGTTACCATCAATGGTAATGTAAACCTGAGGTGCTGAATGAGCGCCCTGATTATTACCACCAACAACTCTAACCCCTAAGTTGCCATCTGCAGTTCGAGTTAATGGCATTATAGCCTCACTCCCCGCCTCGCCCATGAGTCCGAGATTAGGCGCGCCCCCCTTAGCAAAGGCAAAATAAGTGGGTGAGCTAACGATTTGATTACTATAAGAACCAAGGCTTTCTGAACTATGTACCCCACCTTTAGCATGGGCAGATACACCACCTAAAAATCCACCAACAGCCCCCATCCAACCACCAGCACCGGCCATTGCATTTAGACTATTCACTACTGCGGCATTAATGAGTACATTTTGAATAGATTTCAACACGCTAACAGACCAATCTTTCCAGCTGGCTTTATTGCCATTTAATTTATCGCTGATCGTGTCCACCATCCCACCCATAGCATTTTGAACAACAGAGGCTGTCTGAGTAGCATAATTACCACTCTCTTCAACCCAATCTTTCATTCCACGCGTTAAACCAGCGGTCCATTCAGATTCAGCAAGAGCAATACTTCGATATTTATTTTCCAATGCATCTAATGCTTTAGATCTGGCTTCAATATCTTCTGTTTTCTTTGCTGATTCATTGTAGATACGGTCTATTTGCTGGCTTTCTTCAAAGTAGCTTTTTTCTCGCGAACTCATGCTATTGGTTTGAGTCGCTAACGAGGCTTCATCGTTAAATTTGACTGTGGCTTCTTGCAGTTTTTTACGGGCCTCTTCCATATCACGATGCTTTTTGACGGCATCATCTGCTTTTTGCGTCCATTCTGCGAGAGCAACAGATGAGCGTTCAATTGCTTCTCTTTGCTTATCCGTCCATTTAGCCCCATTTTCATGTGATGCTGCATAAAGAGAAGCGGCTTTTTCACCTTGTGAAGCCCTAACCTTCTGAACCTCTGTTGCCACACTTAAATCTGCTATTTTCCGCTCATATTGTTCTGCGGTTCTTTCAGCTTCTTTTTGCGCTTTTTCATAGGCACTTTGGGTTGCCTTTCCTGTTTGAAGAGATTCATTGATTTTCTGTTGATTTTGATAAGCAACAACTTGGTTATTAATATATTTCTGCCTATTTTCAGCATGTTCGGGTGTATTTGTTAATCCCTCATCGTCAGCAGAAAATTCAGCTTGTTTAATGACCCTTGCCTCACCTGTTAATGAAGAGAGAATTTTATTTCGCTCAGAATTATCTATTAACGCTTGCTGTTTATCAGTTAATGTTGCATTGGGAATGCGCATTGGAATATTAACTAATGCCTGTCGAGTCGCTAAGACACTATTACCAATATTCATGATTTGATTGAATTTGGTTTGCTCGGCATTCATTAATAGTAGTGATTGATGGGTTTTATTTTGTTCTAAGTCCTGCTGACGTATAAGAAAATTCCGTTGACTGTCTACCGCATTTAATGCGCTTGTTGTTCTTTCTTTCTCTTGTTCCATTTGAGACAACCGTTGAGTTTCAACGGCTAATGCAGATACGGTTTCTTTTATACGCCATTGCAATCTTTCTCTTGCTACACCTTCCGGCAAGTTATCCGCTTCACGTTGAGCACTTACTATGCCACGCTCCATGTTTTTGATTTTAGCAATTTGCTTTTCGTATTCTTCAATTTGAACTTCAAGCGTTTTCTTTATATTTTTTGACTCATCATGCGACTGGGATAAAGTCATGTTAGGCATGCGTTCTTTGAGAGTATCTAGCGTATTGGCATACTCAAGGGCAGATCTTCTCGCCTCTTGCTGGCGCTGATGCATAATATACCAAGCAGTCGCTCCCGCCATCACGAGACCAGGAACTCCACCAATTAACCCCATTGCACCACCAAGAAGACGTGTTCCAACTGAAGTTACTCTATTAAGGTTTTCTTGCGCTGTACGTCTAGCTGAAATATTCCGGTTTAATGTTCCTTGTGCGGATGCCAATCGGCGCTCAGCCAATGCTTGTTGCTCAACACTTTGTGCTGCTAACCTTGCTTGTTGAGCCCGATAGACTGCTGCCCTTGCTCTAGCCGTTGATATTTTTATACCTTGCAATTGAGCTTGAGCATGTGCTATTTCACTTTTTGTTGCACGCGCAACCCCAATGGTTGCATTCGCCACACTCGTTGTCAGCCCGCCAAAATAACGCGCCAACCCCAAACCAATTAACACACCAGAAACAGAGGCTATACCATCAATATTGTTAGCGATCCCCTCCATTGCGGTTGATAGTGTGCGAGTAGCACCTGATGTTTCATTAACATTGCCGATCCATGCCATGAACGCATTTTCAATCTTCTGTGCAGACCCACTTACCGTTGTAGGCAACTGCGCAAATTCAGCACGTAACTGTTGCGTATTCGTCAGGATGGGAACAATTTTATCCATCGTGAGCAGTCCATTTTGCGACATTTCACGCAGACCACCAATCGTCGTTCCAAGCCCATCAGCGAGCATTTTTGCTAATCGACCACCATTTTCCATCACAGCATTAAATTCTTCACCACGAAGCAAGCCTGATGCCAAAGCTTGGCTCAACTGTGTAATAACAGAACTCGCTTCTTGAGTGCTGGCACCAGAGAGTTTTAATGAAGTTGCAATGGTTTCGGTGACTTTAGCAACATCACTTGAAGCATAACCCGCATCACGCATGGATTGTGCAACACGGCTGTATAGATTCGTATTCGCTGCAATGGATGTGCCTGTTCTTTGGCTCAGCGTCATTAACTCTTGCTGTGCTTGTTTAAAATCCTCCATCGACGTAGATGCTAATTTTAATCGACCACTGAGTTGACTCCATGTGTCTGCATAATTGATAAGTTGCTGTGTTGCAAAAGCCCCTGCAAATGCACCCGCAACGCCTGATACGGTATTTTTAATGGACGATAATTCACCATTTAGATCATGGATAGCGCGTTGCATTTCACGAGATGCACCACTGGCGCGTCGCCCGCCTTGCTCAATGATCCGATAATAGTTTTCTCCCATACGCGAAGCCCGCGCTATTTCAGATTGAAACGAGGAAGAATTAGCAGAAATTTTAATAATTAGTTCACGTAGTTTTGCCATTTTATCCTCGCAAAAATAATTAATTTTCTGAAATAGACTGAAAGAAATTCTCTAACCCATTAGAACTATCATCACTTTCTTGGGTTGCTTTGGGATCCCACCGTAAAAGCACATCAGAAAGCGTGCATTTACCGCCTTGAGAGTGATAAATAGAAGAAACAATATGTGCGGTTTGAATATCACTGCGAATATCACCGATGGGATTGATGCGATCAAAAGCCATCCACATCCGAAGCTCACTCAAGCTCATTTGGCGAGTGAGTTCATCAAGAGTGCGCCCCATACGGAGCGCCAATGTCATTAAAAAGAAAGTATCAGGCTGGGCTACTTTTTTTCTGCATCATCAACCGAAATAGTTAAATCGAGCGCTTGTTTTAATAAACGAGAATGCACTGGACCATAAATAGCCATTACATCGTTAATGTCTGATTCATCAAAAACGACATCCCCGTTTTCATCACGCAACACATCAATAAACATCACAACATCGGCACGTAAATTACGTTGTGCAATTTCAATGTCAGATAACGAATGTTCATCTTCAGCATTATCATGATGAATAATTTCACGCCATTTCATCCATGCAAGTGATGACGGTTCACGAAGCATAACAACCGCATTTTCCCATTCAGCAACATTCACTTTCTTTGTGCGAAAAGCGTTCTTTTCACTTAAAGCCAGTGATTTTAATGACGGTTTTTTCATGGTTATTCGCTACCTTTATTTAAATTAACAGTCCCGTTTTTAATCGGCTTAGATTTACCTTTTAAACGTAGGGTAAATGAAGCAGAAACCACACCCGAAGTAGAAACACTCCAACTGTTTTGACGCACTTCGGCTAAAAAGGCATAGCCAATCCCCGAAGGGAACTCCACTTTAAATGCATGAACTTCATCATTTTCATACGCGGTACGTAATGTTTCTTGGCCTTCATCATCAGTAAAATTACCATTAATGGTGAGCTCTGCAGGTGCGGATAATCCATTGGTAACTTCTTGCTCCTCAGAGCATAGCGTAGTGACATCAATATCTGATTTCTGCCCACCGGTATAACTGATTTCTTTTGTTGAACAAGAAATCCCTAAAAATACCGCATCAGCAGGGTTAACTTCAGTTGCGGGTAATTTCGAGACACTGATTTTAGTGCCTTGTGTTTTTTCATATTTACTAGACATGATCATTTCCTATTGGCATAAAAAAACCACCCGAAGGTGGCTTTAGTGTGAATAATAAGGCGATGCTATTGCCAAACTTGGCACTCAAATGTTGCTCTAAACAATCCTGTATCTGGCTCGTAGTCTTGTTTCTCTGAAATTTCAACAGGGCTTAATTTTGTTAAGGCATTAGCAAATAACAAGCGAAGCGTTCTCGCCTCATCAATCGTATCGGCATAAACATCAACCTGAATATTCGTCATTGTTTCGGCTTGCCCCTTCAGTACATCGCCTTTGACATCGTACAAAGAGAAGACACACCAAGGCGCTGTTATTGCAGGGTTTGATTGTGGAGCAACATACGGAAAAACTTTATCAGGTAATACAGGTGATAAAATTGCGTAGATATCCGCCTCTGTCATTTTCCTAGCGCCTCATCAATCGCTCTATTTAATTCGCTAATGGCTAAATTGGCTGCCTTATCCGATTCACGATCAAAAGTGGGACGTATAAAAGGTCTTGGCGCCATTTTAGAAGTGCCCTCTTCAAGAAAGCGCCAATAAAAGGCATTATTAGGATGATCACTTTTCATAGAGGTATCACTGTTTGTGCCTGATGCGTTACTCCCTCGAACATAAACGCCCGAAGAAACCTCACCTTTATTGCGCATTCTGTGATTACGAGTCACTATATTTCGTGCTAATTTTCCCGTCTTTCGTGGTGCGGACGTTCTGATTTCATCACGTAATAACGTTGCGGCCGCATTGGTTGCTTTTCGCATCGCTTGATGACTTTCAGCTCGGCTTAAAACATCTAACTCTCTTGATAAGTCGAGTAGATCGGAGAAATCCAAATTCATGATTGTTTAACTCCTTGTTTGCATAGCAATTCTAATCGAGTCAATTTCTCATCAGGAATGACTGACTGAATGTCATAAATTTGCTCACGCCAAACCATTCTGCAGGTACTGTTAATATCGGGTCGATAACGCATCCACACTCTAACAGTAACCTCTGACATTTCAGCATTAGCGGATATCAGCTCACGACCAGAAAGATGTTTTACTCCGCATCGCACTGAAGCGATATCAACCCACTCTTTTTTAAGTTGCCCTGAAGGTAATTTAATGGGTACGTTCTGTTGAAATATGACAGTTTGGCGCAATCTTCCTGCTTTCATGATTGCCCTCGCATGGGTCTGATACGATATTCACGCAATGCATTACATAGCGACTCGGGGAGTGATTGACCTTCACGATTCTCATACCAAAAACCAACCATTTGCATGAGCCTTATTTTTATATCTTCGGAAAGAAGTAAGCCATAATGATCACTTTCAGGTATTTCATCATCATACAATTTTCGGTTTGTTAATCTTTCCACTTCGGCTATTGCCGACGATAGATTTTGTTGAAGCAAATCATCATCCTGATCACCATCGATATAACATTGGCGTTTCAATTCATCGATAGTTGGAAATGCCATGAAACCTCCAATAAATCCTGCGACCTATCCCGATCGCAGGCACAAAAAAACCGCAATTAAGCGGTATATATGAAACTGAGATACATAAACTCAGATTATTTAGTGGCTCCAGCTTTCAGTAACTTCACAGCATTACTGTCAACCAACATAGAGCCAACGTGTTTCGTCGTATAGAAATGTACAAACGGTTTGTTGGTGTATGGGTCACGTAACATACGGACACCAATACGATCAAGAATAGTGTAACAGCGGTTGAAGTTACCAAAAGCAATCGGCACAGCGTCAGCTGATACATCAGAAAATTGCTCATTTTCTGCAATGCCATACCCTAATAATGCAGAAGGTTGCCCTAATTGCAGACCGGGTTGCCACAAGTAATTACCTTGAGCATCTTTCAGTGTGCGAACTTGGAATAATGTATTGTTATTCATCATAAACTTAGCACCTGTGCGATACACTTTTCGCATGGTATAAATTAATTTCATGACTTCATCCGCCGTGATTTCTGTCGGTTTTTTCAATAACAAATGCTGTAACTTACCCCATTCACGTTCTTTATCGCCTTTATCGTCACTGCCGTATGCCAGCAGGCCTTTAGGCTTTTTAATACCGTCACCGTGGGTAAATACCGCTTCTTCCTGCTCCGCGAATTCTGTGGCTAACTCACTGGTGATGAATTGCTCAACATTAAAAAAGGCATCATCAAGCATGGTTTGAGTTGCAGCAGGGTTACCATAGATTTCACCCCAGAACGGTTCAATAGACGCGAGTTTTGATGTGCTGGTTTCAGGACGTTTATCCACTTCACCGACCCAACCACTATTTGTGCCACCTTGATTAATCAGGCGTTTAAACTTCTCTGTCCCAACCGTAATCACATTACACTCTTGGCGCATAACCACTTCATCACGCAATGCCGTAATAATATTACGATCCAGTTCTTCGGGTACGGCATAACCGCCGTCAGGATCTGAACCGACCTGCATTGCTTTACGCTCTAATTCCGCAAGCCCATCATCTGTACCTTTACGCACAAATAATTCAAACGCGGTTTTATGCTCAGAGACATCTTTATTCGTCACGTTACCATCTGGACGTTTTACTGAAGCAAGTTCCGCTTCTAAATTGCTTTTTAATTCATCCAACTCTGATAATTTTTCATTTAAGGTATCAACGGTTGCTGATAACTTACTTTTTTCAGCTTCAATCGCATCGATACGTTTATCATTCGACTTTTTAAATTCGTCAAACTGACCTTTTAATTCCTGCGCAACTTCACTAACGTCTTTATGATCAATAGCCATAATTTTTCCTTTATTATTTAAAAATAGATTTCAATGTTTCTAATGCTTCTTGCTCAACATCACGCAGAGAAAGTGCATCGTAGCCTTTGGCCATAAAAGCCTTGGCTTGTGTTCGCGAAAGCCCAACATCGCGCAGGACTCGCTCAATACTTTTTTGTGTGGGTAATTCACCACGAGCAAATGCCGACTTCACATCACTGACTCGCGCTTCATCATTGGAAGGAAATGTCACTAAGCTGACTTCCCATAGGTCGATTTCTTTCAGTAGAAAGGCATCTTTACTGCGGTCATATTCATAATCTTTAAGAATGTAACCAATAGAAAGGCCGGAGAGTGATCCGGCCTTCATATGAGCATGTGCACGTTTAGATAAAGGATCGTCATCAATTAACAGGCGACCTTTTACATAGAGTCCGGTGCTGTCTTCTCTCATTTCGGTATAAATACCAATAGGCTCAGCCATTTGGTGTTGCCAAAGTAAGGCGGGTAATGAACCTTTTTCTTTCCACTGACTCAGGGAATTAAGAAAAGCCCCCGGCATCACAATATCGGCATAACTGTCTTTTACCCCGAAAACGGAGCCGTAGCCTTCAAACTCGCCAGAGTCACTAACAGACTTAATTTTCAATGGCACATCAAGCCGTTGTTTGGTCGTCATCGGCATGCGCTTTCTCCTCTTGTTTTTGGGTTTCTGGCTTAGTAGTCATGTTCATCGGCGTGAGATAAATATCGCCACCCTCACGCGGATTTAACTCTTCGAGTTCACGACATTCATTAGGCGAATAAATCCCCCAGTTAATGCCTGTTGAGTAGGCTTCAAATCGCGATTTCATATCACCACGTAATAAAGCGCCAGTATTAAATTTGGCATAAAAAGTCCCTTGCTTACTGGCTTTTACTAGCCCTGCATTAATACGTTGCTCTATACGAATAAGGTAGGGAACAAGTGAGTAGTTAATAAAACCAATACCCAAGTTTTCAATGTTATTGAATGTGGCGCGATCGGTGTTTTGCACCATGTGAAGGGGAACACGAAAAATACGGCAAATTTCCTCTAACTGAAACTTTCGTGTTTCAAGAAATTGCGCATCTTCAGCCGATAAACTGATTTGTTGCCACTTCAACCCCATTTCTAAAATCATCGGTTTGTGTGCATTGGCTAACCCTTGGTGCCGTTCACCGAAGTCAGATTTCAGTCTTTCGTAAGCATCATCTTTTAGATATTGATCCGTTTGTAATACACCACTTGTCACCGCACCGTTTCCAAATAAACGCGAACCATGCTCTTCGGTGGCTAATCCTAAACCAATGGCTTGACGTGCATAGGCGATCGGACTTAATCCCACTAAACCATCAAGAGTAAAAATCCGCACATGCCAGATTTCTTGCTGTGTCAGTGTTTCACTTTTACCATTTGGAAATGTCACCTGATACTCAGGCTCCCATTGGCTATTTAATTTTGGCGTGACACAACTAGGATCGAGAGGTAGTAATTCAACCACTTCGCCTAAGGCGTACACCTTATAAGCATAAAAATTCCCCCTTAAACACAAACAGGCAATTAATAATTCCCAAAGCTCTTGTGGTGTCATGTAATTATTGGGCTTAACCGCCAGTAATTTGTGTAACCGTTCTTTGGTGGCGCGTTTATTTCCTCTTTCTAATTGTTCATATAAAGAGCATGGCAACATCCCAACCGATTCTGCAAGAACACGAATACAACTAAATACAGAAGTCAGTTGCATAGCGAGTTGTGTACTCACTCTTCGACCAGAATAAGTGTCATAAGACAATCCAATTAACTCACTCAGTTCTGATGAGGTCATCTCTTTCTGAGATTTCTGAAATAACCCAGGAAAAAACATTATTCCTCCTTGTTATTTCTAGGTTGTCCAAGCGCTCTTGAAACAAGGTATGACCATAAAAGGCACAGTAAACCCGCGCAAATATACCCTATCGGTGGGTAGATTAACCAAGCGCCCCATGACAACAAAAAGGCACCCGCAATCCCAACCAATAAGGCTGTTATTGTTAAAAATTTCATTAAATTTCCTTAGAGAGAGCGTAAGCCTCGAGAAGCGAGGACATCAGAGAGGTTTTGTTCCTGATCTCCACCATTCACCAATAATCGACTCATGCCTGTAAATAGTGCAACAGGGCCGTCTATTTTGGCTTCAGGGGTTGATTTATTAGGGAAAATATTGTCGTTTTTATCCGGTTTAACTGTGACGTTCGACATCATCCAGTTCATAACAGGGTGTTGGCCATGATGAAACTTACCCGCATAAACCAGTGCTTCAATCTCTTTCATGGATTCAGAAAAGTTACGCACCGTTTGAGCAACTTCAACAAGGGGTAACCCTTCTTCAGCGAGTGATAAACTAAATTGTGTCGCACTCCACGGGTCAAAACCCAGTTCGTTTAAGTTCTCACCCGTCACCCATTCGATGATTTCTTCTTTAATTTGAGCATGATCGACAACTTCACCATCGGTTAATGTGAGATGCCCCATATCAGCCCATTTACGATAGAGTTCTGCCATTTGTTTAGAACAACGCTCAAGTCGGTCTTCTGGTAACCAAAACTTAAAATCAGCATGAACATGACCGTTATCGGGCTGTTTCCATACTTTAGCGGCCGCACAAATATCAATTTTATTGGCAAGGTCAACACCGACCCATAACGGATAAGTTTGTAATTCCTGTTGTGATGCGAGTTCAGGAGCACTATCCCACTTCATCATATCCATCCATGAAGATTCAGCCGTGACCCAAATATTCATGTGTTTGGTGAAGAAGTTAATCCGTGCAGAAACCTGCTCTTTGGCTTTCTTGGCTAAACGGCGTAAATCATCCCAGCGCTTACAAACACCGAGACCTGGATTCGCTTTTTGCCACACAGTTTCATCAAAGGGATCATCGTCTTTATCTAAGGTGTAAATAATCGCGAAAAACGAATCATCATCGACTTGGCCACGAAGCACTTTAATACCGTAATCCCGCAGTTCGTAACAAATCCCCTCTTTATTAAAGCCGGCTGTGGTGATCCCAAAAAGAAGAGACTGCAGACGCGCACCAGTGGCGGTTTCTAATACGTCCCACACATCACGAGTTTTGTGTGCATGTAATTCATCAACAATACCGCAATGAATGTTTAAACCATCGAGGTTGTTGGCATCACTAGAAAGCGGTTCAAACTTAGAGGCGGTTCTTTCTTGATAGATAGCGAGTTTATTAAACTCAAATAAACGTCCCAATGTCGCTTTGGACTTCTTCAGCATGTTCTTCGCATCTTCAAATACGATACGAGCCTGATCACGTGTCGTTGCTGCAGAATAAACTTCGGCACCGCCTTCACCATCGGCACCGGTCATATACAGCCCAATACCTGATGACAATGTAGATTTTGCATTTTTACGTGCAACTTCGTTATAAGCTGTGCGAAAACGACGAACAAAGACAACATCACCGTCTTCATCTATAACTTCTTTACCCGTTTGTTCATCAATTAACGGAATAACAAAGCCAAAAATATTAATTAAGATAAAAATATGCCAAGGCATTAAATCAATGGGCTTACCGGCCAATGCCCCTTTGACATGAGGAATAAAATTGTAAAAATCGAGTATGTGCTGTGCGCGATCTTCAATGAAATAGATGCCACGCTCAGGCCCATGCTCTAAATCATTCAAAAACCGTTGGCACGCTAAACGTACCAGTTCGCACGCAACAATTTCTCCAGCAACCACCTGTTCGGCGTACTGAATTCCATCTGCTACGATTGCCATTCATCATTTGCGCTTTTTCAAAAATGCCTCAAAAGGATCTTCTTCGGCAGGAGTGTTCATAGTGACTTTTGCTCGAGAAGCGGGAGTCATACCAAATTCACTTAACATGGCGCGAATACGTTTCCATGCATCGGCCTTCATTGCAGCGGATGGATGCGCCTTTATCATCAATCCACTTTCTGTATTGTTTTTGTAGGTATAGCCTTCTTCATCGAGAACATCACAATGATGTCGATATTCAGTGTAAGCTTCGACGAGTAACTCCAATGCCTTGGCATCCATCTGACTCATGACACCCATTGCATCAAGTTCTTCAGCAATACGCTTAAACCAATACTTACCTTGCTTAGTGAAATGCTTCGGAGTTGGGGGTACCCCTTTTGGCGGTTTTGGCTCTTTTTTATTAATCGGTCGTTTTGATGGGTTCCCCCTCACTAATTGCAGATGTGACGGGGTTTTAGGCGGTCCAGCCATAATAGAAATCTCCTATCAATAATCGCTTGGGTTCCCCAAAAAAAGTTTTCTAACCTGCGGTGATGTGAAAAGAGGTAAGGGGGCGGTCCTATAAGGCGAAAGTGGTAGAGATTTGACCCTCCCTCCTCACTATGTGTTATAATTTCAATCTGAAATTAAATATTTTTATAACTTTGTATAATCGTTATATATCAACATGTTACAAATTTGGCTAAATTCTTTCTTTCGCTGTCTTAGTTCTATGACATGGAATACATAACGACTGAAGGTTTTCTTCCGCATCGGTACCCCCATGTGCTTTAGCAATGATGTGGTCAACTGTTTTCGCTTCGGTGGCTCGTCCTGACCTTAAGCATTCTTGACACAGATACTTATCACGTTTGAGTATGCGTGCTCGTAACTTATCCCATTGGGTACCATAACCACGTTGATGACGAGACTTACCACGCTGGTGGGTTTCCCATCCTAAGTTCTGATGATCTTCACAGTAACCGTTACGTTTTGTTGTTGTCTTGGCGCATCCCTGTTTACGACACGCGCGAGGTATACGAGGTGGCATGTGATCTCCTATAACCTAAAGAGGAGAATAATCCTCATTGATTTTAAAGGTGGGATTTCTCACCTTTACTTCTGACTACACCACGTTCTGTTATTTAAATCACTTATGGCTTGCGAAAATGCTTGATGCCGAGTTTCTATTACTCTTTTTAACTCATTGATAGCAACATCTTGTCGATTAGCTTGCATGCGTAAATCTGCCATTTAAGCCTTGATGTCTGGTTCTAACTTACCGCCAGTAATTACACCGCTGAATACGGCCTCACTTGATGCACAGCACTTTAGCTTTCCCACATCAATAACAGCATCTTTCATAAAATAATTACCTGAACCTGCAATAAAGAAATCATTGCTTTGCTCAGGCTTAACGCTGACCTTGATTCCTACATCTTGCATTAGTTGCTTAATGCGGATTAGTTGCTCTTCTAACTTATCTAGATTTGCTGTATCTACCGTTACTTTTAATTTATCTGACACAGTGCTCTCCAACAAAAAAAACGGTACAATGCCCCCTGATCAAATATCAGGGTATAAATAAATATCCATTAGATTATTTGAAGTATTCAGTCCTGAGAAACTTACTAAAGAAATGGCTGATTTACTTCGGTATGAGGTTTGCATGAAACTAGAATTTAACAGTGTCAAAGTATTTTCTGAATTAATATCAGATCCCAATACATCTAATGTAAGGGTATCTCTCTACGGAATTAACAAGGATAATGGTGCAGAGGAGTTCACCATACATCTTTACGTTGATGACGTGAAAAATAAAACTATCAAAGAAATACATGAACAAGCTGAAGCTGAACTACTTGCAAGAATAGACTCATACGGAAAGTAACCGCTTTGGTTCTCCATTTGTTGCCTGTTGTTGGTTGATGATATTATCCATTGCTTGTGAAAGCGCTTTTTTAATAACGTTTGATTCACAGTTCGTTGATTCCATATCATCGAGCTGTTTTTGTAAGTCTGTAATTTATTGTCCTTGTCGTTCTACTTGTGCTTATAGTGCACGAATTTCTATTCTTTGTTGAATATTCACAACTACCTATCATTAAAAAATCCACCAGCTATTAACTGATGGCTATGAAACTTTACAAATATAAAGTGGCTATTATTTAAACAATAGCGTACTGTCATTTAACTCATTGTGTTTCACTTGAACTATAAAAATTGATAATTTTTTAATGTAATAGTTGCTCATCTCTGATGAGCTATTTTTTAAATTATAAAAATAACCCGATTACTCAGTGACAATAAAAGTCATGAATAATTATATTTTTAACAGTTTATAGTTAGTTTCCCTATTTTGATCTGCTCACTCCTATTCGGGTGAAATTACCAACCTTACATATACCTTTCTTATAGTGGCGATTATTTAATATTAAAACTATCTACCCACTTATAATTATATTTTTTTGCACAAAACAAATTAACTATAGGAGTAACATTATGGGACTTTTTGAGAAAGCTGAAGGTAAAGCCACAGAAACCCTAGGTAAAGCACAAATTAAATATGGAGAAGTAATCGATTCTCCTGAGCACATAATAAAAGGTGAGGCAAAAGAAATTTGTGGTGCTGGAAAACAAGTAACATCGCAATTACTCGATTCCGCACAAGAATGTGTCAAAAACACACAACTCGGAATTAAAAAGAATCCACTAACTTCGGTAGCCATTTCTGCAGGTGTCGGTTTTGTTATTGGTTATCTATTAAATAAAAAATAGTTTTTACAATTTTGTTTAATTCCCCTTCTCTTGTTGAGGGGGATTATCACAAACACTCCATTCTAATGTAATCTTGTAACTCTAATATCACTGACTCTAACTCTGCAATTCGCTCTCAGAATAACCAATAATTTCTGATTGTGGTGTTAGTAGGTCTGGCGGCGGTTGCATCATCATGTATCACTACGTTACCTTAATTACTTACGGCTTCCCCGTCAGCCTGATGAAATCAACCATCCTTTCTGCAGATACAAAAAACACCAGCTATTAACTAGTGGCTATGAACCTTTACAAATATAAAATGGCTATTATTTAAGCAACGGAGTACGGTTGATGTTCCAGTGAAGAGCGACCTGTTCACTTGGGCAAAATAATAAGATCCATGTTATCTAAAACATTCAGACCCCCATTAAACCCGCGGGTCTATTTTTTTACTTTCTTCGCTTCAATTTCCCGTATTGCTTTTAATTGCTCATTAGCTTTTTCTATTGTCGATAACAAGGAAGGTATCCATAACACCACTTGGCAATATGTTAAAGTTCGGACGGTAGAGGCACTAACACTGGTTGAGTCAATGTCTTGGGTATCTCTATACATTGACCGTAACTCATAGGTGTGCTTGAGCAACCCATCAGTAATATGTTGAGGAACAAGCAAATCACAAGTCGGCTCTTTTTTAAGGATCGTTCTATATTCAATGATTTTCTCCTGTGATTTTACATCTGCCTGAATGCCATAGCGGTAGGCTGTAGTCGCTATTTGATTAAATCTATTAAATTGAAATATCTGATCACTTAACAGCTTTGAGTAACTATTATTTTCTTTTGTTAATTGCTTATTCTCTACTATTAAATTATCTCTTTGAGTAATGATATCTTGTATGATGTTGGCAATATAACCACCAGTAACAACTCCTACCATCACAATGACAATGTAAATTTTCCACTGCTTCATGATTAATACCTGTGATGTGAAAGGGCTATCTGACAGCGCTTTTCTAAACTGGCTTTATCATCAACACATGAATTATCAATTGAGATATAAATGCCACCAGCGACTGTGATGAGTAGAGTAAGGATAAAACCGACGATGATGATTAAAGGCTTCCGCGACATAATGCTGACTCCGCCTCTCTACGACTGACTAGCCCTCGCCATATCTTTCCACCCGCATAAACCCAACGCTTCATTTCTTCACAGGCGCCATACTGATCACCTGCATTTAATTTCTTTAGCAACGTAGAACGTGCAAATGCTGTGGTACCGACATTAAAAGCAAAGGAATATAGAGAAGCTTTTGTTTTATCATCCAGCGGTACTTTAATCAGGGTATCAACTTGCTGCTGCGTTCTAATAAAGTCTTTCTGCAGTAATTCGTCACACTCTTGCTGTGTATATGTCTTACCTTGAATGATGTCATTTCCAGTGTGGCCATAACAAACCGTCAGAATTCCAGCAACATCATGGTATGGCTCATAACGCACTCCCTCAAAATAACCAATCACTGTTAGCGCAATGCTTACCGCACCAGCACTCGCGACTGCTGTCACTTTCTGTTTTAGGTTCATTAAATGTCCTTTTTAGCTTTAGTCAGCATCTCGCCAACTATCTTTTCTATGTCTTGCGGATCACTAGAACAATTACGGTGAACTAATTCAGCAAATAACGCTGTTCGTTTTCGTTGTTCTCGCTGTGTCATAAAATAAGTTGCTAATCCAAGGAGCATGCTGAATCCCATCCCTATTACAAATCCCCATTCATAAAGTGAGAGACTTGCAAAAAAGGCAGTTAAGCCAGCTGTTCCGTAGGTAGCATTGGTCAATTTTTCCATGCGCATAGTCACCCCCTACGGAGTGTCCGAGTTTAGTTAAAGAGATACAGATACACAGTTTTTATGTGAAGTAATCAGTATGTGATTGATACTATGATCTACGTATATAAAAAAAGGCCGCACATGGCGACCTTTTAAATGAGATACTTTAGCTTATTCTGGCTTCAATCTTTCTGCATTAGCAATATACAATGCAATAACTAGAATAAGGATTGTTCCTGAATATACGATAAGTAATTGCGGATTTTTATGTTCAACAACAATAAGTCTAATTACAGCTGTGATAGCGATGTAAATAAAATATTGCAATGGAAAGTGATAATTTGATTGAAAGTATTTAATAATTAAGGCAATAAACTCAAAATACAGAAAGTAAATGATAAGTCCATCAACTAATAAATAAATTGAAACTGGATCACTAACTGTAAACAACAAATTAGCAAGA
>NZ_JAEHQU010000010.1:0-119101 GCF_016238105.1 Proteus sp. PR00224 | reverse complement strand
TAAACCAGTAACGCCATTAGGCCATAGATAAACTCAGATAGCAAACTTTATTTTATATATAAAAACCCCGCAAAAGCGGGTTTATAAGTTGGTTGACCTTGATGTCAGTCTTATCACAATATCACTTATTTTACGTACGTAAAGTTTTATATAGCTTTTTCCACATATTGATCCATCTCTAATGAAACATCCAGCATCATCAACATACCTTCTATTATTCCTTCTGCCTTTTGTAATTTTTTACCTATATGCCCATCAGAACAATTGTGCTTGTTAGCAAGTTGCATAAATGTCATTCCGAATAAATAGTAATCAAGCAATAGGTCATGCATATCACTATTCTTTTTATTCAATTGCGCCATACAACTAGAAATAATTATTGCATCGTCTTCACAACATTGAGGACGTGCTTTAACTTTACTTGGTATTAGTCCACTAAATCCCGCAGCAATCGAATACCATTGGACCGACTCAGTATTATCTGCCGACCATGCTCCCCAACGTGATAAAACTTCCTGCATATCTCTCATGCCTAATACTCCTCGTGCCGTACACACGTTAAATAAATGCACCGATGCCTAATGAACGGTTTAAAAAATGAAATAACAATTCGAGTTGATTACCGTGAGTGGCTTCCCATTGTTTGGGGTCACGATGTAACTCGTCATGATGAATGCGACATAATGGAATAGTGAATAAGTCATGAGCCTTAGTACCCATACCGCCCATGCCATACCCAATAATATGGTGTGGATCATCAGCCTGTTGCCCACACACGCAACACGGTTGAGTCTTCACCCATTGCAACCATTGGGTATTTTCCCAACGTTGCATTTTAGGTTTAAGAAGAAATGACGCTGGTGGCTCCGGATCGATAGCAACTTTAATAACAGCTTTTATTGCATCTAAACGCTCATTCATTGCTGATAGCGCTGTCACATTACTTGGAATAATGTCAGCTTCAGGAAAACCACCATGAACTTTGCGTTCCTCTTGTTTATCTGACCAATTTAAAATCTGGCGTAATATTGGTTCAGGCAATTCATCAACCAAGTTATGCATAACCGCAAATGAGAAAAAATCTGGTATCGTCAGCTGGTGGCCACTATCTAATCTCAAACGACTACGAATAGTATCTAACATCCAATTGATACGATTTTTATGAGCTAATTCAGCAATCCAACCCGCAGATGAATGACGAATATGATTATCGTGATGCCAGCAAGTGCGAATAACTCCTTCTTCATTAAAGGTCGTAACTAGCTCATGGTGATGATAATTGTCTTCGTCGTTATCAATCTGACAGTATTTGATATTACTAATAACCCACGAATCCATCGGTGCCACTTTATCAATGGTGTGGATCACTTTTTTGCTATTAAGAAATTGAATGATGCGCTTATTGTTTAAAATCGGCTGTTCATCGCCAGTTAATGCTCCCGACGGGAGAACATCTAAACTTTTCGGCACATCACTAATAATCACACGAGAATGTCGCTTAAATTGCTCAAGTAATTCAGCGCCTGGTTTAAGTAGTACAACACCAAGTTCTGGCTGAATGTAGGGAGTTAACAGTAATTTCATTAAATGATATCCCCTACTTTATATTCAGCCCATAACCCAGCGATCCACTTCACGCCTTTAGCGGTAAACCGTGATTGTGCAAATGCATGGTTATTGGTTTGATTAGTGCCCGTTTTTATCTCAAAGCGACCAAGATCGACATGGGTTTGATAAGGCGTAAATGTATTATTCAAGCGATACATGATTTTCTTATCTATTAGAAAACAGCGAAAATCCGTTTCTTTCACCTGCAGTAATTTACATACTTGTCGAAATGTCATAGAACCAGTGGATAAAACATAATTATCAACAAACTGAGCCTTAGGCATGGCAATCGCCAACTCACTTTCTAGCTTTTGTTTTTCTTCTGCCAAGTCTGCAGCTAATCGCAATGCCTCTGGTAATGTTTGAGGAATGATTGGTTGCATTTTTGACTCCAGTTCCTGCCACCGATCGACAATTTTCGCTGTAAATTGAGGTGACAGTCGAGCCACCAGCACTAGTGAGTCCCTTTTATTAAAACGGTATTCAGTATATTGATTGCCATTATGCTCAAAAGGGAACTCAGCCAATGGCTGGGTTAAAATTTGAGCAATAAAAAGCCTATCTGCAGAACGTTTAACATCTGAGTGATTACTGCCCGTTAAACTGGCAATCTCTCTACTCGACATAGTTAATTCGCGATTCATTGCAGGTAATGCTGAAACTTCCATTGTTCTTTGCATCATGCTATTTCTCTCCACGCTTACTCGTGTCCGTACATCACGTTATTAAATGAGCGGATAGTGATTTCTAACTTTCCACCCTTTACGACTTCCATTAGCATCACATCCATGTGCTTCACTTGTTGATCATCTTCCCAAATACCCGCGTGTGTTAATGCATCAAACGGGGCTTTTAAAAAGTTATCGATGTCTCTACGCTGTTTTGTTGGTGGATATAAGCGAACCAGGACAGAGACATTTTCTTTAATCGCTTTAGGTTTTCTCTTTAACTGCTCATACACAGAAGCAATTGTGTTAATTCGAAACTTACGCCCTTTTTCACTGATTAAGGTTCGACCCTTAATGTTTCTCCAATAAGTATTTACGCTAGGTGGAAATGGCAACGTGAGCATGAGTTCAGGCATAAGTCCCCCATAAGCCAATCAATAATGTCACTACAAACCAAAGCCCAACAAACAAAATGTATTTAGTTAGCATTACTGAGCCTCCTGTGACATTTCAGTCGCTTGTTTCCAAATGCTGTTCCATGCTTGACGACCAGAAAACTCACTCATACGACGAATGCCTGTCTTACCTGCTAATTCAAGTGCGATCTCTTCAATATGGTTTTGAGGTTTAGAGCGAGAGCCAATTAAGCGAGAGAAGGCGCTATCACGTTCAACGGTATCAACTTGAACCTTTGGCTCCTCCTTTGGCTTTTGGCTACGAACGATCAGCTCATCAAAGTGTTTACGTAATTTACGAGGGCTTAAAATGTTTTGGTGCCAGAATGAATCTTTGTTGGCCCAATCGAACAATGCACAAATTTGCTCATGAGTACGTCCATCGATTTGACGCATCAACCGAATATCGTTCGCCCAATCATACCAAGTAGGCTCTAGCGCGGATGGATTCAGTTTTTTAACACGACCAAACATCCATTTTGCTGTTTTAAAATCACCTTCATCACCCCATTTCTGACCATTAGGGCTGTAAATCACAGCTTCGGGATAACGAGTTAAAAAATCATTTTTCGGCTGGTCGCTGGATTCGCCAGAATTCTGCGACGAATGATCTGTTTCTGTTGTACTCTCTGAAGTAATCTCTGTTGTATTCTCTGTAAGAACAGGCCATTTTGACCCGTTCAGAACAGCGCATTTTGAACTGTTTGAAGGTTTCAATTTGCGCTTATCGATAAGGTCATTTTGAACTGTTCGATTAGATGAGTTATCACCATTCGATTGGGTCATATTGACCTCATCGGTCAGCAAGTGGTGATCGTAATTAATCGCATAATAATTAGTACGGTCATGATTCGATTTATTGATTTGCTCGATGCGTAAAACGCCCTGCTTTTTTAAATTAGTAAAAGCACGTTTAATCGTTGATTCAGAGAAAAAAGGAAATTGATTCTTCCACTCTTCGACTGTGTTATAAATCCAGCGTGAACCGTCATATTCAACACCTGAAGTAGTTTCAGTTAACCAATATTGAATTTGCTGTAACAGCATCGCCTCATTTAAACCAAGACGTACCGCTAATTCAGGAATAACGACTAAAGGGCGACTTTTTAGTAATAATAAACTCATCTTGCCACCTCATTACTTAATACGTGTGTACTTCTCTTTAAATCGTTGCAAGGGTTCACATTGCGGATCGTCACAACCATCCAGCATAAAAATGACTCGCTGTTTTTCTCTGTCATAACGAACAACATGAACAACGATACCCCTGTGATTTTTGTAGTAGCGATCAAGTTGGTTTGGGTTCTCATTGCTCATTGCCCCGCTCTCCACTTGAAAAATAAAAATCAGCCCATGCCTTTTTAAGAGACTGTCTATCTACCAAATATGCAGGTTTCTTGTAGTTGTCTGGTTGTTCGTCAGACGCTATGATTTCTACATAGCGAAATAACTGACTACCCGAGACAGGTAAACAACGGAATTGCTTTTTAGGTATTAAATGCGCTAATCTACTCATGCTAATTTCTCTTCACACAATTGAAATTTGCAAACCGAAGCCAGAGGCCGTACACCTTTGGCTTCACCCTTTCTGGATATAGCCATCTTTAATTTCTCTTTTGATGTAACGAAACAAACGCATTCATAAATGTGCGGATCTGCGAAATTAATCCATCCAGCATCATTTTTATTTTCTGTTCCTCTTCGTTATCAATAACGCCATCAGCCAAGCTATCTTTCATAAATAACGCTAAACGCCCCTGCATTTCGTCAACACCGCTACGCAGTACAAACAATTCCGTTTCGTCCAGTTCCGCAGGACTAATTCTGTCAACGAGTAAACGATTTGATTCACGAGCGACAAATTCAGCAAATAAAACGGTCTTAGAAATATCTTGCATCGCTAACAACTCGTTTAAATCAAATGAGCGACAACCGTTTTTCTCATAAAGCTTGTTGTTGAATGACGTTAAAGACAGACCAAGTGCTCCAGCCATTGCCTCGCGTCCACCAGCTGTTGCCTCACACATTTCTTTCACTACCTGTTTTATTGATTGGTTACTCATTTCCTACCACCATTGATAAATTCTTGTAGTTAACTGCTTTAAACGGTTTTGTTATTGTTTTGGTAGACCATCGGTTTTATTTGGGTAGAGATCAGGTCGTAGTTGATGCGGTGATACAACCCAACCACCTAATTCACATAGTTGGATCACTCGCTCTGCTGGTACTTTGTTATTTTTAATCCAGTTAAAAACTGACTGAGGGGAATTAAAGCCAAACATTCGAGATACAGCAGATGGCACCCCGATTGTTCTAATTGCTTTTTCTGTATAATTTTCTTGGTGCATAGATGCCTCTCCTTAAGTAATACACTAATACTACTTAAAGTAGACAAATAAAACAACTTAAAATAGAAATGACAAGGGTGAGATTGGTGGATAGAATTCTACTTATGGTAGAAAATAACAAATACGATAGTTTCGCTAAACGACTAACTCAGCGAATGAAAGAGGTTAATGTAGATATTCGGCAATTGTCCGAACAAGTTGGTGTGTCTTATGAAATGGCACGTCGATATACATTAGGCACAGCCAAACCTAGAGATGATAAGATGGAATTAGTTGCTAAAACCGTTTTTTCAACCCCCGCATATCTTGACTATGGTGTAGGTCTACAAGCTGATCCGCAAAACGAATTTAATAAAGATACAGCCACAGTTAGACAAATCGAGGCTTTTGCGTCAGCAGGAAATGGCTATATTAATAATCCATTTCCAGAAGTAGTTAGATCAATAGAAATACCACAAGAACGTATTTATGAGTTATTTGGTCGTAGTAATCTAGACGGCGTAATGATCATCAATGTGGATGGTGATAGCATGACTCCCACACTGAACCCTAAAGACTTACTTTTTATAGATACCAAAATAAATCAATTCAATGGTGATGGTATTTATATCTTTAACTTTGAAGATTCTACCTTTATTAAACGATTGCAACGCGTTAAAGGTAGGAAGTTAGCTGTAATATCAGATAATGATTTTTACCCTCCATTTTTTATTGATGATCATGAAATACATGAAGTTTATTTTCATGGAAAGCTTATAAGAAGCCTACCAATGTCATTTAAACAATTCGCATAAACATTAAAACCAACTAAAAGTTGGTTTTTTTACGCCTCTGCTTTCTACTTTTAGTTGTTGACAATATCTACTTTTAGTTGCATTCTATTTCTAAAGCGAAATATACTGTGTGAAGAGAAACAATGGCTGGCTGAGTCTTAAACCATTAACGGGGGTGTGGTGATAATGTTCTGCTCAGTCAGCCATTTTTATAAAGTTAGTTTTATAACCAAAGAGCATGGGCGTGAAAAAAAGTAACCTGCAGTCAGCTAGAAATCCGAATCCCAATCGGGCTGATGAAACCACAGGTGGTCCGCTCTTTTTGATTATGACTCTAACAATAAGTAAGGGTGCTGGCATTCATCCATGACAGTCCATATCAGGTATCTACTGTAGCTAGTGCCCTTTCTTATTGTGTGAAGTGTAAATCCATTTTTATTAGCAACACCAGGGAAATGTAATCTCGATTAATTCGAGAGGGATTTTTATTACCTAAAAATTGTGTGGAGAGAATAATGTCTTATATTGCAACAGCAACAAATAAACATTTCTATTACCTCGATGTACGGATCGAAGATATAGATATTCAAGATATTGCCAGTGGTCTTGCTAATGAATGTCGTTTTAATGGTCAGATTGATAATTTCTATTCTGTTGCTCAGCACTCGGTATATGCAAGTTATTTAGTTGCACCTGAATTTGCACTGGAGGCCCTACTTCATGATGCCAGCGAAGCTTATGTCAAAGACCTGTCATCACCACTTAAAAAGCTATTGCCTGAATATAAATTAATTGAATTACGTGTAGAAAAGATGATCCGCAAAAAGTTTGGATTACCCGAATCTATATCTGATGCAGTTCATTTTGCTGACTTAATGATGTTAGCCACAGAAAAGCGTGATTTAGAAATTGATGTAGGTAGTAACTGGTTAATGCTTGAAGGTATTCCACCAAGTGATTTTGTTGTTAATCCACTAACACCGCCACAAGCAAAAGCCTTATTCCTCCGCCGTTTTAATGAACTTTATAAGGGAACTGAAAATGGCTAACGGATCAGTAAACAAAGTAATTCTTATCGGCAATTTAGGGCGCGATCCTGAAATTCGCTACCTGCCTTCTGGTGGTGCTGTTGCCAATTTAGCTGTGGCCACATCAGAAAAGTGGAGAGATAAACAAACGGGTGACAACCGAGAAAAGACAGAATGGCACCGTGTCGTTCTGTTTGGAAAACTCGCTGATATCGCCAGTGGCTATTTGTGCAAAGGCTCTCAAATTTATATTGAGGGCCAACTACAAACGCGCGAATGGGATGATAACGGTGTTAAACGCTATACAACTGAAATTGTTGTAAAAGTTGGCGGTTCGATGCAGATGCTAGGTGGTGCAATTAAATCGACAGCTTCACAGACTACACCACTATCACAAACACCCGTAGGTTTTGATGATATTCCATTTTAAGTACAGTAAGTAAAAGCGATAACAAAGACAACGATGGTTACAATAAAAACTAGTGATATACCAACTACTAAATCAAGTAATGTACTAGATATTTTTTCTATTTTATCTAGCTCAAAATCATCATTTAAATCTTTGTTTTCTTTTCCATTACCAAACATATATAAATTTCAATTAGAGTTAAATTTACATTTTGTCTAAATATCTTAGTTAATCAAGCGAATTATTCACCTTAAATTAAATTATTAAGATATGTAAGCAACAAATAGCTACTAACTATTAGCATCAACTAATATCTATTTAAACTGTGTACGGACAGTGTGGAGAGAAAAATATGCAAATGTTGACTTTAGAGGAGTGGGCGCAAGAAAGATATAAAAGTCGCCCACCAAAGTTAGGAACGCTACAACGATATGCTCGTGGTGGCCTGTTCTACCCACCAGCAAGGAAAGAAGGTGGCATTTGGCGCGTGAGAGAAGATGCCGACCTTGTCGGTAATTTGACATCACCGGTTATCAATAACAACGATAACCCTATTTTACAAAGGATCCTCAAAGATGGCTGCCAGACCTCGTAAAAATAACGTCAATATCCCGAATCTTTACCCATTATTTAGTCGTAAAGCTAACAAGGTTTATTGGCGTTATCGCCATCCTGTAACAGGTAAATATCATGCCCTCGGTGATAATGAAGCCGAGGCGAAAGCAATCGCTATTGAGGCTAATACAAGGTTAGCGGAACAACGTAGCCGACAAGTTATGGCTATTGGTGATCGGGTGGCAAAAATAAAAGGTAAAGAAATCACGGTTAATACTTGGTTGGATAAATACTGGATTATTCAAGAAGAGCGTTTAAAAGAAGGTGATATAAAACCGAATACTTATAAACAAAAAAGGAAGCCAGTAGATTTAATGAGGCAAGCCTTATCCATGAAATCGTTACCTGCTGTTGATGCCAGAGATATTGCTGAAATTCTGGATGAATATAAATCTAATGGCCAACACAGAATGGCACAAGTTATTCGCTCTGTTTTAATTGATGTATTTAAAGAAGCGCAACATGCAGGTGAAGTTCCTCCCGGTTATAACCCTGCCCTCGCTACTAAACAGCCAAAACGAAAAGTAACTCGCCAACGTCTTAATTTTGATGAATGGAAAAAGATATTTGAGATTGCTGATAAACAACATCGTTATGTCGGAAATGCCATGTTGCTTGCACTTATTACAGGCCAACGATTAGGTGATATTTCGGCAATGAAGTTTAGTGATATTTGGGATGACCATTTGCATATTACTCAAGAAAAAACGGGTGCTAAATTAGCTATTCCATTATCACTACGTTCTGAACAATTAAATATGTCATTACGTGATGTCGTTGCTCGTTGTCGTGATCGCGTTATTAGCCCTTATCTTATTCATTATTTTCATACCACTTCACAATCTAAACGTGGCGAACAAGTTACTGCAAATACGCTAACGACTAACTTTAAAAAAGCGAGAAATAAAACGGATATTGATTGGGGAGAAGGAACACCTGCAACATTTCATGAACAGCGTTCTTTATCTGAAAGGTTATATAGAGCACAAGGTATAAACACTAAAGATTTACTCGGTCATAAGAACCAAATTCAAACAGATAAATACCATGATGATCGAGGGAAAGATTGGATAAAAATCGTGATTTAATTGCTCAAATTTCAGGTGGTTTTGATAATTCGTTTTGATAACTTTTTGATAACCGTTTCAAGATTGACAATAAAAAACGGGAACTAATAAGCTCCCGTTAACTATTTATCAAATCAACAATTACATATGTTTGATAATCGCGTCACCAAACTCGCTACATTTCAGCAGTTTAGCGCCTTCTAACTGACGTTCGAAATCATAAGTTACGGTCTTAGCGGCAATCGCGCCTTCCATACCTTTAATGATTAAGTCAGCGGCTTCTGTCCACCCCATGTGGCGTAGCATCATTTCTGCGGAAAGAATGATCGAACCTGGGTTAACTTTGTCTTGGCCTGCATATTTTGGTGCTGTGCCGTGTGTTGCTTCAAACAATGCACACTCATCACCAATATTTGCACCTGGTGCGATACCAATACCACCTACTTGAGCTGCTAATGCATCAGAAATATAGTCGCCATTTAGGTTCATACATGCGATAACATCATACTCTGCTGGGCGTAACAGAATTTGTTGTAAAAATGCGTCAGCGATAACGTCTTTAACGATAATCTCTTTACCTGATTTTGGATTCTTGATTTTGACCCAAGGACCGCCATCTAATAATTCACCACCGAACTCCTCGCGAGCTAACTCATAACCCCAGTCTTTAAAGGCACCTTCGGTAAATTTCATAATATTACCTTTGTGTACCAATGTGACTGAATCGCGATCATTATCAATAGTATATTCAATTGCTGCACGAACTAAACGCTTAGTACCTTCTTCTGAACAAGGCTTAATACCAATACCGCAATCTTGTGGGAAGCGGATTTTAGTAACACCCATTTCAGTTTGCAGGAATTTAATCACTTTATCTGCTTCTGCTGAGCCCGCTTTCCACTCAATACCAGCATAAATATCTTCTGAGTTTTCACGGAAGATAACCATATCGGTTAGTTCTGGCTGTTTAACAGGGCTTGGAGTGCCTTTGTAATAACGTACTGGGCGTAGGCAAATATAGAGGTCAAGTTGTTGGCGTAATGCAACATTTAATGAACGGATACCACCGCCAACTGGCGTAGTAAGAGGACCTTTAATAGAAACTCGATATTCACGGATAAGATCTAAGGTTTCTTCTGGTAACCAAACATCTTTACCATATACCTGCGTTGATTTTTCACCGGTGTAGACTTCCATCCACTCAATCTTACGTTCTTTGCCGTAAGCTTTCTCAACTGCTGCATCAACAACTTTTAACATTGCTGGCGTAACATCGATACCGATACCATCCCCTTCGATATAAGGGATAACCGGATTATTTGGAACAACAAGCTTACCTTTAGCATCTAGTGTAATTTTAGCGCCATTAGCCGGAACAACTACTTTGCTTTCCATTTACCTCTCCTTTCATGTAAGCGCACGCTTTGTTAATTTTTTGTAAGAGACCTGTCAATACTACTTGATTATTCAGCTAACGCCAATCGCTTCTCTTTTAAGGTATAATCAATCTCCCATTTTTTACAAAAATTAACTATGGCAAATCAACTTAAAAATAGCGCTAAATCGAGAAAACATCACACGCCACTCGCACAAAGAAAGCCAGTGCGCCCAAGAGGTGAGCGTAAAGTCGTTATCTTCAACAAGCCCTTCGATGTTCTTGTGCAATTTACAGACGAAAATGGCAGAAAAACACTAAAAGATTTTATTCCTATTCGTGATATTTATGCGGCAGGACGTTTAGATAGAGATAGTGAAGGACTTTTAGTCTTAACAAATGATGGGAAGCTACAAGCACAATTAACACAACCGGGTAAAAAAACAGGAAAAATCTACTATGCTCAGGTTGAAGGCATTCCAAGTGCTGCCTCATTACAACAATTTAGAAATGGATTAGAGCTTAAAGATGGCAAAACATTACCTGCACAAGTCGAAATAGTTGAACAACCCGAATGGCTATGGGAGAGAAATCCGCCTATTAGAGAACGTCAAACTATCCCGACAACTTGGTTAAAAATAACGTTATTTGAAGGTAAAAACCGTCAAGTGAGACGAATGACGGCGCATATCGGTTATCCAACATTGCGTTTGATCCGCTTTAGTATGGGAAATATTACATTGGATAATTTATTACCCGGTGAATGGAAGGAGATTGATTTTGTTTAAACCTAATGTGACTGTCGCGTGTATCGTTCATGCAAAAAATAAGTTTCTCGTTGTTGAAGAAACGGTCAATGGAAAAGCGACGTGGAATCAACCCGCTGGACACCTTGAAGCCAATGAAACACTTATTCAGGCGGTTCAACGTGAATTATGGGAAGAAACAGGGTTAACACTTCCTGTTCAACATTTTCTAAAATTACACCAATGGATTGCGCCTGATAAAACACCTTTTCTACGTTTTCTTTTTCTTATTGAAGCGCAAGAGCAATATGAAACTCATCCTCATGATAGTGATATTGATTGTTGTCACTGGGTCAGTGCCGATGAAATTATTCATAGCCAACAATTACGTTCACCTTTAGTCAGAGAAAGCCTGCTATGTTATCAACAAGGTGAACGTTATCCCCTATCTCTATTAAGCAGTTTTGGTGTTCCTTTTAATTAAATAATATTAAAGGAAAAACAAAGCATCAAAAACAGAGTAAGACATGATGCACCTGTGTCAGTGATATGGTAAAGTATGGCGCTTATTTTTCCGCAGTGAGATCCAGTCATGTCAGATAACAGCCAAAAAAAAGTCATCGTAGGAATGTCCGGTGGCGTAGATTCATCCGTCTCAGCCTATCTTCTTAAGGAACAGGGATATCAGGTCGTTGGTCTGTTTATGAAGAACTGGGAAGAAGACGACGATACAGAATATTGCTCAGCATCTACCGATCTTGCCGATGCGCAAGCTGTGTGCGATAAACTTGGCATTGAACTTTATACCATCAATTTTGCTGCTGAATATTGGGATAATGTTTTCGAACATTTTTTATCTGAATATAAAGCAGGTCGTACCCCTAACCCCGATATTCTTTGCAATAAAGAAATAAAATTTAAAGCATTTTTAGAATATGCAGCGGAAGATTTGGGTGCTGACTTTATCGCAACAGGTCACTATGTTCGTCGTCGTGATGTTGATGGCAAAAGCCAATTGCTTCGCGGTGTTGATAACAACAAAGACCAAAGCTACTTTTTATATACGTTAAGTCACGAGCAAATTGCACAAAGCCTTTTCCCTGTGGGTGAAATGGAAAAACCTGAAGTGAGAAAAATTGCTGAAAAACTTGATTTAGCGACAGCAAAGAAAAAAGACTCAACTGGTATTTGTTTTATTGGTGAACGTAAATTTACCGATTTCTTATCGCGTTATTTACCTGCTAAACCTGGTCCTATCATCACGGTTGATGGAGAAACCATTGGTGAACACCAAGGGTTGATGTATCACACATTAGGTCAACGTAAAGGGTTAGGTATTGGTGGAACGAAAGACGGTGGCGATGACCCTTGGTATGTTGTTGATAAAGATGTTGAAAACAATATTCTTATCGTTGCTCAAGGTCATGAACACCCAAGATTGATGTCTGTAGGTTTGATTGCTCAACAATTACATTGGGTATCAAGGGAACCTATTACTGAGGCTTTCCGCTGTACTGTTAAAACACGATATCGCCAACCTGATATTGCGTGTACAGTAACACCATTAGGTGAAGACAAAATTGAAGTCCGCTTTGATTATCCTGTTGCAGCAGTTACCCCGGGACAATCAGCCGTCTTTTATCAAGACGAAGTCTGTTTAGGTGGCGGTATTATTGAAACCCGTATTCAGGAGTAGACGTGGCTAAAGATTTTCGTGATATAACACTTGCATTGGCAGGCATCTGCCAAGCAAGTCGTCTTGTTCAACAAGTTGCTTACCAAGGCAATGCGAACGAGAATGATGTTGAAGTGATGGTTAACAGTGTTTTTAACCTCAATCCGACTTCAACACTTGATGTTTATGGTAATCAAATCAGTCACCTAAAATTAGGCTTTCAAACATTGAAAGCCATTCATCAAGCGGTAAGAAGAGAAAAGTTAACGCTTGAATTAATGACTTACCAACAAGGTTTAATCAACCTAGAGCGTATTATCAGCAGAAATGATAATTACAGCTTACATTTATCGCAAAAAATTTCTCAATTAGAGCGTCAAAAAAGTTATTTTGAACCCATGTCCGAAGGTGTATTTAATGCCCTTGCTGGCGTTTATGTTGATGCAGTTAGCCCTGTTGGCCCTCGCATTCAGGTTCATGGCTCGATTGATCTATTAAATACCCCTATTATTCAAGCTAAAGTTAGAGCGTTATTACTGACTGGCATTCGAAGTGCTGTGCTCTGGCGTCAAGTCGGTGGTCGTCGTTTTGATTTTTTACTGCATCAAAAGGCTATCCTACGACAAGCTGATGATTTTCTCGCTCAATGTTAATACTTTAAATTCAACCTGGGAGTTGCCAACAATGGAATTATCTTCGCTGACAGCGATTTCACCGATTGACGGTCGTTACGGAAGTAAAACCTCGTCGTTACGTTCTATTTTTAGTGAATTCGGTCTTCTGAAATTCCGTGTACAGGTAGAAGTTCGCTGGCTACAAAAGCTGGCATCTTGCGCCGACATTAAAGAAGTTCCAGCCTTTGAAAAAAACGCAAACGATTACCTTGATGCGATTGTTGCTAACTTCAATGAAGAAGATGCAGCACGTATTAAAACTATCGAACGTACCACTAACCATGATGTAAAAGCCGTAGAATATTTCTTAAAAGAAAAAGTGGCGACTATCCCTGCTTTACATCAGGTTTCTGAATTTATTCACTTCGCTTGTACTTCTGAAGACATTAATAACCTGTCTCATGCCATTATGCTGGAAACAGCACGCCAAGAGATCTTACTGCCTGCATGGCGTGAAATTATTGATACCATTAGCAAAATGGCTCAAGAATACCGTGATTTGCCATTACTTTCTCGCACACATGGTCAACCAGCAACACCATCTACAATTGGCAAAGAGTTTGCTAACGTTGCCTACCGTATGGAGCGCCAATATCGTCAACTAACACAAGTTGAGATCTTAGGTAAAATCAATGGTGCAGTAGGTAACTACAATGCACACTTAGCTGCATATCCTGAAGTAAACTGGCATCAATTTAGTGAAGAATTTGTAACTTCATTGGGTATTACATGGAACCCATACACAACTCAAATTGAACCACACGATTATATTGCGGAGCTTTTTGATTGCATTAGTCGCTTCAACACTATCTTGATCGATTTCGACCGCGATATTTGGGGTTACGTAGCACTGAACCACTTCAAGCAAAAAACAATTGCAGGTGAAATTGGTTCATCAACCATGCCTCATAAAGTGAATCCAATTGACTTTGAAAACTCTGAAGGCAACTTAGGGTTAGCAAATGCAGTAATGGGACACCTTTCTAGCAAGCTACCCGTTTCACGTTGGCAACGTGACTTAACAGACTCAACGGTACTGCGTAATTTAGGTGTTGGGATGGGTTATGCGCTGATTGCTTATCAATCAACTATGAAAGGTCTTAATAAACTTGAAGTGAATGAAAACCACCTTCGTGAAGAATTAGACTGTAACTGGGAAGTATTAGCCGAGCCCATTCAGACTGTAATGCGTCGTTATGGCATTGAAAAACCTTACGAAAAGCTAAAAGAGCTTACTCGCGGCAAACGAATCACTGAACAAGATATGGCAGTTTTCATTGATGGTTTAGAACTACCAGAAGATGAAAAAAAGCGCTTAAAAGCAATGAAACCTGAAAGCTATATTGGTTTTGCCACTCAACTTGTTGATAAATTAAACTAATTTATCTTTCTAAAAAGGCAGATAATCTCTGCCTTTTTTTATATCAAAAAATTAGAAAACTCTCTGTAACTTAAACACTTTACCCGCTACGGTATTTTTTAAGTGATAGATTGACTATGATAACAATATATTTTTTATCTTATAGGATGACATTCATTTCCTATATTTATTTTACAACAGTGAATTTTTGCTGATTGTACTCAAGGTGGAATAATGCGGATCTTAATTATTGAAGATAATATCCTACTTCGCCATCATTTATCTGTGCAATTTCGTGATGCTGGGCATCAGGTTGATGCGGCAGAAGATGCCAAAGAAGCAGATAATTTTATTGCAGAAGGTACACCTGATGTTGCCATTGTGGACTTAGGATTGCCGGATGAAGATGGCATTAGTCTTATTCGTAGATGGCGAGAAAATAATATTACCCTACCAATAATGGTCTTAACGGCACGAGAAAGTTGGCAAGAAAAAGTTTCAGCGTTAAATGCAGGCGCTGATGATTATGTGACAAAACCCTTTCATTTTGAGGAAATTGTCGCACGCATTCAGGCATTAATGCGAAGAAACATGGGAATTGCGTCACAAACACTCGTCATTGAACCTTTTGAGTTGGATTTGTCACGTAAAGAGTTCATGATTTCAGGAGAGCAAATTAAGTTAACTGCATTTGAATATACGATTTTAGAAACATTAATGCGCAATCAAAACAAAGTCGTTAGCAAAGATGCATTAATGCGCCAGCTATATCCTGATGCTGAACTCAAAGAAAGCCATACTATTGATGTACTTATGGGACGACTACGTAAAAAAATCTTAGAAAAATATCCTGATGATGTGGTGGTTACCGTACGTGGACAAGGCTATCGTTTCGATATGAAACCTTAATATGCAAAAAAAACAGCGCTCCCCATTCTCATTACGAACACGCTTTTTACTTGCTACCAGTGCCATTATTTTGGCACTCACACTCTCATATGGGTTAGTGGCAATTGTTGGTTCGATTGTGAGTATAGATAAAACCACATTTATGCTAATGCGTAGCCAAAGCAATCTTTATTACAGCTTAGCGCAGTGGAATAAGGGAAAGCTGAACATTGAATTTCCAACTAATCTCAATAACAACAATACCTCGCTGGTGATCATTTTTGATGATAAAGGCGGTGTATTGTGGATGCCTCCCGATCTCCCCAAAGCCATTCCCGATAGCATTAAACATAAATGGCGTCATGAAGAAGGCTTATTTGAGATCTCAGTTGATATCAAAACAACACGGTTAATGTTAAAGCAGTTACCGCAATATCGTGTTTATCTCAAACGTCTTGAGGAATACTCTAGTAATGAGTTTTTGACTCACTCAGTTGTGATTAATCATTATCCTGCGGCTGACAATATGCCTTATATGGCGATCGCGGTTATCGATCCTATTCCTCAGCGTATGCAAAAAGTCAGTCAAGTTTGGGATTGGTTCTTATATATCATTCTTGCAAATCTATTTTTGGTTATACCCTTAATTTGGTTAGCTGCACATTGGAGTTTAAGACCGATAAAACAAGTTATTGAACAAATTAGTGCATTAGAAAAAGGGACTCGCAATGATTTGGATGAAAACCCGCCAACCGAGCTAAAAGGCTTAGTCCGAAATTTAAATGTGTTATTGCGTAATGAACGCAGTCGTTATAGTAAATATCGCACAAGTTTATCTGATCTTACCCACAGCCTAAAAACACCACTTGCCGTGTTGCAATCAACATTACGCTCTTTACGTTCGGGCAAACAGATGACGATAGAGCAAGCTGAACCTATCATGCTCGATCAAATAGAACGAATTTCGCAACAAGTCGGTTATTATCTGCATCGAGCATCCATCCACGGTGATCACGATATTACCACGCGAAAACTTCATTCACTGTCAGGATTGCTAGATAATCTTTGCAGTGCATTGAGTAAAGTTTATCAGTCAAAAGGGGTTGATTTAACACTCAATGTTTCACCTGAAATCATGTGGTTAGGTGAGAAAAATGATTTTATGGAAGTGATGGGTAATATTCTTGATAACGCCTGTAAATACTGCTTAGAATTTGTTGAAATCAATGTTAGCAATAATGAAAGTAGTGTAATGATTATTGTTGATGATGACGGCCCAGGCGTCAGCCCTGAAAAAAGAGAGGCCATTTTCCAACGAGGAACAAGAGCAGATACTCTGCGTCCTGGGCAAGGTTTAGGATTATCTATCGCGGTAGATATTATTGAACAATACAGTGGTGAAATTACTATTACCGATAGCCCGTTAGGAGGCGCTCGCATCACTGTGACATTTGCTGAGCAACAACTCACTACAGAACGCGAATAACCCTTATTTATAAAAAAACCTCTCTTTTTAAAGTTATCGCCAAATATACGGCGTTATGTATGATATCTGTTCAGTTGTTATCGAGTTACTCGCTATTACTCACATTGCTCAAAGGAATGTTTAGCAGGAAGTTAGAATTCATTATACTATGGCTTCAGGCTTCCCGAATTCAGGATATACACAATGGACTATAAACTTAATTTAGATTGGCAATCATTCCTCGAAAGCCATTGGCAAAAACGCCCTTTATTAATTAAAAACGGCTTCTCTCGTTTTGTTGATCCTTTATCTCCTGACGAACTTGCTGGTCTTGCAATGGAAGATGAAGTAGATAGCCGTCTTGTTAGCTGTCAAGACGGACAATGGGGAGTCAAACACGGGCCTTTCGAGCACTTTGAAGGACTTGGTGATAAAGATTGGTCTTTACTTGTACAAGCCGTCGATCACTGGCATTTTCCTAGTGCGGCATTAATGAAGCCATTTCGTGTGTTACCCGATTGGCGCATTGATGATTTAATGATCTCTTATTCTGTTCCCGGTGGTGGTGTAGGCCCACATCTTGATCAATATGATGTCTTTATTATTCAGGGACAAGGTCGTCGTCGTTGGCGTGTGGGTGAAAAAATCCCAATGAAACAACACTGCCCTCACCCTGATCTGCTTCAAGTTGATCCTTTTGACGCAATTATTGATGAAGAATTAGAACCGGGTGATATTCTTTATATCCCACCTGGATTCCCACATGAAGGATATGCGATTGAAGAATCGCTAAACTACTCTGTTGGTTTCAGATCACCTAATGCTCGTGAACTTTTCAGTGGTTTCGCTGACTATGTGTTAGCAAATGATTTAGGCAGCTATCGTTATAGCGATCCTGATCTAACTCCGCGTGAAAACCCAGCATTAGTGCAACATCAAGAGTTAAATAAACTTCATGACATGATGGAAGATCTACTTGCTCAACCAGAAGTATTCCGTCATTGGTTTGGTGAGTTTATTTCTCAATCTCGTCATGAGCTTGATCTTGCAGTGCCAGAACCTTTATACGAAAACGCAGAAATTCATGATTTGCTGCAACAAGGTGAACAACTTCACCGCTTAAATGGTCTTCGTGCGCTACGTGTTGGTGATAGCTGTTTTGTTAATGGCGAGTTGATAGATACTGATTATATCGAAGCTGCTGATGCGCTTTGTCAATATGATTATATTGATAAACAACACTTAGGTGATGCATTAACCGATCCCAAATTTGTACGTTTATTAACACACTTGGTAAACCAAGGTTATTGGTATTTTGAAGATTAATTATCAATGATAATTTATAAAGCCCTGACATATTATTGCAGGGCTTTTTTATTACTAGAAATATTAAAATAAGTCTTATTTTAAAATCTAACGAATTAAATAAATTATCGACTCTTTTAAAAGTACTCTTGTATTACGAAAGAAAAAAGGAATCACAACAAAAAATGTACTTTGTAAGAAAAAAAGTAATAATGTATGTTTGCTATTTGTCACATAAAGAGAAAATGAGATTAAATAAGTGATTAGAAAATAACTAAAAATAATAATAAATGATTGTTGCTCAGATTTTTTAATCACTTTCTTTTTATGAGAGCTTAGTTGCTCTTCTATTACAGGTTTTAATAATTTTCCTGTTATGGTTTCCATTCAATATCCTTATATTATATTTATTTCTCTTTAATTATAAGGGAAATTCAGGAAACTCAATTTATCAAAGAGTTATTAATATTAAGCCTATATTAAAAGCTTAATAATAAACAATATGTTAGCCCATTATTATAAAATCACTCTATTTTTAATTAAGTAAATTTTTTCATTAATATCTCGTTTATTTTTCAGCCGTTTCTCCTATTTTATTTGATCAATTGCCCCTAAGATAAAATTAGATTTTTACTTCTTTTTTCGACAATGGAGTCGTCTATGAAAAAATTTATTGTTTTAATCGCTGCTTTTATTTTACCGACCGTGGTATTTGCAAAAACAGTAGAAACAGCAAATATGAAGGCACCACCAGCACAAACGGATATCATTTTTGTGTTAGATAAAAGTGGCTCAATGCAAGGGTATGAAAAAGATACTATTGGTGGATTTAATACTATTTTAGCAGAAAATAAAAATCGCCCTGAAAAAGTCTATATCACCACTATTTTATTTGATAGTCAGGCTAAAAAGTTACATAACCGTATTGATATTAATAAGATAGAGAATTTAACGACTAACGATTATTTTGCATCGGGTAATACTGCACTGTTAGATGCTGTGGGAAATGCGATCACTGAAGGAAATAAACCAAATTCACCCTATAAGAATGTCATGATGGTGATCATCACCGATGGCGAAGAAAATAGTAGCCGTGAATATTCGCTAGAAAAAGTAAAATCATTAATTAATTCAGCAGAAAAAGAGAAAGGTTGGGAATTTATCTTTTTAGGTGCCAACATTGACGCAATAAGTGCGGCTGAAAGTATTGGCATTAAATCATCCAACTCAACTCAATATATCCAAGATGCTAAAGGCTATGAAAATGCCTATGAGTCTGTTAATAAAGCCGTTCAATCTAAAATTGAAGGAAAAGAGTTAAATCAAGATTGGAAATCTTCTGTTGAACAAGATTACGAAAAACGTAAATAAACAAACTTAATATATTCTTTTTACTAAAAAATAATAGCCGAGATTTCGGCTATTATTTTTCATTTCGAAGCTCAATAAGCGATTAGCTAACTACTTTAGCCTTTTCTCTTTCAGCCGTTATTTCAGCAATGCGCATAATGACACTCACCGCCGCTTCCATGCCTTCTAAAGAGATAAATTCATGCTTACCATGGAAATTATAACCGCCTGTGAAAATATTAGGGCAAGGTAATCCACGGTAAGAAAGTTGAGCACCGTCTGTACCACCACGAATAGGCTTGATATTTGGCTCAATATCACAATCAATCATGGCTTGTTTGGCTATTTCAATGATGTGAGGGAATTGAACAACTTTATCATGCATATTGTAATAGCTATCATCAATCGTTAGCTCAATATAACAATCAGGATGCAGGCCTTTACCCACTCTCTCTGCAATCGCAATCATATTCTGTTTGCGTTTTTCAAATAAGTTACGATTAAAATCACGGATAATATAATGCATTTCCGCTCTTTCTACCGAGCCTTTGATACTTTGCAGATGGTAAAAACCTTCATAACCATCGGTATTTTCTGGTGTTTCGTCAACAGGTAATTCTTGATGAATACGTGTTGCTAATCCTAATGCATTAACCATCACCCCTTTTGCACTGCCTGGGTGAACATTGTTACCTACAATTTTGATATTCACGGATGCGGCATTGAAGTTTTCATATTCCAGTTCGCCAACACCACCACCATCAACGGTATAAGCCCAGCTTGCACCGAATGCTTTTAAGTCTACATAATGCGCGCCACGCCCGATTTCTTCATCAGGAGTGAAAGCAATGCGAATATCCCCATGAGGTCGATTCGTTTCTTTTAAGCGCACCATCGCAGTAATAATTTCAGCAATACCTGCTTTGTCGTCCGCACCCAGTAATGTTTTGCCATCAGTAGTAATTAATGTCTTACCAATCATTGAATGTAAGATTGGGAACATAACTGGCGATAACACTTCATCACCAATACCTAAAGCAATATCACCACCACGATAATCTTCAAGCACTTGTGGTTTTACATGTTTTCCTGAAAAGTCAGGAGATGTATCAAGATGCGAAATAAAGCCAATAACTGGCACTGGCCAAGATACATTGGATGGTAAACTTGCCATTACACATCCCTTGTCACTGAGCATTACATCGGAAAAACCCAGCTTTTTTAATTCTTGAGCCAATGCCTTGGCAAGTTTTAATTGTCCATCACTGCTTGGTGACATTTTTGAAGATGGTTTTGATTGTGTATCAAAATTAATATATTCAAAAAAACGTTCTAATAATTTATCCATTTTGCCCCCTAAGATCTCTCTAAGAACAATAATAGGGAACTCTATAAAATAATTATTGCGTCAAATCAGCTTTAGGATCATTAATTAATTCAAACAATTTATGAACATATTCATCAACTACCTGACTTGCAGGGCCATAATGTTTCTCTTCAAACTGACTTTCAACCAAACTGGGTTCAAGATTTAACTCAACAGTATGAGCGCCTGTTAATCGAGCTTCATGGACAAAACCAGCTGCTGGGTAAACATTTCCAGATGTACCGATAGAGATAAAAATATCAGCCTCAGCCAAAGCGTGATAAATCTCTTCCATACCAATTGGCATTTCACCAAACCAGACAATATGTGGGCGTAGTGGCGATGGGAATTGGCAGCAATGACAACGATCGGTTGTTTCTAAGTCCCCTTTCCACTCAAATACTTGACGAGATTGAGGGCAACGCACTTTTAGCAATTCACCATGCATATGCAAAATATGTTTACTACCTGCTTTTTCATGCAGATTATCAATATTTTGCGTAACGAGTAAAAAATTGTCTTTACCTAAACGTTGCTCTAGTTTCGCTAATGCATAATGCGCTTCATTAGGTTGAATAGAAGGTTGTTGCAATTGGCGGCGACGTTCATTGTAAAACTGCTGAACCAATTGGGGATTGCGTTGATAACCTTCAGGTGTTGCAACATCTTCAACGCGATGTTCTTCCCACAATCCATCTTCTGATCGGAATGTTTTAATTCCTGATTCAGCAGAAATGCCAGCCCCTGTTAATACGACAACTTTGGGTAAATTCATTTCATGTTCCGTTTTATGGGTGAGATGAAAATAACGACAACGTGAATGCTGCCTACGTAAATTTTTGATCTTACGAAACTTCCTAAGCCGACGATGACGAAGTTTAAGTTTCATCATTACAATCCTTGGTTTTCAAATTTAAATATCGCGTTTCTTATCTTCACTAGTTTAAGCGTTTTTTCTTCTTTGTATGTCAATAAACTTATTGTCCACTTAAAATTCTTGCAGGATCTAGTTTAGTGGCTCGGCGTGCAGGATACCAACTTGCAATCAGGCTTAAGATCACAGTGGTAATAAATACAGAGAAAACGTCAATTAAATGAACTTCTGAAGGTAGAAAGTCGACGAAATAAACATCGCCTGACAACACACTGTGTCCCGTTAATGATTCAATAACAGACACTAATGGCGTTAAATTATAAGCAACCAATACACCAAATATCACACCAGCGACACAACCAATCATGCCTGATAATAAACCGTACCATAAAAAGATATTACGAATATGGCTATCTCGTGCACCTAACGTTCGTAAAATAGCAATATCACTACTTTTATCTCTTACCGCCATAATCAGCGTTGAGACAATATTAAAACAAGCGACACCAATCACTAAGATCATCGATAAATACATAATGCTACGGATCATCTGAATATCGCTATACATATAGCCATAGTCACTTATCCAGCTTTTCGCATAAACATATTCTTTACTGTTTAAACCCGCATTATGAATAATTTCATTCGCGAAAAAAGGATCTACTGTTTTCACTTCAATCCCTGTAATGCCTTGCCCATAATCCATATATTGTTGAGCATCTGATAAAGGAATTAACGCTAATTGGTGATCAAGCATTCCACTGAGTTTAAAGATACCACTCACTTGTAAGCGAATACGTTTAGGCTGTAAAAGCTTAGTAGGATCATCATTATTAGGAATTAATACCGTCAGCCAATCACCTTGTTTTATTTTCAACGCATTGGCAACACCTTGTCCTATAATAATTTGTTGTTTACCTGCCTTAAAATTTTGCCATGCATTGTTTTGTACATATCGAGGCAACAGGCTGATATCACCTTGTTTTTCAGGTGAGACCCCCATCACTTGCACTGCCTTTAACTCTGTTCCTTTTTCTAACAATCCAGTGAGTAAAATATAAGGAGCAGCAGCGACAACACCTTGGGTATTTTCAATACGAGGTAATGCTGATTGCCATTGTACAAATGGCTGTTCTACTGAATAAATTTGTCCGTGAGGCACAACTGATAAAATACGGTTTTTTAATTCACGCTCAAAGCCATTCATGGCACTTAAGCCAATAATTAAGACAGCAACACCCAGCATAATGCCCAGTGTTGAAATAACTGAAATTAAAGAAACCATTCCCGCACGTTTTCGCCCTCTTGAAAAACGTAATGCGGTCACTAATGCAAGTGGCAATTGCGCCATTATTTCACTCCTGAAATTGCGTTTTGTGACTGTAGTTGACCATCTTTCATTTCAAGTTGGCGCTGAAAACGAGCCGCCAGTGACAAATCATGCGTTACGACCAGAAAAGCGGTTTGTTTTTCTTTGTTTAACTTAATCAACAATTCAAAAATCCCTTCTGCATTTTTCTGGTCAAGATTACCCGTTGGTTCATCAGCAAGGACTAATGCAGGATCGTTCACTAATGCTCTCGCAATCGCAACGCGTTGTCTCTCACCACCCGAAAGCTCTGAAGGACGGTGATGAGCGCGATCTTTTAACCCAACAGCTTCAAGTAAAGACATCGCTTTTTCTTTTGCAACAGAAGCGCTCGTGCCGCCAATCATCAGTGGCATAGCAACATTTTCAAGTGCGGTGAAATCAGGTAATAGATGATGAAATTGATAAATAAAACCCAATTGGCTATTACGTAGATCAGCCTTTTCAGAAGAGGATAATTTATTAAGTGATTGCCCTTTAAAAAAGACTTCACCTGATGTGGGAGAATCTAATCCACCCAGTAAATGTAATAAGGTACTTTTTCCTGAGCCAGAACTCCCCACGATGGCAAGAAAATCGCCCTTATCCATTTTAAAAGAGACTGATTTCAGCACTTGTGTGGAAATAGAACCATCTTGGTATTGTTTACATAGGGCGTGGCAATCCAATAAACCATCTTTATTAATGTGTATTTGTTTTTCTGATGCCATTGGTTGTTTATTCAAAGAAGAATTACTCATAACGTAGCGCCTCTGCTGGCTGAATAGCCGCGGCCCGCCAAGACGGGTATAAAGTGGATAAAAGGGAAATGATAATAGCGGAGAAACCAATCATAAAGACGCGTCCCCAATCAAGTGTTGCGGGCAATTCCACACCTTGAGGGATAAGTCCTACCGCTGGCATAATAACGTTTAATTGGCTTGAGAGTAATGCGCCTAACAAACCACCAGCTACCGCCCCTAAAATACCTGCACCTGCACCTTGTAGCATAAAAATGGACATAATCTGAGAGCGTTTTAAACCCATAGTTTGCAAAATAGCAACTTCACCTTGTTTTTCCATGACCAACAAAGAAAGTGAGGTAATAATATTAAAAGCTGCCACTGCTATAATTAAGCTTAATAATAATCCCATCATATTTTTTTCCATTTTTACAGCTTGGAAAAATTCACCTTTACGTTCGCGCCAATCTCTCCAACTTAGATTTTTATCTAAAGATTGTGCACTGTATTTTTCAATATTGAGAGGATCAGTAAAGAAAAGACGCCATCCTGTAATATTACCCGGCTGATAACGCATTAAACGTGCCGCATCTTGCTGATTAACTAAGATTTGTGAGGCATCTGCATCGCCACCACTTTGGAAAATACCTTTAACGGTAAATAACCGTTGGCTAGGTAATCTTCCCATTGGTGTTAATTGGCTTACGCTTGGCACAATAAGGCGGATGTTATCGCCTTCTTTTGCTTTTAACTGTTTAGCAAGGCCACTTCCTAAAATCACACCATAATCACCCGCTTTCAGCATAGAAAAATCGCCATAACGAATATGTTTCGTTAAAGGTTCATCTTGCTCTTTTTCTATACCCAACATGACACCAACGCTGATATTGTCTTTACTTTGCAAAACAACATCGCCTTCTACTAAAGGGGTAACGTTTATGATACCTTCACGCGTCAGTAATCTTTCAGCTATATTTGAATCTCGGGGTAATTGCCCGTTAGGTGATGTCACGATGGCTTGTGGAATATAAGCAAGAATGCTTTCTTGCAATGAACGTTCAAAGCCATTCATGACAGAAGTCACTGTAATCAGTGCCGCTACACCTAACATAATCCCTAAAGCGGATAGCCATGAGACGAAGCGACCGAATTTATCGACCGCACGACCCCGCATATAACGGAGCCCTATATAAAATGAGACAGAATTGTACATGAAATCTGTGCTGTTCCTGTTGCTAATGCGAAGTGTTCAGGGATAATAAAGGGTAGTCTTACTGAATGGAACCACTCTATTCCCAAACTGTGGTTTTTTCTTTTATCTTAACCTGCCCGCCAGTTTAAGCTTTAGCCATTAAGCTAAAGATGTGTTGGGAGTTAACTACAACAAAGAGTTCACATTACACGCTTATGTCCTCAGAATATCGTTATCAACTTCCTATAAAACAAGGGGATACTCGTCAGCTAGGTCAACTGACTGGTGCCGCTTGTGCTCTAGAATGTGCCGAGATCATCAAACGTCACTCTGGATTAGTCGTTCTTGTTACTCGTGATATGCAAAATGCATTGCGTTTACAAGATGAAATCCGTCAGTTTTGTGATTATCCAGTAGAGACATTATCGGATTGGGAAACGCTGCCATACGACAGTTTTTCACCTCACCAAGAAATCATCTCAAACCGCCTTTCTACGCTATACCGTATTCCATCACTTCTCAAGGGAATTTTAATCTTACCTGTCAATACGTTAATGCAGAAAGTCTGCCCAACGGATTATCTCGCAAGTCATGCGTTGGTAATGCAAAAAGGAGAGATACTTTCTCGTGATAATTTACGTAAAACATTAGATGAAGCGGGATATCGCCATGTCGAACAAGTATTAGAACATGGGGAATACGCAACGCGTGGTGCATTATTAGATTTATTTCCTATGGGAAGTGAATTTCCTTATCGTATTGATTTTTTCGATGACGAAATAGATAGCCTGCGTACTTTTGATGTCGATACACAACGGACATTAGCTGAAGTTGATCAAATTAATTTACTGCCTGCACATGAATTCCCAACAGATGCAAATGCGATAGAAACTTTCCGTAGCCAATGGCGTGAACGGTTTGATGTAAGACGTGATCCTGAACATATTTATCAGCAAGTAAGTAAACACATATTGCCAACGGGAATTGAATATTGGCAATCCCTGTTTTTTGAACAGCCTTTATCTAACTTATTTGCTTATTTCCCTAAAAACACATTGATAGTGACGCAAGATCTACAAGATTTTGCAGAAAAATTTTGGCAAGACATTAATCAACGTTTTGAAAGCCGTCGCGTTGATCCTATGCGACCACTGTTACCACCAGATGATATTTGGCTGAATGTTGATAAATTTAATAAAGAGTTAAAACAGTGGCCTCGTATTCAACTTAAAACAGAAACGTTGCCAGAAAAAGCGGGACAGACCAATTTAGGCTATCAACCTCTTCCTGATTTATCGATTAACGCTCAAAGCAAATCACCTTTAGATAACTTACGCCGATTCCAAGAACAATTTTCAGGTAGTGTTATTTTCTCTGTTGAAAGTGAAGGACGACGCGAAACCGTACAAGAGCTTTTATCGCGGATAAAAATAGCACCTAAGCAAATCATTGAATTATCTGATGCTCAAGAGAAAGGTTTTTACTTTATAATTGGTGCTGCTGAACATGGATTTATTGATAACCATCGTCAATTAGCCATGATCTGTGAAAGTGATATGTTAGGTGAACGCGTTAATCGTCGTCGCCAAGACAATCGTCGTGCTATTAATACAGATACCTTAATTCGCAACCTTGCTGAATTAAGCATAGGACAGCCCGTTGTTCATCTTCAACATGGTGTTGGTCGCTATCAAGGAATGACAACACTAGAAGCTGGTGGCGTTAAAGCTGAATATTTGATGTTAAGCTACGCGGGTAATGACAAGCTTTATGTTCCTGTTTCATCACTGCATTTAATCAGTCGTTATTCTGGTGGCGCAGATGAAAATGCCCCACTACATAAATTGGGTGGCGATGCATGGGTAAGAGCTCGCCAAAAAGCTGCTGAAAAAGTACGAGATGTCGCAGCAGAGTTATTAGATGTTTATGCTCAACGCGAAGTAAAAACAGGCTTCGCCTTTAAAATGGATAAAGAGCAATACCAATCATTCCGCCAAAGCTTTCCTTTTGAAACAACACCTGATCAAGAAATGGCTATCAATGCTGTGCTTAGCGATATGTGCCAAGCCATTTCAATGGATAGACTCGTCTGTGGCGATGTCGGATTTGGTAAAACAGAAGTGGCGATGCGCGCTGCATTTCTTGCCGTTAACAACAATAAACAAGTCGCTATTTTAGTACCAACCACCCTATTGGCTCAGCAACATTTTGATAATTTCCGTGATCGTTTTGCTAATTGGCCCGTTAACATTGAGATGATCTCACGTTTTCGTAGCGCAAAAGAGCAACAGCAAATCACAGAAAAACTGGCCGAAGGTACAGTTGATATTGTCATTGGCACACATAAATTGCTTCAACCAAATATTCAGTGGAAAGATTTGGGGCTATTAATTGTCGATGAAGAGCACCGCTTTGGTGTTCGCCATAAAGAGCGAATAAAAGCCATGCGTGCTAATGTCGATATATTAACGCTAACAGCAACGCCTATTCCTCGTACGTTGAATATGGCAATGAGCGGTATGCGTGATCTTTCTATTATTGCAACACCACCAGCACGTCGCTTATCGGTGAAAACCTTTGTGCGAGAATATGATGACTTAGTGGTGCGCGAAGCTATCTTGCGTGAAACATTGCGTGGCGGACAAGTTTATTACTTGTATAACGATGTTGAGAATATCGAAAAAGCCCGTGAGAGACTGGCTGCACTCGTTCCTGAAGCACGTATTGGTATTGGTCACGGACAAATGCGTGAGCGTGAACTTGAACGTGTGATGAATGATTTCCATCACCAACGTTTTAATGTGTTACTTTGCACCACAATTATTGAAACAGGTATCGATATACCAACCGCGAACACCATTATTATTGAACGTGCAGATCACTTTGGTTTAGCGCAATTGCATCAGTTACGTGGTCGCGTAGGTCGTTCTCATCATCAAGCTTATGCTTATTTGTTGACACCTCATCCTAAAGCAATGACAAAGGATGCTCATAAACGTTTAGAAGCGATTGCTTCACTGGAAGATCTGGGTGCTGGTTTTGCATTAGCCACTCATGATTTAGAAATTCGGGGCGCGGGAGAGCTATTAGGTGAAGAGCAGAGCGGTCAAATGAATACCGTTGGCTTCTCTCTTTATATGGAATTGCTAGAAAGTGCAGTAGAAGCGCTTAAAGAGGGTAGAGAGCCATCACTTGAAGATCTCACCAATCAACAAACTGAAATTGAATTAAGAATGCCAGTCTTGTTGCCTGATGATTACATTCCTGATGTAAATGTCAGACTTTCATTCTATAAACGAATTGCCAGTGCGATCGACTTAACAGAGCTTAATGATCTAAGAGCAGAGTTAATTGATAGATTTGGTAAGCTGCCTGATGCAGGGCGTTATCTACTGCGTAATGCTGCTATTCGCTTAAGTGCAATGAGCTTGGGTATCACTCGAATTGAAGCTCATGATAAAGGCGGATTTATTGAGTTTGGTGAAAAGAATAAGGTTGAACCAGGATATTTAATCAGCCTACTTCAAGAACAACCTGCTATTTTCCGTTTAGATGGTCCATCAAAACTGAAATTTATTACAGATCTCACTGAGCGTGAGAAACGACTCACCTTTATTGATGATATGTTAAGTGCGTTCGATGATCATAAGATCAAATAACCACATATTTATGATTTTTTGAATCAGTAAAAAGGCGTAATTGAAGTGGTTTCACTCCTTCATTACGCCTTTTTTATTCTTTAGATTTAATCTTTACGGCAAGGTACTTTTTCATTCATAGAACAATAAGGTTCTTGTTCTAAAATCAGCCTACCATCAGAATCTAATGCGATAATTTCACCAGGTTTAAACGTGGTACGTACTTTGCCCGGTGTTCCATCGATAGTATAAAGCACATCATAACCAACAATTCTACGCTCTTGACGATAAATCGGGATGCACTCTTTAAATTGAGGATAAGGGAAATTAGCAATATTGCTGTTATTGAGTGCTTCAATCATATAAAACACTCGACACTCTTGCTCTGCGGGATGAAATCGTGACAATTTTTCTGGTGTAAAAGGTGTAGGTAAGCCAATTCGATGACAATACTCTTCTGTTACAAAAACAGTCGATTTAATAGGTGTAGCCGAAACGACATGAGCGTATTGAGGCTGGGGAAATACCCACCTCCATGCAATAAATGAAAGAATAGCTAATACAATGATTAGTCCTATTAGTGTGTACTTTCTGACATTAACACCCACTTTTACCCCTTTTTATTTGTTTTATCCTTAATTGCCACAGATACGTAATAAAAGCCACGGTTTCACTCTAACTGGCTAATATATTTACTATTCAATAAATGAATTCTCTAATCTGATAGCTTAATTCAACATCCATGCTGATTAACATAATAAGTAAACCACGTATTTATGACATGTTAAATACACCACTTATTTCTGTTTTAATTACTTAATTAAATACTAACTACATTCTTAGGACTTACACATTATATTAAGATAGATCTTAATTTATTAAGCTGAAAAAATAAAAATCGTCATGCTACTTATGATACATCATTATGATAACACTAAGTTAACAAATGTCGCCTAAAAATAGACGATATTCCATATTTAACGCATATTATAAAATTTACTTTTAAGATTTGTAAAATTATTTTACCCATTTAAATACGAGTAAAAATAACAAGTTAAGCTTATTTCTAATAATTTTCACTTATTATCTTTCTAATACAAATCTACGAAACACCATAACATTTTATTTGATGAATTAATGAATTAAACATCATTTTTTATTTAAGAAAAGTCTTAAATAATTTAGCGTAATAAATAAAATAAATGTTATCTTTAATATTACAAGTTTAACCTTAATAATAAAATTATATTTATCATTACTCTATTGAGCTTTAGCGTTATCGGTTATTTCTGATATAGGCAGACAAATCATCTAGTGCTTTATGCTATGTTTATTTATTTTATTTGGATATTCTCATTTAATTATTTAATTTAAAATAAAAAATAGATAAAAAACCCTCATAAAATATGAGGGTTTAAAAAAGTAACTTTTGTCTTATCTGTAAAGCAAAAGATAAATTAATGAAGTTTTAGTTTAGGTCTAATTACTCGGTTGATTGATCCGACTAACATCATAAGTCCAGTTTTGATATAACCATGCAACGCTATTTGATGCATTCGATATAAAGAGATATAAACAATCCGCGCTATGCGCCCTTCGATCATCATGTCCCCCTTCATCAAATTCCCCATCAAACTCCCCACGGTACTAAATTTAGAGAGTGAAACTAATGAGCCGTGATCGGTAAACACATAATCTTTTAGCGGTTTATCTTTTAACATTGCTAAAATATTGCTGTAACAACGACTTGCCATTTGATGTGCGGATTGTGCTCTTGGTGGAACAAAACCGCCTTCTTTTCTTGGACAAGAAGAACAGTCACCAATTGCAAAGATAGACTCATCTAAGGTTGTTTGTAAGGTAGGTTTAACGACCAACTGATTAATACGGTTAGTTTCTAGGCCAGCAATCTCTTTCATAAAATCAGGCGCTTTAATACCTGCTGCCCACACCATTAAGTCAGCATCAATATGCTCACCATCTTTGGTGTTTAATCCACCTTCATCTGCGCTTGTGACCATGGTTTTGGTCATCACTCGCACACCTAATTTGGTTAATTCCTGATGTGCAGCACTAGAAATACGCACTGGTAATGCAGGTAAGATACGCTCTCCAGCTTCAACCAAAGTAATATTTAATGCTGAAGGTGCTAATTTTTTTAATCCATAACTATTAAGCTGACGTACTGCATTATGCAATTCAGCTGAAAGTTCAACACCCGTTGCACCACCACCCACAATCGCAATATTTACCTTACGATTTTCTTCTTGTGCATTGGTATCTGCTGAGTATTTTAAAAATAAATTTAACATTTCGTTATGGAAACGATGTGCTTGTTGAGGACTGTCCAAGAAAATACAGTTCTCTTTAATACCTGGTGTGCCAAAATCGTTTGATTTACTGCCTAACGCCATCACTAAAATATCGTAGTCTAATGTACGTTCAGGTACGAGCAATTCTTGCTCTTCATTATAAATAGCAGCCAATGTGATATTTTTTTGCTCACGATCAAGCCCTGTTAATGAGCCTAATTGGAAATTAAAATGATGGTTATAGCCGTGTGCTAGATAACTTAAAGCATCAACACCATCATCTAAAGAGCCCGTTGCTACTTCATGTAAAAGGGGTTTCCATAGATGACTGTTGTTGCGATCCACTAAGGTGATCTCTGCTTTTTTGCTGCGTCCTAATTTATTGCCTAATTTGGTCGCCAGTTCTAAACCACCAGCGCCGCCACCGACAATAACAATTTTTTTTAATGACATTTAACGTCACTCCATAAAGATATTTACTGTTGTTATTTAAATAGCCTTAGTGAAATCTACTTAAATAATGACAGTTAAATCGTTTCTGCTGTTATTTTTGTTCTTAAGCAAGTTAATTGGAAAGATGGTCATACCAAAGTTGATTTATATCAAAAATATTTGAATATTCATATCTATTTTTTGAAGAAAATAGTTGTTTTTGCCTTTTAGTGACAAATAAATCACCATTTAAAACATAGGGATATTGGTTTTATCAATTAATACAATGAACTAGAAAAATAAGCATAAAAGGATTGTTAAAATCAGTCGTGATCATTGAGGTGATAAAAATAAGGGGTCGGAAAAATGTTGAAAAGAGATAGATAGAGAGGACGGTATGAACGTTTTAACTACGTTAGATAAAAAAATGGATGGAACAAACACCATCCATTTTAAACATATGACTTTAGTCTTACTCTTTACGATTAAACGCTTTAATTTTAAATAGATGCTCAGAGAGGCTCTTAAATTTATGCGTTTGCACTTCATCCCAAATTACGGAGTAATAAGGTGATAATTCATCAGCAGAACGCTGATTATCTAAAACCTCATCATTACGAGATAAAATCACTAAAGCGTTATCTTTGTTTTTAGAACGAAAATCTTTAATGCATTTCGTTGAGATATCTAAATATTCTTCAGGTCTGTCGATTTTGTCTGTCATGTTTTCGTAAGGAAAAAGATTAGGATTAATCATTACCTGACGAATATTACATAAGAAACCAATACGCTCTGCCCAATATCCACCTAATCCTACGCCGCAAATTAATACTGGCTCTTTCGTGGATTTAATCACTTTATCCGTTTCTTTCAGTAAGTGTTGCATGTCATGACGAGGATGCAACGTACTGTAGCTTAAAAAGCGGACATCAGGATCAATAAACTGTAGCTGTAAAACTTTCTCATGATTTCCAGGACTTGTGGAATCAAAACCATGTAAATATATAATCATGCTCGCTCCTGCCATTGCTCCTGTAATTGGGTCAGCAACTGATTCGCTTTTTTCCAACGATCAGAGGTTTGTAGCTCACTCAATGTGTAACGACCTCGGTGATGGTACAATGTGGAAATGCGTTCTGCTTTGACAGAGGACAGGTTATCTAACACACTCACCGCCCCTTTTCGGTTATTACACACTAAAAGCATATCACAGCCAGCATCTAGCGAACGTTGTGCTCTTTCTGCGTAACTTCCCATAATAGCTGCCCCCTCCATCGATAAATCATCAGAGAAAATAACGCCTTGGAAGCCTAATTGTTCACGTAAGATGGATTTCAGCCAGTACGATGAGCCACTTGCCGGACGCTCATCAATCTGAGAATAAATGACATGAGCTGGCATAATGGCATCTAATAACTGGCGTTGAATAAAATCTTTAAAAATGGACATATCATGTTGGCGAATATCATCTAAAGAGCGATCATCACGAGGCGTTTCTTTATGAGAATCAGCCCTTACAGCACCATGTCCAGGGAAGTGTTTTCCTGTTGATTTCATGCCCGCAGAGCGCATACCTTTGATAAAGCTCTCAGCCATTGTCATGGCAATTTCAGGGGAATCATGGAAAGAACGCTCGCCAATGGCGATACAGTTATGACCTAGGTCGAGCACAGGTGCAAAACTGATATCAATATCCATGGCAATCATTTCTGATGCCATTAACCATCCCGCTTCTTGTGCTAAATGACTCGCTTGATAACCTTCATTTAGTGCCGCATAAGATTGAGCCGCAGGCAATCGTGTAAAACCATCACGGAAGCGCTGTACACGTCCCCCTTCTTGGTCTACTGCAATCACAAGGCGCTCATGAGATGCATCACGAATTTGGCGAACTAATTCATTTAATTGTTCAGCATCGTGGAAGTTGCGGGTAAAAAGGATTAATCCACCGACAAGAGGATGCTTTAAAATTTCACGCTCTTCACTATCGAGTTCATATCCTTCAACATCAAGCATTACCGGACCCATAACATTCCTCTCTTTGTAATTGTGACAAGATAATGTCTTTAATTCGTCAGACTGAAATAGCGACGTAAAGGTTCAGACATTATTAAAAATGATCCATCTTTTGTTTGTTGCCAACGGACTTCATACCACATTAGCATCATATAAAAAATGAATGGCTCTCTTGATAGAATACGCTTTCTCAATTCCTTCACAGAATAAACATCCGTCTCTTTGGATTGAGCATAATGACAATGATACGAATAATAATAATCCAAAAACGTATTTTGTTGCGCTTCATTGAGTTGGTTTGTTGCAAAGAACGTCATCAATGAATCCGCTGTATCAATATCGGCCGCATATTCCCAATCAATAAATTTTATACCCGAATCACTAAGAAGAATATTCTCAACATGTAAATCCATGTGAGCAGGCGCGTATTTTATGAAATTGCATCGCGGTTGGCGTAAAAAATGTTGTTGTAAGCGTAACCATTTAGCAGATAAACGTTTTCTATCAATACTCTGCCAATAAATTAATAATTCATGATTTAGGTTAAGAGGAAAACCTAACGGTGTGTGTTGATGAAGTATGGCTATTTTTTCAGCCAACGGTTTTAAATAAGTACTAAAAAGTGATTGGTGAGTAAGATGCTCGCCCTGTAACCAATAAAGAAAAAACCACTCTTTATAACGTGTGGCAACTTTAGGTGATAAATTAGATCCTGATAGCTGTTTTAAAATGGCGTATTCTTTTCTTCCATGTACATAAAGCGCTTTTTTTTCATCGCCATAATAGCGAGCAACCCAGTCAATATCTGCACATTGCACGCGAAAAGCACCACCGCCAGCGCCTTCTAATGCTGTGATTTTCCATTTGCTTAATGCCGTTGCAGGGAAAAGCGCTTGCAAGGCATTAAGCAAACTTGAGTAATGCAGATCACTCAACCTTATGGCGCCCGTTCCAAAGAATTTCACCAGAAGAAACCGACATTAACTGCATACTGATCACACGGTTATCTTTTTTACCATCAACGGTTGAGAATAAAATATAATCAGCTTTCAAATAGCGGGCCAAGCCAATCGCTGCACTACGAAGACCTAGGCTATCTTCACCAGATAAACCAAGGGCTTTTCGTGCTGACATCATTTGCGTGTAAGGCACGGTTTGTAACGCACTAATACTATTAACTGATTCGATAATCGTATTGGTTGCATTTACCGCTTGGATGTTTCCACCCGAATTATTTTTAACATTATCAACAACGATAAGCTTACCTGCCTCTAAATCACCAGTAACCGCCATTTCTCTAATTAAAGGAGTGACAGCAACATTCCAATTAATACTCGTGATTTTAGGTGGCGTTGGCACAACTTCAATTGGTGGCTCTATCGGTTTAGGTGGCTCTACTGGCTCTGTAGGTGTCACAGGCTCCACAGGTACAGGCGGTTGTTGTGGCAACATAGATGGACAACCCGCTAATAAAAATACAGACATCGCCACAAATAGAACTCTTTTCATGCTCGTGTTACCTTATCCTAAGTAAAGAGATAAACTCTGACATAACTAATGGTTTTATCTGGTATATCACCACTAATTTCGGCATCACCATCACCAAGAATAGTCACATCATTTACATTCCCAGCAGGAGAAACTTCAAGTCCTTGTTCGTTATACCAATAAAAACGATAGCGAATAGAAACAGGGTAAGATTGTGTATTTGATAACATGACTGTCGCTTTTGTGCCATTAGCATGGTGTTCAATGGTTGGCTGGCCAGCAACAACGCCTACAACTAATACCGAAGGCTCCATAATAATAGCCTGCTGACGATTGAAATAGAGTTTATTATCTGAATGAGATGATAAACATCCTGAAAGCAATGTCGTCATAAATACAGCGATAAGTAATGAACAAATGGCCTTACCTTGTCTTATCATGTATTACTTCCTGTTATCCTGCTGTTAGCATCACATCCATTACTGGCTTAATAATGGCCCTAATGGTTTTCCGCCAAGCAAATGCATATGAATATGGAAAACTTCTTGTCCACCATGTTTATTACAGTTCATCACTAAGCGGTAACCGTCTTCAGCAATGCCTTCTTGTTGTGCAATTTTTGCCGCAACTACAAAAAGGTGTCCTAATACTTGCTCATCTTCCGCAGTAACATCATTTACAGTAGGAATAAGTTTATTAGGAATAATTAAAATATGAGTGGGTGCTTGAGGTGAAATATCACGAAATGCAGTCACAGTATCATCTTGAAAAACGATATTGGCTGGGATTTCACCACGAATAATTTTACTGAAAATTGTTTCTTCTGCCATTTCCATCACCTTATTATTTATTTTAATTCCTGATTAATTCTATTAAGCAGGTAAGTTTTGAATATGAAAGAGCTTAGCAAAATTGCGTGTTGTTTGTTGCGCTAACTCTTCAACACTGACGCCTTTTAAGACAGCCATATATTCTGCAACATCACGGACATAAGCTGGTTGGTTTTCTTTTCCGCGATGAGGAACTGGCGCTAAATAAGGGGAGTCTGTTTCAACTAAAATTCTATCAAGAGGAACAATGCGAGCAGCTTCTCTAATTTGTTCAGCATTTCTAAATGTTACGATGCCAGAAAAAGAAATATACATTCCAAGATCAAGTAATGCTGTTGCAGTTTCTTTATCTTCAGTAAAGCAATGCAGAACACCGCCACAATCTTGAACTTTCTCTTCTTTTAAAATGGATAAAGTATCTTCTCGAGCACTGCGTGTATGCACAATAACGGGTTTATTAACTTGGCGTCCAATACGAATATGCTCACGGAAAATTTCACGCTGTAAAGCCGCATTTTCTTGTTGGTAATAGTAATCTAGCCCTGTTTCACCTAAAGCCACAACATCAGGGGCAGCGGCTAAACGTGCTAATTCTTCAATATCATGACCTTCATCTAAATTTAAAGGATGGATCCCACAAGAAAAGGCGATATTGTCACGTTTACCGATTAGCTCACGCATACTCTTAAAGCCCGGTAATGTGGTTGCCACTGCTAACATATATTGAACATCACGCTGCTGTGCTTTTTCGACAACATCATCAATATTTTCATGTAATTTTTCATAATCTAAGCAGTCGAGATGGCAGTGTGAATCAACTAAAAACATAACTTACTCTCATTTATCTGGTACGACTTATATACTCGTCATCCTTCAAGTTGCAGGGGTGTTGGCTACGCTCAGCTACCCGAATCACACACATGAGTATGCTCATCGGGATATCTTTGCTTGCCCCCTACCTACAACTCGAATGATTTAGAATATAGGTGTTTTTTATTACAGCTAAATCATAATTAATATATAGCTAATTAATTTTTTGTGGCTAGCTGATTTTCCCAATCTAGCAGTTGCTCTGCCAGTAATAATTCTTTATTTAAGGCTGGAATAGTCATTAACTGATAGCGACACTGTTTCCATCCATCAATAGTGGATAATAAAATATCCGAAGGCCATTGTGATAACGCCATAATCAATGCTTGCTGGTCTTGATTCACACAATACACTTGTGCATTGGTTTGGTATTTTAATGCATCAAGCAGTAGTGATAATAACCAATACAAGCGGCGTTCTGCATTATCTTGATTTAATTGTGGTAAAAATGCATATAAATCACGTTGTTGGATGCTTGCATATAAAGCTTGGCAAAAAGCCTCTCTTTCTTTCCACTCATCTTTCAATAATGAAAGCGCTAAAACGGGGGCATTCTGAGATAAATTTAATGCTGTCACACTATTTGCATAAGGTATGTTTGGTAATTGTTGCTGTAACCAGTGCGTTGCGTGTTGGATATCTGGCGTTGCCAAATGGTAATAAAAACAACGGCTACGCAATGTCGCTAATAAAACCTCTGGTTGCTGACAATTCAGTAAAAAATAGGTGTTTTTAGGCGGCTCTTCTAACGTTTTAAGCAATGCATTGGCTGCCGCTTCAGTTAATGCTTCAACGTCTTTTATCCAAACAACTCTAAAACCACTTTGCTGAGCATGATGCTCCAGCTTTTCAGTCACTTTTCTTACTGCTTCAATACCAATCGAGGACTTACCCTTTTCACTCTGCAAAACATGCCAATCAGGATGTGTTTCAGCAAGCATCAATCGACAGCTATGGCATTCATTACAACTTTTTAATCCCTGTTTATTCTGGCACATTAACCAACGACTTAACCCATAAGAGAGTGCTTCTCCTCCCATGCCTTCTATCGCATGTAAAAGCAAAGCATGATGACCTCGCCCTTCTTGATACATGCTAATAAGTTGTCGATATGCCTGATTTAGCCAAGGATACCAATTCATAGTGATTTATTTTCCTGCTGAACTAGCCACGTTGTTAATGTTTGACGGATATCTGCTTGTACTTTTTCAATAGCTTGAGATGCATCTATTGTGATAATAGAGTCATCACCTTTGGCTAAGGCCTGATAACGTTCACGAGTACGATAAAAGAAATCCATTGATTCTTTTTCAATTCGGTCTAATTCGCCTCTAGCACGCGCTCTGGCAAGACCAATAGCCGGATCTAAATCAAGATATAAGGTTAAATCAGGGCGAAAATCACCAAGAACCGTATTACGAAGTGACAACATAAGATCTTTATCTAAGCCGCGTCCACCACCTTGATAAGCTTGTGAAGAGAGATCGTGTCTATCCCCAATCACCCATTTACCTTCTGCAAGCGCAGGTTTTATCACGTTCTCAACAAGCTGAACACGCGCTGCATATAGCATTAAGAGCTCTGCTTTATCTGTCACTTTTTCGCCATCAATACCTTGCTTGATGAGTTCACGTAGTTTTTCAGCAAGCGGTGTGCCACCCGGTTCACGGGTAAAAGCCAGATTGGTGATACCTTGTTCTTTTAATGTATCAATAACCGTTTGAATTGCGCTGGTTTTTCCAGCGCCTTCTAATCCTTCAATTACAATAAATTTGCTGTTGTTCATAATTATCTTTGTTGTAAGCGTCGGTATTGCGCGACGGCCTTATTGTGTTCATTGAGTGTGGTTGAAAATTTATGACCACCCGTTCCATCCGCAACAAAATAGAGATAACGTGTATCCGCTGGATGTGCAGCAGCTCTAATTGAAGCAACACCAGGCATTGCTATTGGTGTTGGTGGTAAGCCATCAATTTGATACGTGTTATAAGGTGTATAGCCATTTAAATCACTACGGTAAATCGTGCCTCTATATTTATCACCTAAACCATAGATGACTGTTGGATCAGTCTGTAATCGCATATTAGTTTTTAATCGATTGACAAAAACAGACGCAACCTTTGTTCTTTCAGCATCAATACCCGTCTCTTTTTCAATAATTGATGCCATGATAAGCATTTCATAAGCCGATTTATACGGTAAGTCACTATCGCGTTTAATCCACTCTTCTTCTAATGTTTTTTCCATTTGTTGGTAGGCACGCTTTAAAATTGCGACATCGGTCGTACCCGCAGTGTAATGGTATGTATCTGGCGCGAACCAACCTTCTAGATTAGTAATTTCAGGTTTTATTCCTATTTCTTGGCGTAATTTATCAGCGTCCAGAGTATGTGCAACAGTTGTTAGTTGAGGCGCTTGCTCAAAAATAGATTGCCAATCTTTTAAACGGCTTCCTTCAATAAAACGGATTGTAAACTGTGCCTCTTTACCACTTTTGATAAGCAGTAAAACATCACGTAACGTCATACCCTTTGTTAAGCGATAAGTCCCCGCTTTAAATTGGCTTAGCTCTGGCTTTGCTTTTAGCAAAATTTGGAAATAATCTCCTTCATTAAGCAGATTATTTTTTATTAGCAGTTGCTCCATGGCAACACGCCCCGTTCCTGCTGGAACAGTAAGTAACATTTCATCTTGTTTTACAATAACATTTTCTTCTAAGCCTCGAATATGCTGCATCACATACAACGCCATTGCACCAAGGCTAATTAATAAGGCAAAAAAAACTATCCATACTATTTTTTTTATCTTCATTTATAACTCATTAAATTCTATTTAAGTGACAAACTGTGTTGTAAAACAACATGATAATAATCCCTACTAGGATATTGATAGCACTTATCATCTGAAAAAGTGATTTGTGAAACGGGGATCACTGGCATCAACGCATTTGTTAACCATATTTCATCAGCTTGATAAAGTGTTTCAGGTTTTTCTCTCACAATATCAATTTCCCAATAATTTTTTTGAGCTAATTGAAAAATGGATTGACGCATAATGCCATTTACCCCTGAATTAGTCAGATTTGGTGTAAAAAGCCTATTTCCTTTGCGCCAAAAAAGATTTGCTGCATTAGCTTCAACTAAATATCCTTCATTATCACACACTAAAACATCATCAAATTCTGTTTTTTCTAAATGATATTTGATAAGGACTTGTTCTAAGCGATTGAGATGTTTTATCCCTGCCAACAAAGGATTTTGCCCTAAGGTAACAGGACTTATACCAAGCGATACACCTTCACTTTGCTGGTGGAGATAATGGGTAGGATAAGATGATAGTGATATTATTACTGTCGGCGTTATAAATCCATTGGAGGAATATCCTCGTCCACCATAGCCACGACTAATGATAACCTTAATAACACCTTTCGTTTGAGTGTCTGAGGCAATATCTATAATGTGCCTTTCTAAGTCAGACCAATTTGGATGTGGTAGAAAAAGCGCATCACAACCTTGTTTTAAGCGATTGATGTGGGCAGGTAACAAAATAGGGTTGCCATACTCAACGGCAAGCGTAGTAAAACAACCATCACCAAACTGTATTGCGCGGTCGCTTGCATCGACATTTTGTTGCTGTTGTCCATTTACCCAATACATCTAACACACCCTACATCTATGTTATTGATATCAATCTGTACATGATAAAACAACTGGCAGTAAAAGGACAAAATAAAAGACCCAGAATAATCCTGGGCCTTTAGGTATTTTTCAGTTTTCTACAAAAAACGGGTTATACGCGCTTAAAGAGAATTGAACCGTTAGTACCACCAAAGCCGAATGAGTTACACAGAGCATATTCCATGTTCTCAACTTTACGTGCTTTATGTGGAACGAAATCAAGATGGCAGTTTTCGTCTTGATTATCTAGGTTTATTGTTGGAGGTACAATTTGGTCACGTAACGAAAGGATTGTAAAGATAGACTCAATTGCACCCGCAGCACCTAATAAGTGACCTGTCATAGATTTTGTTGAGCTAACTAATACATCAGTGCCTTTGCCAAATACGTTTTCCACTGCTTGTGCTTCAGCAACATCGCCTGCATTTGTTGATGTACCGTGTGCGTTGATATAACCCACTTCTGATGAGGCAATACCCGCATCTTTCAGTGCATTTGTCATAGCCAGCGCACCGCCTTCGCCATTTTCTGCCGGTGAAGTCATGTGATAAGCATCACTGCTCATACCAAAACCAACCACTTCAGCATAAATTTTAGCGCCACGGTTTTTAGCGTGTTCGTACTCTTCAAGAACAAGAACACCCGCACCATCACCTAATACAAAACCATCACGATCTTTATCCCATGGGCGACTAGCCGCTTGAGGATTATCGTTACGTGTTGATAATGCACGAACAGCACCAAAGCCACCCAAACCTAATGGTGTGGTTGCTTTTTCGGCACCACCTGCCAGCATTGCATCTGCATCACCATAAGCAATAATACGAGCAGCATGTCCAATATTATGAACACCTGAAGTACACGCTGTTGCAATAGAGATTGTAGGGCCACGAAGACCATACATAATGCTTAAATGCCCTGCAACCATGTTAATGATGGTTGAAGGTACAAAGAATGGGCTAATTTTACGAGGACCACCATTCATCATAGATGTATGGTTTTCTTCGATAAGGCCTAAGCCACCAATACCAGAACCAATAGCAGCTCCGATACGACTTGCATTGGCTTCTGTTACTTCAAGACCTGAATCCGCAATGGCCTGCACACCTGCTGCAATACCATATTGAATGAAAAGATCCATCTTACGCGCGTCTTTACGCGAAAGATTATAATCTTCGTGATTGAAATCTTTTACCAATCCAGCGAATTTAGTCGCATGATGACTGGTGTCAAAATCTTCGATAAGGCCGATACCACTCTGTCCGGCACACACTGCTTCCCAAGAAGCTTCTGCGTTATTACCGACAGGAGATAACATGCCTAGTCCGGTCACAACTACACGACGCTTAGACACGCTTATCCTCCAAGGAGGGAAAAAGTTTAGGATTAAAAATATAGGCGGTCGAGTGACCGCCTAGATTAGCAAGCTTATTTACCTGCGTTTTCAACGTAATCAATAGCAGCTTGAACTGTAGTAATTTTTTCTGCTTCTTCGTCTGGGATTTCGATATCGAATTCTTCTTCCAGAGCCATTACCAGCTCAACTGTGTCAAGAGAATCAGCGCCTAAGTCATCAACAAATGAAGCTGAATTTACAACTTCTTCCTCTTTAACACCCAGTTGTTCAACAATGATTTTCTTAACGCGTTCGTCGATAGTGCTCATACTATTAAATTTCCTATCAAAACTCGCTTGCGCGATGATTTTCTTAGTTTATAAATACAGGAAAAGATCTAACCAATCCCGACTGTGTGGACTACTTTATTTGCTATATTTTGCATTATATTGTACGCAAAAAGCAAATATAAAGACGTCCCCATAATTAGATCATGTACATGCCACCATTGACATGCAATGTTTCACCCGTGATATAGCTTGCTTCATCAGAAGCTAAGAAAGCTACAGCACTGGCAATCTCTTTGGCATCACCTAAACGGTTAGCAGGGACTTGAGATAAAATACCTGCTCTTTGGTCGTCTGTTAATGCTCTAGTCATATCAGTTTCGATAAAACCTGGAGCAACAACATTCACCGTAATGCCACGGGAAGCAACTTCGCGTGCTAATGATTTACTAAAACCAATCACACCCGCTTTCGCCGCCGCGTAGTTTGCCTGTCCTGCGTTACCCATGGTTCCAACAACAGAACCAATCGTAATTATACGACCATAACGTTTTTTCATCATAGCACGCATAACTGCTTTAGACAGACGGAAGACTGATGAAAGATTAGTGTCAATGATATCTTGCCACTCATCATCTTTCATGCGCATCAACAGGTTATCACGAGTAATACCTGCATTATTGACCAAAATATCAATTTCGCCAAATTCAGCGCGCACATCGGCTAAAAATTTTTCGATAGAGTCGTTTTCTGTGACATTTAACACAAAACCCTTACCCTTACCGTTTAAATATTCGCTGATAGCTTTCGCACCGTTTTCACTCGTTGCTGTACCAATTACTGTCGCACCGCGTGCAACTAAATCTTCTGCAATCGCACGGCCAATACCACGGCTTGCACCAGTAACTAGCGCTATTTTTCCGTCAAATCCCATGAGATCCCTCAGTCATTTCCTAATGCAACATCTAATGATGCAATATCATTAACTGCTGCAGCGTTCATTTCTTTAGAAATACGTTTTGTTAAGCCAGTTAATACTTTTCCTGGCCCGATTTCTAATAATTGTGTGATACCTTTTTCAGCAATAAGTTCAACCGTTTCAGTCCAGCGAACTGGATTATAAAGCTGGCGAACTAATGCATCACGGATTGCATTTGCATCAGTTTGTGCTATCACATCAACGTTATTAACGACCTGAATTTCAGGTTGTTTAAATTCGATTTCTTGTAATGCAACCGCTAGCTTATCAGCAGCCGGTTTCATTAAAGCACAGTGAGAAGGCACGCTTACTGCTAGTGGTAAAGCACGTTTAGCACCCGCTTCTTTACATAACACACCAGCACGTTCTACGGCTTCTTTGTTACCCGCAATAACAACTTGACCCGGTGAGTTAAAGTTTACAGGTGAGACAACTTGTCCTTGCGCTGCTTCTTCACAGGCTTTTGCAATAGCGTCATTATCTAAGCCGATAATCGCATACATTGCCCCCGTACCCGCAGGTACGGCTTCTTGCATCAGTTGACCACGTAATTCTACTAATTTAATTGCCGCAGCGAAATCAATAACTCCCGCACACACTAAAGCAGAATACTCGCCAAGACTGTGACCTGCCATCATTTGTGGCATTTTGCCTTGTTTTTCTTGCCATACACGCCAGATAGCAACAGAAGCTGCTAATAATGCTGGCTGTGTTTTCCATGTTTTGTTTAGCTCTTCTTCTGGTCCATTCTGAACTAAGTCCCAAAGAGAGTAACCCAATACATCAGATGCTTGAGCAAATGTTTCAGTCACTATTGGATATTGCTCTGCAAGTTCTGCAAGCATTCCAACAGATTGTGATCCCTGTCCGGGAAAAACCATTGCAAAATCAGTCATGTTTATTTTCCTGATAATATTAAAAACGGATAAGTGCAGAACCCCAAGTAAAACCGCCACCAAACGCTTCCAGTAAGATTAACTGACCACGTTGAATGCGATTATCTCTTACAGCTTCATCTAATGCTGTTGGGACTGATGCTGCTGACGTATTGCCGTGGCGATCTAATGTCACCACTACTTTATCCATTGTCATATCCAGCTTTTTCGCTGTCGCTGAAATAATTCTTAAATTTGCCTGATGAGGCACAAGCCAGTCCAGTTCAGATTTATCAATTTTGTTAGCTTCAAGTGTCTCATCCACAATGTGGGCAAGCTCACGAACTGCGACTTTAAAAACTTCATTTCCTGCCATAGTCACGTAAGCAGGTAAATCGTCATTTTCTCTACTCTGATAAGGTAGTGCTAATAGATCACCAAAACGGCCATCAGAATGTAAATGGGTAGAGATAATGCCTTCTTCTTCTGATGCGCCAACAACCACAGCACCTGCCGCATCACCAAATAGGATAATCGTGCCACGATCTTCTGGATCTAAAGCGTGAGATAATCTGTCAGCACCAATAACCAGTGCTTTTTTAACAGTGCCCGCTTTAATAAATTGATCCGCAATACTTAATGCATAAACAAAACCTGAACATGCAGCCGCAACATCAAAAGCAATACAATCACTAATACCTAATGCATTTTGAATTTGGCAAGCCGCACTTGGAAATGCATGAGAGCCAGATGTAGTTGCAACAATAATCAATCCAATGTCTTGCTTATCAATACCTGACATTTCTAATGCTTTTTCGCCAGCACCCGCACCCATCACGGCAACAGTTTCTTCTTCTGCTGCAATTCGACGTTCATGGATACCCGTTCTGGTAACAATCCACTCGTCAGATGTTTCAACCATTTTTTCTAAATCGGCATTAGTTCGCACTTGTACAGGCAAGTAACTACCAGTACCTAAGATTTTTGTATACATTCTATCAATCGCTCTTGGGTAATACTGTTGTCAGTCGTGAAGCAATTCGCTCTGGAATTTTTCGCTCAACGGCATGAACAGCCTGTTCTATTGCTGCTGTAAACGCGCTTTCATTTGCGCCACCATGGCTTTTAATGACGATACCGCGTAATCCTAACAGAGAAGCACCGTTATACTGGTCGGGGTTCATATGTCCAAAACGCTTAATTAGCCGCTTTTGTAACCACTTCTTCAATATTTTCATCCACCACGACGTTTTTTTATTTTCGGTAGTAGAAGATTTAATCAATGAAAGGAAAACTCTAATAACCCCTTCCATCGTTTTAAGGGAGACATTACCTGCGAAGCCGTCACACACCAATACATCAGTTTTGCCTGTCAGTAATTCATTACCTTCAACATAACCAATATAATTAATATTCGGTGTCGATTTTAATACCGTAGCAGCTTCGCGGATATTATCTAATCCTTTGCTCTCTTCTTCACCAATATTTAAAAGCGCCACTTTCGGTGAATCAATCTCTGCTATCTCTTCGGCCATAACTGCGCCCATTACCGCAAACTGCACCAGCATTTTGCTATCACAGTTAACGTTAGCGCCTAAATCAAGAACAACCGTCTTGCCTTTTTTCTGATTAGGTAATACCGAAACCAGTGCAGGACGTTCAATTCCATCAATCGCATTAAGTCGAAGTTTTGCTAATCCCATTAATACGCCAGTATTCCCTGCACTTACACAAGCCTGTGCTTCCCCTGTTTTCACGAGATCAAGTGCCACTCGCATTGATGTACCTTTACTTGCTCTAATAGCTTGTGAAGGTTTGGCATCATTGGCGACAATATGTTCTGCGGGTATAACTTGTAAACGGGAGATTAGCTCAGCATTTTGATTTGCAAGCAGAGGAGATATAGAGTCTGGTTGACCTACCAGCAATATTTTTAAATGAGGATTAGATGCCAGCGCCCGCAAACAAGCAGGCACTGTGATGCGAGGACCGAAGTCCCCGCCCATCGCATCTAACGCTATGGTTAGATTTGTCAAGGTATCAACGAGCTATAAAGCTAATTACTTGTTGATAACCTTGCGGCCACGGTAGTAACCGTCAGCAGTTACATGGTGACGCAGGTGAGTTTCACCAGAAGTTTTGTCAACAGAAACTTGAGTTACTGTCAGCGCGTCATGAGAGCGACGCATACCGCGTTTAGAACGAGTTGGTTTGTTTTGTTGTACGGCCATTGACCTTACTCCTTAGTACTTTTCTTTAAACTGGCTAATACGGCAAATGGATTTGGCTTCTCTGATAATTCTTCAGGGAGTTCACCAAACACCATATCCGCGTCGGACACTTCACAGTGTTCAAAATCATGTACCGGAACCACCGGCAAGTTGAGGATTATTTCATCTTCAATCATTGCCAGCAAATCTATTTCACCAAATTCGTTTACATAAACTGGTTCATATTCTTCCGGTAATGTCTCGGCCCGTTCATCACTGACAACAGGGCTAAAACAATATGTTGCGTGAACATGATACGGAAAATGGCCACCACAACGTTGACATTCTAAAGTCACATCCACATCGGAATGTCCTTTAATCACGGCAAGACGTTGATGGTCAATATCAAATGATAAAGCCACATCAATATTACTGTCCACACTGACCACCGATTCAGCTAAGCGGCTTACTTGCTCTGGAGAATAATGACCGTCATAGTCTAAATTCTTTTGAGCTGCTCGCAGCGCATCAATGGTCAGGGGTAATTTTACCTTTTGCATAAGGCGCGCATATTATCTTTGTAATGGAATATAGTCAAAGAAAAAGGCGGGTTATCTACACCTTTCCACCAAAATTCGCTTTATCAGCGGCGCATAGTTTAGAATGTCAGGCATCATTTTGCTACGGATTTTAAAAAAAATATGTTGCCACTCGTCCTTGCGTCTACTTCACCCTTTCGAGCTCAGTTGCTGAAAAAGCTTGGAATGCCCTTTATACAGGCATCTCCAGAGATTGACGAAACCCCGATGCCCACAGAGTACGCTCAAGATCTTGTCAGTCGCTTATCCTATGAAAAAGCCAGCGCTTTACAAGCAAAATTTCCACATCACCTTATAATTGGCTCTGATCAAGTTTGTGTACTGAATAAAAAGATCACGGGAAAACCCCATAATTTTGATAATGCCTTTGCACAATTAAAACAAGCTTCAGGACAATGTGTCTCGTTTTACACCGGATTAACTGTATATAATAGTCTAACGTTAGAACATCAAACTCATTGTGAATTATTTCAAGTTTACTTTCGTCATTTAACTGATGAAGAAATTATCAGTTATTTAAATAAAGAAATGCCTTTCAATTGTGCTGGAAGTTTTAAATCTGAGGGACTAGGCATCACTCTATTTGATAAACTTGTCGGCGATGATCCAAATTCTTTAATTGGTTTACCACTTATCCGATTGAATAAAATGTTACTCTCGCAAAGAATAAACCCATTATTTTTCTCTGATGATCACAAATGAATCTGGTCATCTTATTTTTTAATCTTATGTAGCGATAAAGCGTATTATGAATAAATTAGCATCAGTCTTAACAGCTTTAGTGATGGCAACAGCATTAGTGGGTTGTTCTGATGAAAAAGACACTGAAATTTCAACAACAAAAGCAACTAACACGACAAATACTATCCAAGACGGTGTGATTTCAGACAAAAAAGATGACAGCAAATCCTTATTTAAAAAGAATTTCGTCAGTAGCTGCATATTAGGTTCGGGCATTACTGATGATGCGCTAATTCCTCAAATTGCCGAAGTGTGTGAATGTACTTACGACGGCATTATTAAAAATTACGGAATTAACGAATTTATCCGTGTAGATATGGAAATGCGCAAAAACGGTTCAATATCACTGCCTAAAGAGTGGGATATTGATAAAATTGTTGAGCAATGCATGACAAAAGTGGAAGGTTAATTCTATTTTCCACTCACTTTCTTAGTGGTTTAAGAAAAGCAATACGCCCAACAAACTGGGCGTATTGAGTATTCGGATTTTCTGTTGAAATAAAAATTTTCGACTTAAGATTTTTGACTACGTAATACTTGCAAACAATGGCGTAACTGATTATCCATTGGCGCTTCAATTCGCATTTGTTCACCCGTTGAAGGATGAGTAAATGTCAAAGAACTAGCATGTAAAAATAGGCGATTAAGTTTAGTTCCTACCAATTGTGAATCAAAATCACGATCACCATAACGATCATCAAATGCAATAGGATGACCTGCATGTAATGTATGCACACGAATTTGGTGTGTTCTTCCTGTCACAGGGCTTGCTTTCACTAATGTGGCAAATTCAAAGCGCTCTTCCACTTTAAAACGCGTTTCAGAAGGCTTTCCTTCATTGCTTACTTTAACCACTCGCTCACCACTTTGAAGAATATTTTTCAACAACGGTGCCTGAACAACTTTAGTGTGAGATTGCCATTGACCACGCACTAAGGCTAAATAATCTTTTTGCATCTGTTTTAAGCGTAATTGCTCATGCAAAGCACGTAATGCTGAACGTTTTTTTGCAATTAGTAAAACACCCGATGTATCTCTATCAAGACGATGTACAAGCTCTAAAAAACGCGCTTCTGGGCGCAATGCACGTAAACCTTCAATCACACCAAAACTTAACCCACTTCCCCCATGTACAGCCGTACCAGAAGGTTTATTGATGAGCATTAAATGGTCGTCTTCATATAAAATACAATTTGACAATGCAGCGACTTTATCAAGCTTTGGTGATACCGCGACTTCTTCTTTTTCCGATACTCGCACAGGAGGTATACGGATGCTGTCACCCGCATTGAGTTTGTATTCAGGTTTAATTCGCCCTTTGTTAACTCGAACTTCCCCTTTACGGATAATTCGGTAAATCATACTTTTTGGTACACCTTTTAAGCGTGCCAGTAAAAAATTATCGATACGCTGGCCTGCTTCATCGCCATCAATGGTGACGAACTGAACTTGATTAAATGATTTCATAGTGGCGATTCTTTGGCTCTCTTAAAATAAAAATAACAAACAACTTTGTGGTGTACAAAATAACATCAAATCTGTCGTCTATTTTAACCTGAATAATGGGAAAAAGACGAAACATTAGCTAATCTCTCATATTTATACAGAAAAAGTCACCAAAGCAGAAAAGTCATCTTGCTATAACCCTAACACCAATGGAATAATGCAGACTCTCCTGATTATGTTTATCAGGTATATTTATGAAAATTTTGTTTGTTTGATTTTCAAAATGCAGCAATGGCGTAAGACATAGTCGAAAATCAAACAATTTAGTATGCCATAAATACATCGCTTATTGAGTTGAAACATCGTGTTCAATTAAAGAGTGCTGAATTTTTGAACTAAAAATCAGACTCACCGACATATTGCACCTCTATACAATCGACAACCGTGAGGTTGACGCATTTGTAAAAGACACGAGGTCATCGGTTATCAATAGTGTAATTACGTATGTTAGTGGCACATTATAAAACGTGAAAATAACGAGTAAGTCACAATATGAAAAGAATGTTAATTAACGCAACTCAGCAGGAAGAGTTGCGTGTTGCCCTTGTCGATGGGCAACGCTTGTACGATCTGGATATCGAAAGCCCCGGTCATGAACAGAAAAAAGCGAATATCTATAAAGGTAAAATCACTAGAATTGAACCCAGCTTAGAAGCCGCTTTTGTTGATTATGGTGCGGAACGCCACGGTTTCCTTCCTATCAAAGAAATAGCCCGCGAATACTTTCCTAGTAATTATCACTCCCATGGTCGTCCTAACATCAAAGATGTCTTAAAAGAAGGCCAGGAAGTTATTGTTCAAGTTGATAAAGAAGAGCGTGGTAATAAAGGTGCAGCATTAACCACTTTTATCAGCCTTGCAGGAAGTTATTTGGTATTAATGCCAAATAATCCTCGTGCAGGTGGTATTTCTCGCCGTATTGAAGGTGAAGACCGTACTGAACTCAAAGAAGCTTTATCAAGCCTTGAAATCCCAGATGGTATGGGTCTGATTGTACGTACAGCAGGTGTTGGTAAATCTGCCGAAGCACTACAACAAGACTTAAGCTATCGTCTAAGACACTGGGATGCTATTAAGAAAGCGGCTGAGAATCGCCCTGCGCCATTCTTAATTCATCAGGAAAGTAACGTAATTGTTCGCGCATTCCGCGACTACTTACGTCCTGATATTGGCGAAATTTTAATTGATAACGCAAAAGTCGTTGAAATGGCGCGTAGCCATATTGAAGCGATTGGTCGTGGTGATTTTGCTAGCAAAATTCGCCATTATACAGGTGCAGTACCTCTATTTAGCCATTACCAGATTGAATCACAGATTGAATCTGCTTTTCAGCGTGAAGTTCGCCTTCCTTCTGGTGGCGCTTTAGTTATTGATACAACTGAAGCATTAACAGCGATTGATATCAACTCTTCACGCTCAACCCGTGGCGGTGATATCGAAGAAACTGCGTTCAATACTAACTTAGAAGCGGCTGACGAAATCGCACGCCAATTACGTTTACGCGACTTAGGTGGTTTAATTGTTATCGACTTTATCGATATGACGCCTGTGCGCCATCAGCGTGAAGTTGAAAACAGAATGCGCGAAGCTGTTCGCCAAGATCGTGCTCGCATTCAAATTGGACGCATCTCTCGCTTTGGTTTATTAGAGATGTCTCGTCAACGTTTAAGCCCTTCATTAGGTGAATCTAGCCATCACGTTTGTCCGCGTTGCTTAGGTACAGGTACTATTCGTGATAACGAATCACTGTCACTTTCTGTGTTACGTCTTATCGAAGAAGAAGCACTTAAAGAAAACACACATGAAGTACATGCGATTGTACCTGTTCAAATCGCCTCTTATTTGCTTAATGAAAAACGTAAAGCAGTGACTGACATTGAATTACGTCAATCTAATGTCAAAGTGGTTATTGTTCCTAATGACCAAATGCAAACGCCTCATTTCTCTGTTATTCGTGTGCGTAAAGGCGAAGAAATTACCTCTCTGAGCTACAACTTAGCGCAATTCCATGAGAGCCAGCTAAATGAAGCTGAGGACGATGTTGTTACAGAGCGTAAAGCGCCTGAACAACCCGCTATTTCAGCCTTTGGATTGCAAGAAGAAGAGCCGATTGAAGCGACGAAAAGCAAAAAAGCACCTCAGCCTCAAGCTAAACCTGTTAAATCAGAACAAGCTCAAGGTACAGGTTTCTTTGCCTCTATCGCAAAATTCTTCTCTAACTTATTTAGTAGTGAACCAAAGCCTGTGGTAACACCAGAAAAACCACAGGAAAATAAGAAAGAGAATAACGACAATCGTCGTGATCGTCGTAATAACAATAATCGACGTAACAACAATAATCGCCGTGACCGTGATAACGATCGTAATCGTGATAACGCAAATAGCGAAGACAATCGCAAAAATCGCAATCAAAAACCACAAACAACGCCAACAACTGAAGTTAGTAGTGAGCAAGAGATTGCAGAACGCGAAGCTCGTCGCCAACAGCGTCGTGAACAACGTGCGGAACAGCGTCGTCGTCAAGAAGAAAAACGTCAACAGCAACAAGAAGCGGCTAAAGCACAAGCGGCTCTTGCTGAAAATGATACCGTTGCAAAAGATAGTGCTGATGAGAAGAAAGAAGAACCTCGTCGCCCTGCTATGCAACGCCGCAATCGTCGTCAATTAGCACAATCTGTACGCGTAACTGACAATGATAATGCATTGGCTGTTGTACCCGTTGTGACTGAAAAAGCCGTTTCTGAGCCTCCTGTTGCAACAACACAAACTAAAGTTGCGCCAACAGAAAAATCAGCACCTAAAGCAGTCGCTGTTGCGAAAGTTGAAGCGAATGAAGCACAAGCTGTAAAAGCATTACCTGATGCAACTAAATCACAAGATGACAATAAAAACGAAGATAATAACGGGCAAGATAATGTTATGCCACGTCGTTCTCGCCGTTCACCTCGTCATTTACGTGTAAGTGGTCAACGTCGTCGTCGCTATCGTGATGAGCGTACCTTAACAGTATCACCAATGCCTCTGGCAATGGCGGTGGCTTCTCCTGAACTTGCTTCAGGTAAAGTTTTCATTCGCTATCCAATCACACCAATAAGTGATGCACCATTTATTGAGAATAATGCTGAAAACAACAATGACGTTTCTGTTGAAAACCACATTATTACTCATCAAGATCCACAAATGGTCGCTATCGCACCAGAGGTTTCAGAAACCATTGTTGCTGATATTGCACAGGTAAGATCGACTGAATCAACTTATTCTGTCACGGTTAGTACTGAATCAACCACAGAGGCTGTTGCTGAAATTATTGCAGTAGAGCCACAGGCTGTGCCTGTTGAAACTAACGACATTATTGAAAACAACGTTATCAGTGATGTCATTAATGAAGTGAATACAGAAGAGCATGTTACTCGTAAAGAGAACATTTCAGCGGTATTAAATACCACTGAAGCTTATATGCATGAAACTTCACAACAGGCTGAAACAAACATCGCACCAGAAGAAGTTGCACAAGATACAGTTGCACCAGTAGAGAGTGAAATATCAACGCCTGAGCCTCAGCCTGTTGAAGCAGTAATAGTAGCTACAGAAGAAACTGTTGAACAACACAAAGAAATTACGACTGAAACCGTTGTTGAAGCTGTTATTGAAACGGTTATTGAAGACCAGCCAAAAGAAAGCGCAATCTCTGCGGTGGAAATTGAAACGGTAACAGAAAGCAAACCAACTGAAGTCGTTATTCGTCAAGAGCCTGTTGCAGTTGCACGCCAACTACATGCAAGCTCACCAATGACAAAAGCGCCAGCCGCTGATGAAACACCTGTGGCAATTGAAATCAAAGCATGGGAAACACGTCCAGCTTTTGATAAGAAAGGCCGCACAGGTGCGGGTGGACATTGTTCTACTAATCACGCTTCTTCAGAAATGACTAAAGCTGAAAGTCAAAACTGATAATAAGGTGTTATTAAGAATATCTTGATAATACTTCTAAATTAAGAGCCCACTTTTTAGTGGGTTCTTTTTTTTGGGTAACTATTAGCAAATTAACTGAGTATTTATTAAGCCAACATAAAAAAGCCCCTGAATATTCAATTCAGAGGCCTTCGATTTCTTATTCTTAGTAAAACAATCAGTCTTTTAGATCAGGAAGATTTTTAATTTCACCCATCGCTTTTAACTGCTTAGATAATTCACGGCGCTCTTTAGACAGATCGGCATTTTTAATAATGTAATCGTCAACACGATCGTCATAGTCACTACGCATATTAGCAATAATACCCAATACATCTTCAATCGACATACCCGGTTTAATGTATTCACTTAAGTTGTCTAACAAAAGAACACGTTTTTGGTTATCACGGATCTTTTTCTCATTGTCAGTGATCTCACGACGGATTTTGTTTTTACGACGATACATACGCACAAACTCCAGTACGTTTTGGAAAGACGGCTTGTTTGCGTTATCCATTTCCTACACCTTTACAATTGATATTTAAGATAAATAGTTCTGTTTAAGATTATCGCTTAATCGTGTCAATAAACAAGCAAAGTTTACAAATTTAATTGATTTTGCTTAATTAACAATTAATTAGGATGATATACATTAATAAATATAGTCAACATTCTTTAACCCGTAAATGTTCACTTAATTAATGATAAAAAAATGGCTACACATTTTTACTGGTAGCCCAAATCGATACTACAAAGGATAAATTAATCAGCGATTAAATAGGCTGTGCTTTATTTTGATCTTCATGTTGTAAGCCATCAAGTGGCAGTAATGCTTTCGCGTCTGAACGTAAAAACACTGCTGAGAAAAGTGTTGTCCCTATCACAATACATCCCATCACCATATAGGTTGGTGCAAAACCATAATGATCATAACCATAACCCGCTAATGGAGATAATAATGTAGCAACAATAGAGCTAACACATTGAAAACCGACTAAATAGAGTGTTGAAGATAAACGTTTGTCAAAGTGTTGACTGTTATATTTAAAAATTGAAATTAATAAAATAGGTAACTCAACAGCATGTAATAATTTCATACAAGAGATCAAGACTGGACCTTCGACTAGTCCTGAGCCAATAATACGTGCCGCCATAACACTGCTTGCCAGTAATAAGCCGTTTTTAGCACCTATTCTATTGACCAGAAAAGGTGCGACAAACATACCACCAGCTTCTAAGAATACCTGCAATGAATTCAGATATCCGTACATCTCATTACCCTGCTGTAAGGTTGCAAATTGCGATGAGAAAAAGACGGGAAACTGTTGGTCATAAACTCCATAAACACAGGTACCAATAACAAATAAAATAAGCGCCCAAAAACGAGGCAATGAAAGTAAATTCAGTGCGTCTTTTATGGTAATAGCCGATGTTTTCCCATGCTCTAATTGATTAAATGCGTCTGATTTATCTGTTTTTAAAAGTGTTAAAAGAATTAAGAACACAACACCAGAAATAGAAGCCATCACAAAATTATAATTAGGATCGATGTTTATATTGTGTCCTGCAATAAATGTTGCAGATGCCCAACCTAGCGATCCCCACATTCTCGCCCTACCGTATTCAAAACCACGAATACGACTAACACGCTCTGTATATGACTCTAATACACCAATCCCCGCATTAAATGTCATACCTACATATAAACCTCCCAAAATGGAGCCAACAAAAATATTCCAGCGAAGTATTGATGCGAAACCTAGAAAAAATGGTCCAGAAAGAATAAGTAATACTGCAATCACTAATAATAAATTCTTTCTTAGTCCTAATTTATCTTGAATAAAGCCATATAGAGGTTGAGCACATAACGCAATCAGAGAAATTGCAGAGAATATCAATCCAGTATCTGTCGCTTTTAATCCTACATACTGATTTAACCAAATAGAAACTAATGAAAAGGATGAAGACCAGGTAAAAAAGAAGAAAAACAACAGCGCACTTAAGATCGCATAGTATTTTTTTGAGTCTTTGTTCATTGGTTGAGCGCCTTATAAAGTCATTTCACCCTTAAATGTTAACGTTAACTTTTAAGTTCACAAACAATTATATCGCTTTAATGTGACATAAGGCACATAAGTTAACGTTAACAACTTGAATTATGTGCTCTAGATCTACCTTTATCTTTTATTGCCATTACTGACAGTAAAACGCACGAAAAGGCATCATATAATCCCTTTTCTTTAATCTCCTTTGTTAAAATAACAGTGTCCTCCATAATTCGCTTAAAACTATCTAAGACAATACTATGGATATACTTGGTTTTATTATTACGTTACTGCCGATAATTATCTCACCGGGTGCAAGTTTTACAATTGCTTTAGATAACACCTTAACCTATGGCATAAAAGGGTTATTGATCACGATTATAGGCACCGCATTAGGCATTATTACTCACGGGCTTTTGGTCGGATTAGGAATAACAAAATTATTAGTTTCGTCCCCTTCTACTTTTATGGTATTAACTATTCTTGGTAACTTGTATTTAATTTATCTTGGAATTTCTTTGATACGTTCTGGATTAAAAGCCTCCAAAAACACCACAATTATTCATCAAAAAGTCTCTATCAAAACAGCTTATATTGCTAATGTGCTTAATCCTAAAGCAATTATGTTATATCTTGTGGTTGTTTCTAGTTATGCTGGTGCGACGCCAACACTAGGTAATTATCTTGCTTTATCTTCTATTCATATTTTCATGATGAGTATCTGGCTAATTGCTTGCTGTAGTTTTATTTTATTGTCATCACAAAAAATCAATATTGTTACTATGAAAAAAGTAATCAATATTAGCGGGGGTACGCTCCTACTTATTCTCACAGCAACACCTTATATTAAACACTACATAAGCACGCTTTGATCTGACATTTCACGTTTACCGCATTATGGTTTACCATGGTCTTAATTAAACCCAATACAACTCATTGAGTAATGATTTAAAAAAAATCATCAATAACTTTACGGTAGGAAACCTTGTCTAATTCAGCGAAAACGCCCACATTTTACGTTCATGACTACGAAACCTTTGGCACGCACCCAGCACTTGATCGCCCTGCGCAATTTGCGGGTGTAAGAACCGATATGGATTTCAATATTATTGAAGATCCTCTCGTTATTTATTGCAAGCCTAATGATGATTATCTGCCTCACCCAGAAGCAGTGATGATCACAGGAATAACGCCACAAGTTGCGGCAAAAAATGGGGTGATTGAAGCCGAATTTACTCGTCAAATTCATCAAGCTTTTAGCCAACCTAATAGTTGTATTATGGGCTATAACAACCTTCGATTTGATGATGAAGTCACACGAAATATCCTTTATCGTAATTTTTATGATCCTTATGCTTATAGTTGGCAAAAAGGAAATTCACGTTGGGATTTACTTGATGTTTTACGTGCCTGTTATGCACTGCGCCCTGAAGGTATTGTTTGGCCTGAAAATGAAGACGGTTTTCCAAGCTTCCGTTTGGAGTTATTAACCAAAGCAAATGGTATTTCTCATGAGAATGCGCATGATGCGATGTCTGATGTTTATGCCACCATTGCGATGGCAAAAAAATTAAAACAAGCTCAACCGCGCATGTTTGATTATTTCTTTAATTTACGCGATAAACGCAAAGTACAGGCGCTAATTGATATTCCAGCAATGACACCGATTGTGCATGTTTCAGGTATGTTTGGTGCCGCACGTTCTAATTTAAGCCTTGTTGCACCATTAGCGTGGCATCCTGATAATCGCAATGCAGTTATTGTTTGCGACTTAGCCGCAGATATATCGCCTTTATTAACACTCGATTCAGACCAATTGCGTGAACGTTTATATACACCACGTAGTGAATTATCAGTCGATGAGCCACCAGTTCCAATTAAATTACTGCATATTAATAAATGCCCCATTGTGGCACCGCAAAATACATTAAGACAGCAAGATGCAGATAGAATTGGTTTAGATGTTGATACTTGTTTAAAAAACCAAGCACTATTGTTTTCTCATCCTGAAATACGCAATAAAGTCGTGGAAATATTTGCACAACAAACACCTTTTGTTGTCTCTGATAATGTTGATTCACAAATTTATAATGGTTTTTTCAGTGAAAATGATCGTAGTGCGATGGAGATTATTCGCTCAACGCAACCACAGAATTTACCCGCTTTAGACTTAACATTTGAAGATGCGAGAATGGAACCTCTGTTTTTCCGTTATCGTGCAAGAAATTATCCTTCAACGCTTAATTATGACGAACAACAACGTTGGTTGGCGCATAGAAAAGAGATGTTAACGCCAGAAAAACTAACCGAATATATTAATACTATTCAGTTATTAGCTGAAGAACATGCCGATAACGAGGAAAAATTAAAACAGCTACAAGAGCTTTATTTATATGCTCAAGAGATTGCGAGCTAATTGATAAAATAAAAGGCAGGTTTTATCCTGCCTTTATTCTTTAATTTAATAAACACAATCTACAACAATTATTTTTTATTCTCTGTATTAGCATCATTATGAGCATGTCCACAGCCACACTCTTCTCCCCAATATTTTAGTTTTGAGGTTTTACCAATACCTGGGTTCATGCTATTGGTTGGATCGTTATGCTTATAGAATGCTTTTAATTGAGGTTTAGCATAATACATATGACCCACGTTATGCTCTGCGGGATATTCAGCTCCACGCTGATCTAATAGCGCCAGCATTTCTGCTTTTAATGCTTTAGCATCAACACCTTTTTTAATAATATAATCTTGATGCATAACGTGACACATAAAATGCCCACAATAGAGTTTATAAAGTAATTTACTCTCTATTTCAGGTGGTAGCTTTTCAAACCAATCTTTGTCATTACGGCGCAATGCAATATCTAATGGCAACACATCTTCTACATCATTAACATGAACGGCATGATAACGCACAGCAGCACCTGCGGCAGCAAAACGATGCAAAAAGGCTTTATTTCCCTCTTCTTCAGTACATTCAAAATAATCGCCTGATGCTAGCTTAAAGTATTCTTTTAAATAAGTTGCGGCTTCTTCAATTCCATCATCTGCCATTCTTAACATAAGATGATGTTCATATTTGTCACGAAAATCAGTCATACGCTCTGGTAAATGAGCTGGCCATAGTTTGCTCATAAACTGCATGGTTCTGTCCACCATGTTTTTAGGTAAGAAAGGCACTTTATTTAATACCGCATCTACTCGCCCTTTTACGGCAAATAATATTGGCATTTTATCTGTACCTAATTTATCAATCACCAAAAATGTGTCTTTTCCATACACTTCAGCCATTTTATAATAGCTTCTATGCATATATTCCCCAGCAACAGGCAACTTTTTAAAATGGCTTAAAATATGACGACGAATATCTTCAAGTTCGTCCGGATTATTAGTACCAATATAAAAAACCTGAGTGCGATGATCTGCTGGGAAAGTATCTAATCTCACAGCAAATACCGATAATTTTCCTGCACTCCCTGCTGCTTCATATAAACGCCGTTCATCATTGTTAAAACGAGAAGGTGTATTAGCATCGACATCACGTATACGCTCATGATATTCATGATCAGAGGCTAGTTTTTCTGTCGTTTGTATCTGTTTTTCGTGATAATGACGATTATCTAAATTAGTTAATATTTCTTCTGGTGTTTCACCTAAATCAATACCTAAATGGTTAACTAATTCAGCTTCACCTTTTTCATTAACGCGAGCATAAAGCGATAATTCGGTATAAGCAGGCCCGCGGCGAACTAAAGCACCGCCCGAGTTATTACAAATTCCCCCTATCACCGACGCACCAATACAAGAAGATCCAATAACAGAATGAGGTTCTCGCCCTAATGGCTTTAATACTTTTTCTAAATGCCATAACGTACTACCAGGAAAAGCAATAACTTGATTATGCTCTGAAAGAACCTGTATTTTATCTTGGCGTAATGTACTAATAATCACGATATCTCTATCATAATCATCACCATTAGGCGTTGAGCCCTCTGTTAATCCAGTATTCGCCGCTTGCATAATAATAATTTTATCGGCTTCGACACAGGTTTTAAAAACTCGCCACTGTTCTAATAGATTAGCGGGAAATACAACAGCCAACGCCTTACCTTGCCCTGAACGAAAACCTTTGCGATAACGTTCTGTTTTATGTGCTTGTGTTAATACTTGTTTTTTACCAACGATACCTTCAAGTTTGCGAATAAAATGTTGATTTACAGAACTATTACTCTCATTCATTTTCCCTATCCTATTCCTGTCTTGTCTGATTAATCTTTTATTTGCCCATTTTTATTATTACTCATAAGGCTATGTGCAAAATATAAACTTATCATTTATATAACTGCTTTTATACTGCTATCCGCATTTCTTAAAAAATAACATTTATTGATTTATAATCACTTTTATTATTTATAAGATAATTGCGATATTTATTTCTTAAATAGAATATAAATAAGTATTATTTTAATATTTTATTCTATTGTTAGCTTTTCTCTTGCTAACTGATCCCATGCTTGGCAACTTCGGCTTTTATAGCCATTTTTATTATTTGCTAGTGCTATTTGATATGACAATGTAGGTTCCACTACAGGAAGAACAACCAAATCATCAATAGGATTTTTATTACACATACTCTTGGGTAAAAGTGTTACTCCTACACCAGCTTTCACCATGGCAATAATTAAATCTAAATGATTACTACGTCCCGCAATAATAGGCACTGTATTGTAAATACCACAAGCACTATAAATTAAATCATTAATACGAAAATCTTCAGAAAAGAAGATAAAAGGTTCATTAATCAACTCTTTGAAATGAATTTCCTTTTTTATAGCTAAAGAATGAGATGGTGACATTAATAGCATTAAGTGATCTTCTGAAAAAGGTGTTAATTCAAAAATATCTTCATTAAAAGGCAATACGACGGCAGCAGTTTCAACTCTGCCTTCTCTCATGGCATCAGCCATTTGCTTAGTACCCAATTCAAATATTTTTAGTTCAACCAGAGGATGGCGAGAGCTAAATTCCATAATAATATCAGCAAAATACGTCGAAGCTATTACAGGAGGTAATCCAACATTTAATGTCCCTGTTAATGGCCCAGACTTGTCCTGTAATGCTTTATTTATATTATTAAATTGTGCAAGTATTTGTTTTGCATGTTCAAACAATATTGCACCATCATCTGTTAATCTAACGCCATCAATTTCTCTCACTAATAAAGTAACACCCAATTCATCTTCTAATTTTTTAATACTACGACTAATTGCAGGTTGAGTGATAAATAGCGCATCAGCGGCTCGGCTAAAACCATTTAATTGAACAACCTCAACAAAATAGCGCAATGTGCGAATATCCATTAGCAATGCTTACCTTATTACATTTAGTTATACCCTCAATGATAATAAACCATTTCATATCAGATAATATCCACGATAAAACATTAAGCATAATGTAAAAGCATTCCTCTACTTTCACAGACTATTATTCGGTTTTTTTGGAGATGATATGAGTAAGACTGTCGTTGAGTATATGTTAACCCGCTTATATGACTTAGGAATAAGTGATGTTTTTGGTGTTGCGGGTGATTATGCGTTTCCCATAGAAGATACTATTTGTAATAGCAATCATATGCGCTGGATTGGTAACTGCAATGAATTAAATGCAGCTTACGCTGCTGATGGTTATGCCCGAATTAAAGGTATGGCAGCATTATCGACAACATTTGGTGTTGGTGAGTTAAGTGCAATTAATGCTATTGCTGGATCTTATGCAGAAAACCTACCTATTTTCCATTTAGTTGGTATGCCAGCAAGTGGTGTACAAAAAAGTAAGCGCCTTGTTCATCACACATTAGGTAATGGTGATTTTGATATTTTTTATCAATTAGGCCAACGCCTTGCTTGTGCTCACGCAATATTAACACCTGAAAATTGCATTACAGAAATGGAACGTTTAATTGCTACTGCATTAAAAGAACGTCGCCCAGTTTATATTGGCCTACCTTCTGATAATGCCACTATGCAAGTGATAGAACATTCACCTGTTACCTCCCCGAAAAAACCAGTGAGTGATAAAGAAATACTAGAAAAAGTGGTATCACTCATTATTGAAAAGCTTATACACAGCAATAATATCTGCGTATTACCAGGTATTTTATCCGCACGTTTAGGGTTATCAGATAATGTCCAAGCTTTTATCGATAAAACGGGCTTACCTTATGCCACTATGTTTATGGATAAAAGTATTTTGAGTGAATCTCATCCCCAATATGTTGGTATGTATGATGGCAAATTAATGACACCTGAAGTCAGAGAATTTGTAGAAAATAGTGAGTACGTATTAGGAATTGGTGCAATGATGACCGACTTCAATACAGGAAGTTTCACTGCCAATATTAAACCAAAACAATTTATCAACATCATGCCCGAATATGTTGAGATTGATTCCATTATCTACACATCGATTTATATGGAGGACGTACTCTCTGCACTGACTCAACGATTACCGAAAAGAAGTTATCATCAGATAAAAGCCAAAGGATTAGGCGAAGCTGTGTTATCTGATAATGGTAAAATTACTGCTCAATATCTATATCCTCATTTAGAAAAATTCTTTAAACCTAATGATATTATTATTGCAGAGACAGGGACATCATCAATGGGATTAGGTTTTGCCCTATTACCAGCAGGTGCACAATTCCATAACCAAACATTATGGGGTTCTATTGGTTGGGCTACACCAGCATCATTTGGTGCTGCACTTGCAGCGCCTAACAAACGAGTTATTTTAATTACAGGTGAAGGCTCACATCAATTAACCGTACAAGAGATTAGTCAATTTGTTCGCTTCGGATTAAAACCGATCATCCTTGTTTTAAATAATGATGGTTATTTAATTGAACGATTATTATGTGATTACCCTGAAGCTTATTATAACGATCTCGCTCAATGGAATTATCATCAATTACCTAGAGCTTTTGGCGCAAGAGATTGGCATTGTGAGAAAGTCACAACGATAGATGAATTAAATAAAGCGCTTAAAGTGGCAGAATCAACAGAAAATGCCTCTTATATAGAAATAGTAACCGAACGATATGAAGCTTCTGAATTAGCACAAAAATTAAAAGAGTCTAAAGATTCGCTTTATTCATTTTAAGTTATAAGTACGATTTAAATAACAAAACCTAGCTTATGCTGACTTAGCTTAGGCTAGGTTTTTATCAATATAACCATTTGATATAAAATGTATTAATTTAATAAATTTCTCAAGAGAAAGAGTGCGATTTTCATAATCACCAAGAAAAAAACAGCTTCATTAAATTCTGTTAGATCAATCATATCTTAATATTTTATTTATAACGATACGATTATTTATTTTTTAATGTAATTCTTATTATCAGAAAATGTGTCCCCCCTATTTATCATTTATTGTTCAATTTCCTATTTGATACAGCTAATTTAATACTGATAATTTATTGTAGGCAAAAAAAAATGGCTTCATTACTGAAGCCATTTCTACACTGATTTTTATGACAATTTTTATAGTATTACTTTTCTGGCATTTGTGGCATTGGTCGACGGAATCGACGAGTGATCCACACCATATAAAGAATACCAATTGCGCCCCAAACAAGTCCTAACTCCATAGAACCTGGTTCAAGGTTTATCCACAAGACTCCCATTGTCGCAGCACCAATGATAGGCAATATCAGGTAATTAATGTGATCCATTAATCCTTTATTACGACGCTCACGAATATAGAACTGTGAAATAACAGACAGATTCACGAAAGTAAACGCAACTAACGCACCAAAGTTAATTAATGCAGTTGCAGTCACTAAATCAAAGAACACGGCACCTAATGCTAAGAAACCAACTAATAGCACGTTAAATGCAGGTGTACGCCATTTTGGATGTACATAACCAAATGTCTTCTCAGGGAATACGCCATCACGTCCCATTACATAAAGTAAACGTGCAACACCTGCGTGAGCCGCCATACCTGATGCTAATACCGTCACACAAGAGAACACTAAAATAATAGACTGGAATAAAGCACCCGCAACATACAGCATTATTTCAGGTTGTGACTCTTCTGGATTTTTGAATCGTGAAATATCTGGGAAATACAATTGTAAAAAATAAGAAACCGCAATAAAGATGAGTCCACCAATCAGCGCCGTTAAGAAAATCGCTTTAGGGATAACTTTACCTGCATTTGGTGTCTCTTCTGATAATGTACTGATACCGTCGAAACCTAAGAATGAGAAGCAGAGTATTGTCGCTCCGGTTATCATTGGTATGACTTCAGCATCAACAGACGCAAACGGTCTAAAGGTCCATAACTCCCCTGCACCTTCTCCGTTATAAACACCGTGGATAAGCAGCCCAACAAAGACAACCATGACTGCAACCTGAACAATAACGATCGCTGTATTTAAGTTAGCAACAACGTTAATACCACGTAGGTTAAAGAACGTCATTAAAGCCACTAAAGCAAATACAAAGATCCACGGTTCAACGCCTGGGAATATTGCTTGTAAATAGATTTTCGCCAATAGAATATTGATCATTGGCATAAATAAATAGTCAAGTAAAGATGACCAACCCACCATAAAGCCAACATAAGGGCTCATGGATTTTTGAGCATAAGTATACGCAGAGCCTGCTGAAGGAAAACGCTTAACTAATTTTCCATAACTGACCGCTGTAAATAAAATTGCAATCAACGCAATCGCATACGAGGTTGCTACGTGACCATTCGTAATGCCAGAAACGATACCAAATGTATCGAAAATAGTCATAGGCTGTAAAAAAGCAAGCCCCATCATGACTACCTGCATTAGAGTCAAGGTTTTACGTAATTGTACTCGATTGTTAGCACCAGTTTGGTTAGTGCCGATAGAGGAGATGACGTTATCTGACATTAGCGAACCCTCCCATAACTTCGGTTTGAGTATTAGATAAACTCAACCGACAGTTACTGGGAAGACTTCGCATCTGCCTATAAACAGAATAGAATGAAGTTTTTAAGGATGTGTATGTGTTTAGGAGACGCCGTGCTCCGTAGTCATCATTGCCCGCAGTGCCGTTAGGCCCGACTGCGAAAGAGAATAATTGTACCATATTAGCATTCCTCTATCATGACAACCCTTTCTCTAAGGGGCTGGCTGCTAATCAAATTATGTTATCTATTCAGACTCAAATGAATCTGACCTCTTGGTGTAGTAATAAGTAAAAATGCAAAAAAAAACCGATGCACTTTAAACGCATCAGTCATATTTTTAGTGGGCGCATTTTGCACGTCTCAGACTTAAATAGCAATACATTTTCATCAAAAAGCCCCCTTTTTTTACGATCTTTTCAATTCGCAAACTAAGTCAACATATAACGCCACATTTTATTAACAATAATTGTGTTTTTATCACAACTCTTAAGTTTTAAATATTTCAAATAGTCATTACTGCAACGAAAGGAAATAAAACACAATACATTGATAAATAAGAATTAAACTTTAGATTAAAATTAATATCATTACCAAACCATCAAAATAAAGCATTTAAAATACATTAATAAGATTAATGCTAAGATTTTGTTAACTCATGCTTCTTTTATCCCCAAAAATAGACTTTTAATAAAAAGTGCCTATTTTTTAATAACCTGTTTTATATAAATAAAAAGTAAGAGAATAATTTGAGAAAAAAATGACTGGTAATAAGTAGAAATAACACTCTGATAGTCAGAATAAAACGATAGATAAGATGATTTATTGAGCTAAATATAGACCTCAATATTTAAATTTTCCAGTATTTATTTTAACCAAAAGAATGATAAAAAAAGACTCCACAAGTGGAGTCTTAATGACACAAACTGAGGGTGAAAAATTAGAAGTTATAGTTCAAACCAATGTTGTAACGACGACCTTCTAATGTGGTATTAAAGTTTTCATAATTAATGCGACGATCAAACACGTTATAAACACCACCAATCACATTAAGTTGTTTGGTTAAGCTGTAACTTGTACCAATATCAACAAACGCATAAGAAGGCGTACCCGTTGCCATACTCGTGCGTGATAAATAATCTGATGTTTTACCTCGGAAATTAATACGTGCCCATGTTTCCATTTCTGGCGTGGTTTCCCAGTTTAAGGTCGCATTTGCCATATGACGAGGCTGTTTATTAAGTGGTTTACCACTAAATGCACCACTCTTCTGCTCTGAATCAGTGAAGGTGTAGTTAGCTGCTAAGTTCCACGCAGGTGAAATCGTCCAGTTACCTGTAACTTCAATACCACGCATATTCGCTTTATCTACGTTTTCACGCGTACTGATAAAGTCATATTGGTGACCGTATCCTTGCTCTTTAGTACATGTAGGTAACACGCCTTTATCATCACAAATACGACGTTCAGTAATTTTATCTTTGAAATCAGTATTATAAATAGTAACACTTGCGGTTAAGTTATCACGATTATCCCAAATAATACCAATCTCTTCGGTTACTGACTTTTCAGGTTTCAGATCTGGATTACCATAAATGACGGCATTACCACCTGAACCCCCTGTTGCCTGTCCCCATGTTTTAGTGGCTTGACGTAGATCTGGTGAACGATAGCCAGTAGAAACGCCCCCTTTTAAGGTCCACTCATCAGCCATATGCCAAACACCATAAACACGAGGTGTCCAATGTGTACCGTAGTTTTCGTCTTTATCCATACGTAAACCACCGGTTAAAGCGAAATCATTTGTTAGTGCCCATTCGTCTTCAGCAAATAGCGCCCAACTATAACGATCTAATTTATTACCGTTGTCTAAACGGTTGTTGTTATCTTTTAATTCTTCAAAACGGTACTGAGCACCAACACTTAACGTATGCGCATCTAACATAAATACTGTTTGATTACGAACTGTTGTATCGTTGTATTCCATTTTACGACTTGGGTTATTATTTTCATCACGCTGAACATAAGTATTCATCGTACCAAAGTCATAAACACCATCATGAGTCAGGGCATATTGCGTTAGCTCATATTTACTGAAATCACTGCTCTTAGATTTACGAGAACGTTCAGAGGCTGAATATTCCCAACGTGCATCTCGGTGCTGGCTGTCTTTTTTAAATTCAAAATCAATCGTATTTTTATCATCTGGTGTCCAGCTTAATGTCCCACCACCGCTTGCGGTAATCTGACGATTATAACCATTCGCAAATTTATCTTCGCTACGATGCGAATATTGTCCTTGAACTTTTAAACTTAGCAAATTATCAACTAATGGGCCCGCTGCGTAGAAACTACCTTGTTCTGTATTACCTGAATTTTGGCGTTCCGTTAATGTACTGTCTGCTCGTAAGCTAACATTCCACTCTTTTTGTGCTTTACGGGTAATAATATTGATAACCCCACCCATTGCATCTGAACCATATAAAGAAGACATTGGGCCACGCACAACTTCAATACGTTCAATAGCAGGTAAAGGCGGTAACCAACCTTGTTCAATACCAGAGTTATCACTATTAGGACGCGTTTCACGCGACGCAACACGCTTACCATCAACTAAGATCATGGTATATTTTGCATCCATACCACGAATACTGATATCAGAACTACTTCCACCGCCTGTTACTAATACGCCGGGAACATCTTTTAATGCGTCAGTCACATCACGGTAAGATTTGGTTTCTAATTGTTCACGAGTGACAACAGAAACCGATGCAGGTGCATCTTCAACGGTTTGCTTAAACCCAGAAGCGGTTGTTACAAGCAATTTTTCTACATTTTCTGCTGAAGCAGTCATTACAAAACTTGATGCAATAGCAGCAACAACGCTAAGCGCGATTTTATTTTTATTTAACACTACCATTCCCGATTCTCCAAGAATATATATTCTTTAAGTTTTATATAGATGGATATGTCGACAGTTGCTCAGAAATTAGGGTAATAAATAAACTTAATTACCCTTAGTTATTTTAATATTATTTTTATATCCCTATTTACTGCGTTCCTATATTTACTTCTTTTCTCTTTCTTTTTTACTTCTCTATATTTTATCCACTAAACCATCAATAATGATTTGAGGTATTCCTTGTGAACAATATTCCAATCGACCTTGAACACCATAAACATCGGCAAGGCTTTGTGCCGTGATAACCTTATCTGGCGTGCCTTGTGCAATTAACTGTCCTTGTTTCAACATTAATACATGTTCGCCATGTCGTAAGGCGATATTAATATCGTGGACAACGACGACAGTAATAATATTTCTACGGTGTGTTTCTTTAGCAACTAAATCCATTACATGATATTGGTAATTAAGATCTAGTGCGCTTAATGGCTCGTCCAATAATAATAAAGAGGGTTGTCTAATTAATGATTGAGCAAGCCCCACTAATTGTTTTTGACCACCCGATAATTCATCTAAATAACGTAATGCTAAATGCTCAATACCTAATTGGCGTAATAAGTGCATTACCTGAGCTTCACTATGTTCATTATGTAATCCACCTGAAGCACGTTGCGCCACAATAATGGACTCTAAAACATGTAAATGAACACCAGCAGGTAATGTTTGTGGCAAATAGACTACATTTTGAGCACGTTGTGCAAAATTCATCGATGCTAGATCGTTGCCATCTAAACTGACAACACCTGATGATTTATTTAATCCAGCTAACGCTCTTAATAATGTTGATTTTCCGCTACCGTTCGGCCCCAATAATACGGTGACCTTTCCTTTTGGCAAAGGCTCAACATCCAGTGCCTTAATGATAAGATGTTTAGCATACCCAGCACTAAAATCTTGGATCTTTAATCCTTCCATCATTAGATATTCCCCCTATGACGTAAAATCATACTGAGGAAAAATGGCACGCCCACCAGCGATGTCACAATACCAACAGGAATAATGACACCCGGTATTAAATTTTTAGAAGCAATAGATGCCAATGATAAAACTAAAGCACCAATTAATGCGCTTGCTGGCAGATAGAATCGATGGTCTTCACCAAACATCATGCGAGCAATATGAGGGGCAACTAAACCAATAAAAGCAATTGGTCCAACAAAAGCGACTGCGAGCGCGGTTAAAATACTGATGCGCAGTAATGAGCCTAATCTTAAACGCTTTACATCAATACCAAAGCTAATCGCTCTATCTTCACCTAATCGCAATGCAGTTAACTTCCATGAACTCATCCATGAAATCGACATAATGACAGCAAAAGCACCCGCCATAACACCGAGTTTTACCCATGTTGCACGCGTTAAACTTCCCATAGTCCAGAAAACCAAACCTTGGAGAGTGTCTTCTGTTGCAATAAATTGCATCATTGAGACTAGTGCATTAAAGGTAAACACCATAGCAATACCAAAAAGCACTACTCCAGATGTAGGAACTCGAGTCCAACGAGTTATTCCGTCTAATAATAAAGCTGATAATAATGCAAAGAGAAACGCATTCGCCGAAATAAACCATTGGTCAGGAATACCCGGAATACCAATACCTAAAACAATCGCTAATGCAGCACCAAATGAAGCCGCATTTGATAAACCTAATGTGAATGGACTTGCTAACGGGTTATTTAGAATAGTTTGCATTTCTGCACCCGCTAATCCTAGTGACATCCCTACCACAACCGCCATTAGGGCATAAGGTAAGCGGATATCCCATACAATCACTCGAGAACCTGCATCAACAAGCTCAGGTTGAAAAAGGGTTGTTAATAATTTATCAAGCGATAAACCAGAAGGTCCCATGGTGAAATCTAACACCACTGAACCACAAATAATCAAAACGATAACTCCCAACCATAACATGCGTTTATTCATCATTTTTCGATAATGGACTTTCACATTATCTGATGGATCTCTTTCATGCTCTTGTGTGGCGAGCCTCTCTGATATAATGCTCATATCAATTGTTGTACCTAGTTTTTTTTCTACGTTTTTCTGCTTCTGCCAACACATTCAATAGGCAAAAACATACCGTACAACTCATCAACTGTTTCTTATGTACCAAAAGCCAGTTATTAATTTGAGACAATTCATTCAACAAAGAAGTGAGTCGCAAAATTATTATACGGTGAAACATATCCGCTGTGTAACTTATTATATGACGATAAATTGTTGGTTGGCTGTATTGAACACTAGAATGGCTAATTATTATCAGACTCATTACATTAAGCATATTATTTACAACCAATAGCACCATCATTTTATTTTTCAGTAAATAAATTATGCGCCAACAATAAAGCAAATAATAATTATTATCAATGCGATTACTAATATAATTAGGATTTTTGTATATTTTTTATAATTGACTGGTTAAAAAAATAAAAAAACGCCCGTTTTATAGTGATTTCGATCACAAAACGGGCGTTTTAATAACTTAATTTAGAGGTTATTTTTTATTCGCAATATGTGTTGGAAATTCCATTTCGTTATAACGAATAAAGCGGGTTTTCTTCACAATCTTATAAGTAAACCAAATTAATAAAAATAATGGGATACCAATATAGGTTGCAATGGCACCATACCAATCAATCGTATCTTCTAAGAAAGCTTGGTAATTTTGGCCTAATGTAATAATTAAACACAATATAAAGGCAAAAATAGGACCAATTGGGAAGAAGCCAGAGCGATAAGGTAAGTCATTTAAATCACGACCTTGTGCAACATACCCTTTACGGAAACGGTAGTGGCTAATCGCAATACCTAACCATGCAATAAAACCCGTCATTCCCGAGGTATTTAATAACCACAAGTAGACAGTTTGGTTTCCGTACATTGAGCTTAAGAAGCATAGACCAGCAACAACCGTTGTCGCATAAAGCGCATTGCGCGGTACACCATTTTTAGACAATTTACCAAAGCATTTTGGTGCTTTGCCTTCTCTTGCTAATGTAAACAGCATACGCGTTGATGCATACATGCCTGAGTTACCAGCAGAAAGTACCGCTGTTAAGATAACCGCATTCATGATGGCAGCCGCAGATAATAATCCCGCATTTTTAAAGACTAATGTGAATGGACTAACGCTAATATCACCTACATCATTACGCAGTAAATTAGGATCAGTGTAAGGGATAATTAAGCTAATAATTAAAATCGCGAAGATATAAAATAATAAGATACGCCAGAAGACTTTACGCACAGCTTTTGGTATATTTTTAGCTGGATCTTTAGATTCACCCGCCGCAATACCAATTAATTCTGTGCCTTGGAATGAGAAACCAACAATCATGGCAACACCAATCATGGCGGCAAATCCACCCGCAAAAGGTGCATCACCAATTTCCCAATTATGCCAACCTGCGTTTTCGGCACCTCTCATAATGCCAGTGATCATCGCAATACCCACAATAATAAAGATAATTACTGTGGAAACTTTGATTAAGGAGAACCAATATTCTGCCTCACCAAATCCTTTTACAGAAATATAGTTGAGTAAGAAAATAACGCCAAGGAATAGAGCGCTCCAGATCCAACCATCAACATCAGGGAACCAATAGAGCATCACCAATTGTGCAGCAACAAGGTCAACAGCAATTGTAACTGCCCAGTTATACCAATAGTTCCAGCCTAATGCGAAACCAAAACCTTCTTCTACATACTTAGAACCGTATGTTGAGAATGAGCCGGAAACAGGCATAAATGCGGCTAATTCCCCAAGGCTGGTCATTAGGAAATAGACCATTAATCCAATTAAAGCATAAGAGAGTAATGCCCCACCTGGCCCTGCTTGAGCAACAGTTGCACCAGATGCGACAAAAAGCCCTGTACCAATTGAACCACCAATAGCGATCATCGCTAAATGTCGCGCTTTTAACTCTCGGCGCAAAGTGCGTACTGCGCCCGAATCAGCAGTACTATTTTGTTGTTCTGACATAACATTCCACTTTTATATTCACTTTTCTAACGAGGATTGTAGCAAATCTGTCGTTTGTGAATAGCAAGGATCTGGGATTATAAGATACCTTCATGATCGGGCGTCAATTATTAGCAATTTATGAAAAATTGCCGATTAAGTGTTCAGCATTGCAATACGTCAGAAGTTTTTTCAATGCATCAGAGACATGTTTTTGACGATGATATACAAGATATAGAGTACGTTGTAAGGCCAGCCCTTCTACTTTTATCTCTTTTAATGAGCCATTATTGATCTGCTCTTCAATGACTCGGCGAGATAAACAGCTGATCCCCATTTCATACATCACGGCGTGTTTTATTGCTTCTGAGTTACCTAATTCCATTTCAATGCGGTAGCCCGGTAAAGAAGCAAATAGAAGATGGTTAAGTACATCTCGAGTTCCCGAACCATTTTCTCGTAAAATCCAAGGAGCCGACTGTAAATCAGTTAAAGTCACTTTTGGTGCTTTAGCTAACGGATGATCGGGCGAGCAAAAAATAACCATTTCATCTAAAAGCCATTTCTGGCTAATGAGTTCAGAGCTTTGACAAGCACCTTCAATTAACCCTAAATCAACACGGAATTCGCTCACTAATTTAACGACTTCTTCGGTATTTCCAATACTCATTTCTAGCGGAATATCAGGATAGTTACGATGAAAATTCCCCAACATTTGAGGTAAAATATAATTACCTATTGTTGTACTTGCAGCGATGCGCAGAGCACCATTTCCAGCTTGGAATAACTGCTCCACTTCCGTTGCTCGTTCAAGTAAAGATAATGCTCTGGGATAAAGTAATCGCCCATGTTCATTTGTGACAAGCCGTTTTCCCACTCTGTCAAAAAGCTGTACGCCTAGTTGGCTTTCGAGATCAGTTAAAGATGCACTGACAGCAGATTGAGATAAAGCAAGCTGTTGTGATGCTTGCGTTGTAGAACCACTCTTGAGAACTTCAGTAAAGACTTCCAGTTGCCGCAACGTAATTCGCATATCCATTCCACCTTTGAGCTGTCATTGTAATAACATACTATCCACAAACCAGTAACATACCAAGTACATTTAAGAAAATACACCTATATTAGTTTTACTGGTTATTATTATAAAAATAATGAATTTAATAAATAAGATTGCTTGTTATATGCTTATGCAAAATTCATATAAGCAAGGTTTTTCTATGTCAGAGCAAAGTCAACCTATTACATTGGCGAAAAAATGTTTTACTCCAGTCTATCGCTGGCTTCCTGGTTTATTACTAACAGGTGTATTAACTGCGCTTGCTATTTATATTGGTGATATTCCTTGGTTTTCTAGCATGGGTTTAGGTGCATTAACACTGGCTATCCTATTCGGTATTATTGTGGGTAATACCTTTTATCCTGTTGCCAAACCTTATAGTGACGAAGGTGTCAAATTCGCCAAACACTATTTATTACGTACAGGTATTATTTTGTACGGTTTTAGACTGACTTTTCAGCAAATTGCAGATGTAGGTGCAACAGGTTTAATTATAGATGCCATTATGCTGATATCGACTTTTCTTATTGCTATGTGGATTGGTCGCAAATATTTCGGTTTAGATGAACAAACTGTCATCTTGATTGGTGCAGGTAGTAGTATTTGTGGTGCTGCGGCTGTTATGGCGACAGAGCCTGTTGTTAAAGCACAAGCAAGCCAAGTCGCTGTTGCGGTTTCTACTGTTGTGATTTTCGGGACTATTGGTATTTTTCTTTACCCTTGGTTCTATCACTTAAATGCATTTGCAGGCTGGCTACCATTTACAGAAGAAACCTTTGGTATTTTCTCAGGTTCAACAATTCACGAAGTGGCTCAAGTTGTCGCCGTCGGGCACTCAATTAGTCTTGATGCTGAAAATGCAGCGGTTATTAGTAAAATGATCCGTGTAATGATGCTAGCACCGTTCTTAATTATTCTTTCAGCTTATTTAAGTAAAAAGAAAAGCAAGGCAAACAATGGCGCGCAATCTACTGAGAAAAGCCCAATTACTATTCCTTGGTTTGCCGTATTCTTTATTTTAATGGCGGGTTTTAACTCTTTGAATTTAATTCCAGCGTCTATTGTTAGTTATATTGTAACTATCGATACCATTTTATTAGCAATGGCTATGGTGGCATTAGGTTTAACAACACATATCAGTGCTATCCGACAAGCGGGCGTCAAACCGTTATTGTTAGCATTATTCTTATTTTTCTGGTTAACCCTTGGTGGGGCAATGATTAATATCTTTATTCAAACTGTGTTGATGTCTTAATAGGAAGATCGATAAAAATTAATTCCCTTTAAAATTTCGCCTTGAGAAGTACTTTTCAATTGCGCAACTATTTTTAGTTGCGCTTTTTTGCTTTTATCATCTCAATATGATGTTATACGCTGTATGTTTGTTATCATGGTGTGAAATAAATCTAAGGAGAGAAAGAATGAAATTTGTTGGCGCACATGTCAGTGCTGCTGGTGGCGTCGATCAGGCGGTATTACGCGCACATGAAATAAAAGCGACTGCGTTTGCCCTTTTTACTAAGAATCAGCGCCAGTGGAAAGCTGCACCATTATCCACAGAAGTTATTGATAAATTTAAAAAGAACTGCGAACTTTATAGTTATAGCCCCTCTCAAATTTTACCCCATGACAGCTATCTCATTAATTTAGGTCACCCTGAAGAAGATGCTCTCGAAAAATCGAGAGATGCATTTTTAGATGAAATGCAGCGTTGTGAACAACTGGGTATTGAGTTACTGAATTTCCATCCAGGAAGTCATTTAAATAAGATTGATGTTGATAAGTGTCTACAAAAAATTGCCCAATCAATTAACATCACTTTAGAAAAAACTAAAAATGTCACTGCCGTAATTGAAAATACAGCAGGACAAGGAACAAATCTAGGTTATCGTTTTGAACATCTAGCCGCCATTATTGATGGCGTAGAAGATAAATCTCGTGTAGGCGTTTGTATTGATACTTGCCATACTTTCGCCGCAGGTTATGATCTAAGAACAATTGAAGATTGCGAAAAAACATTCGCTGAATTTGAAAGGATTGTCGGCTTTCAATACCTAAAAGCGATGCACCTTAATGATGCAAAAAGTGAATTAGCCAGTCGTGTAGATCGCCACCATAGTTTAGGTGAAGGTAATATTGGTAAAGTGCCTTTTAGTTATATTATGCAAGATAAACGTTTTGATGGTATTCCGCTGATTTTAGAAACCATTAATCCTGATATTTGGCCTGACGAAATTGCTTGGTTGAAATCACAACAATACTAATACCAGCACTAACAGTAATGAGTTTTGCGGTTTATACAATTTTCGCTTTATAACAATAAACCGCAAATTACTTTATTTAATAGGTGTTAACTCAATCTTAGTCATCATTTCAGCAAGCTGGCTTCTGTCTTTTATTCCTACATCAGGCTGACTGACTGATAACGCAGAAATAGCGGTTGCAAGGCGCAATGTATGCTCACTCGTTTGGCTCATTAATAAGCCATAGACTAATCCAGCAACCATTGAATCCCCAGCACCAACGGTACTTATCACATCACAATGTGGTGGCTTTGCAAGCCATGCTCCAGATGCATTTACCCATAAAGCTCCTCTTTCACCCAGTGAAATAACGACATGCGCAATGCCTTTATCTCGCAATTGATGAGCAGCTTTAATAATATCTGCCATTTCAGTTAATGAATGTCCAACCCACGCTTCTAATTCACGATGATTAGGTTTTATCAACCAAGGTGCCGCTTTTAACCCTGCGACTAAAGCATCACGACTGCTGTCAAAAATAATGCATGGGCATAATATTCTTAACTTAATCATCCATTGGGTAAAAGCTTCAGGATCAACACCATTAGGTAAACTTCCACTGACAACCACCATATCGAAATGACCAAGCCAATTAAGCGAATCTGTTGCAAAACGCTGCCAATCTTGTGGTGATACTGTAAATCCTGAAAAATTAAAGTCGGTGACTTGCCCTTTTCCTTCAGTTAGCTTTACATTTATGCGTGTTCGTCCCGACACTAGATAAAAACGGTTCGCCATACCATTTTCACTAAAGAAATGCTGAAACTCTTCTTGATTTTCGCGTCCCATAAACCCGCTAACAGTAATATCGATACCTAAATCACGTAAGACTTTCGCGACATTATTGCCTTTACCCGCAGGATTAAGTCCAGCAGTTCGGACTAAATTAACACCACCTACATCAATAGCTGGACAAGCACCAACAAGATCATAAGCAGGGTTTAAGGTGATCGTAGCGACACGGCGACTCATGCCTTCACTCCCCAATCATTTTTTATTATGAATATTTAGGGTGTTATTTATAGCATCAATTAACCTTTTATTCAGTGAAATCGAGCTGGTTCTCCTTGCACTCTATTCATCCTCAATGGAGAATATCACCCGTAAAAAGCGACTTATTTTATACATTAACTATATAAAAAAGAAAAAAGGAGTCTCAAATGTCAGTCGTAGTCGGCGTTGGTGTAATTATCACTAATGAAAATGGTGAAATATTATTAGGAAAACGTTGTGGAAAACATGCCCCTTATTGGTCAATTTTTGGTGGGCATGTTGATGAAGGTGAAACTTTTGAGCAATGTGCAATTCGAGAAATAGAAGAAGAAATTGGTATTGCGATCACTGAGCCACAAGTGATTGGTATTAGCAATAATCTAGAAACTTATCAATTAGAAGGTAAACACACAGTTTCTATTTGTATGATCGCACAACATCAAGGTGACGAACCTAAATTGATGGAACCAGATAAATGTTCTGAACTTCGCTGGTGTTCACCTGATGATTTACCTGAGCCACACTTTGAAGCCAGTCGCAATTCTATTGCATTATGGAAAAGTAAGCAGTTTTATCAAGGCTAATTAAAAACGCCCTATCACTTTCATTATTCTGGATCTTTTTTGTTCAGAATAATGTTTGAATTATCTATTTCTGCGCAAATTTTCACTTTTTTATAGCGATATTTCTTTATCATTTCTAATAATTCTCACTCTAATCTATTGATTTATATAATCACCTTCTCCTATTGTATTATTTTTACTCACTTTTTTCTTTTATAAAGCACAATAACCTCTATTTACACCTTTATAGCAAAAGTGTATTCTTTACACCATCAAGCTAGTACATTGAGTCAATTTTATAAGGACATCCTATGTCAGAAGTCACATCAATAACAAAGCGCCCATCCATACTTGGTGGTGCAATGATCATTGCTGGCACCGCTGTGGGTGCAGGCATGTTTTCCATTCCTATTGTGACTTCCGGTGTCTGGTTTACCGGTTCTATTTTCCTTTTGATCTACACTTGGTTTTGTTTATTTATGTCGGGGTTAATGATTTTAGAAGTAAACCTTCATTATCCTTTAGGCTCAAGCTTTCATACCATTACCAAAGACTTATTAGGAAAAGGTTGGAGCACTATTAATGGACTATCTATTGCGTTTGTTCTTTATATTTTAACTTACGCTTATATTTCTGCGGGTAGCTCCATTATTGTGCAAAACTTTGCAAATGTGATAAGCGTCCCTCAAGCTATTGCTGGTTTAGTCTTTGCATTAATTGTTGCTTTCTTTGTTTGGTTATCAACACGCGCAGTGGATAGATTAAGCACCATTTTAATTGGTGGTATGGTAATTGCCTTTGTGTTAGCTATTGGCGGTCTATTTACGGAAGTAAAAATGCCAGTGTTATTTAACACTAATGAAAACAATGCAAGCTACTTGCCTTATGCTTTAGCCGCATTACCTTATTTACTGACCTCATTTGGTTATCACGGCAATATTCCAGGCTTAGTGACGTATTACCGTAAAGATGGTAAAGCTGTTATGAAAAGCTTGCTTATTGGTACATTGATTTCACTGGCAATTTATATTTTATGGCAGTTTGTTGTACAAGGTAATATTCCTCGCGAAGATTTCAAACAAGTAATTGCTGATGGTGGGAATATTGGTAACTTATTAGCACAAATGCGTTCAACAACCGCCAATGCCTCTGTATCAATGTTATTAGACTTTTTCTCTTATATGGCACTAGCAAGTTCATTCTTAGGAGTGTCATTAGGATTATTCGATTACTTAGCAGACTTTTTTAAGTTTTCAAATACAAGAGGTGGTCGATTTAAATCTGCATTAGTAACGTTTATACCACCGACTATTTTGGCAATTATTTTTCCTGATGGTTTCTTATATGCCATTGGTTTTGCAGGACTGGCAGCAACCATTTGGGCTGCAATTATTCCAGCATTAATGGCAAAAGCGAGTCGTGAACGTAATCAAAGTCAAAGCTTTAAAGCGCCCGGTGGTATGTTTATGATTGGATTCGTCATTTTGTTTGGTGTTATCAATGCCAGCGCACATATTTTAGCGAACTTTAATCTTCTGCCTATCTACCGTTAATTTCTTTTCTAAAAGCCTGTATCTAAAGCCAGCTCCACTTCAGCTGGCTTTGTTTTTTCATCAAATCTTATAAAAAAATGTGCGAATAACTTGCCAAGTTTCTGCACTGCGAGTAATTTTGTCGCCATTATCGTCAATGTTATTTAATGGAAGGTTTTATATGGCAAAAGCCAATGAAATTAAACGTGGTATGGCTGTTAGTTATAACAACAAGTTATTACTGGTAAAAGATATCGACATCCAAGCACCAAGTGCTCGTGGTGCAAGTACACTGTACAAAATGCGTTTTACTGATATCCGTACAGGCCAAAAAGTAGAAGAGCGTTTTAAAGGCGATGATATGATTGATACCATCAGCTTAACACGTCGTGCTGTGAGCTTTTCTTACATTGATGGTGATGAATATATCTTTATGGATAATGAAGATTACACACCGTATACCTTCAAAAAAGATCAAATTGAAGATGAATTACTGTTTATTCCTGAGGAAGGCTTAGCAGGAATGCAAGTATTAACAATGGATGGTCAAGTTTTAGCATTAGAACTGCCACAAACTGTTGATATGGAAATTGTTGAAACTGTTCCAGGTATTAAAGGCGCTTCTGCAAGTGCTCGTACTAAACCTGCAACATTGCCAACAGGGTTAGTTATTCAGGTTCCTGAATACCTTTCTACTGGCGATAAAGTTCGTATTCATATTGCTGAACGTCGCTATATGGGCCGAGCTGACTAATCAACAGTCAGAAACCCTACTCATTAGCGTATAGCTAATGTTGCTTTAAATAGGTCAGATAATCGTAAGAAACCCAATGTGACAAACGATTATTTGACTTGTTTATCTTTTGCAACCTACCTCTGTCTACCCACAGACACCTTAAAAATAGTGAACGTCAATAACACCATTCTTTTGGATATCATCCATCCAACGGATCTCAGCCTTGCCCATATCTTGAGGCAAAATAATAGTTTGTTGGGATTTATCAAAAGACGCAGGAACAATAGATTGAGTAGATGTAAACACTTTGTTGTGTTTGTAACATTGGTATTCAGCTTTATCAAATGTGAAATTCATCTCACATGCAGGATCCACAATCGCACCCCGCAGATAAATCTGCCCTGTTGTTTGCATGGGATCAGATGCCCAAGCTAATGATATCGAACTGGAAACGAGAAGACTGCATACTACGGTCAGATATTTTCTCATAACGACCTCACTTCTTGTTTGCGCTAGCAGGTATGAGGATCACACCTACCCGACATATTTTCATCATAGCAATAAAATATGACATTCATATAGACATAAGAGGAATATTTGATGTCTATCAAATATAAGTGTTCGATGTTTATAAATAAGAAATCAACGTTGATTAAACTTAAGTCAAATATTTTTAACTTTAATAACAATTCTATAAAAGCATTAAAATTTTATTTAATTAATACAATTATTTTTATTATTAGGTCTATGGGAAACTAATTATAAACAATGTTCATTACAGCTAAATTATCATTAATCCATTTAATATCCATAGAGCCTTTGTTGTTAATCAATTTAGAATTAAAGTGCTTATTCCTTTCTAACTGATATTGAGATTCTTGCATTTCAGTTCCATTCCAACAGCTTGTTTTAAAAGTGTTTTTCTCTGTATCCATTAGGCAATTGCCCTCAACAATTGCACCAACAAAAGTTATAGTTCCGGAACCAATGACTTTATTTTCCTTAGCAAAAGTAGGTGTACTTAATAATAAAGTTAAGCACGTAGCAGCAATACATAACTTATTCAAAACTAGCCTCCTATGATTATTGGGGTGTGTAAATTCCACAAGCCAATATGTTATTAAAGTCCTAACTAATATCGGCTTGTTACTTTATTTATTTAACTTTTATCTTTAATTAAAGAATAGAAAAAAATTATATAATACTCAAATTACGAGTATCAAGAAAAAATATTCTAAATTTGAGTTAAGTGAGTATGAAAAAATCCAACAGAAATGAAACTAAAGTATAACATTTACACAAACAGCAAATTGCAAAGATCTATTTTTTTATTTTGGTTATAGTTCTATAATTAAACTCAAACTTTTTGTGATCAAGATCACCAAACACACGCAAAATTTGTCATTTTATTATTATGAAACTTTCTTATTTTCACCAAAAAGCACTCGCTATTTTTCTACTTAATCTTGCAGGTCTAATTATTTTTTTCTCTTGGTATCTTCCAGCACAACATGGATTTTGGCTATCAATTGACACTCATATTTTTTATTTTTTTAATCAGCACATTTTACCTGATACTTTTTTTGCCTCTTTTGTGGCTTATACCAATAATAGGAAGTTTGATTTAGTTATTTTGCTGGCGATGGGTGCACTTTATTACAATACATTCCGTAAAAAAGATTATATGGGTAAACGCCATCTTGTCATTGTGGGATTAGTGATGGTAATAAGTGCAGTGCTGATTAATCAATTGGGACAAAATATTCCCATTGAAAGACCAAGCCCAACACTTCATTTTCAAGGTGTGCATAGAGTGGGCGTTGTGACTGGTATTCCTACAAAAGATGCCTCAGGTGATAGCTTCCCTGGCGATCATGGTTTGATGCTACTTATCTTCTGTAGCTTTATATTACGTTATCTCTCGTTTCGTTCTTTCTTATGTGCTCTTCTTATTACTATCGTATTTTCATTACCAAGAGTTATGGCCGGTGCACACTGGGCATCAGATATATTAGTTGGTTCTATTTCTTTAACTTTAATCACAACAAGTTGGTTATTAATTACACCATTATCAGATATTATTGTCAGACAATTAGAAAAATATCTTCCTTTTAAAAAATAAAAGGGAAAACACATTTAATTTATTAAAAGAGAATAAGTGTAATATTGCACTTATTCTTTTGGTCATTTTTTTGACAATTAAATGATATTATTATGACAAAATGAGATCTATTTTAAGTATTAGCACTTTATTATCTAATGTTTTGTAAATTAAGCTCCTTTTCTCTCGCCATTTAGCCCCTCTTTCTGTACACTTTTCTGGTTTCTTCATTATTTATTGTTTAATGTGGATATTTACGTGCTTTAGAGCACGTTTTTCGCGAAATAGGGTTGCCAGAGTTAAATTACACTATATTCTCTGGTTATTTGGTGAATAATTCATGTGCGCTTCTGCACGTAAGGATGTAAGGGAAATCTGTCACAATGAGAACAAAACCGTATATGAGAATGCTTAAGCTCATACCGGCGTTCATTGTTGTAGCTACGCTATCAGCATGTAGCTCACAGAACGCAAATTCACGCTTAGCGAATTCAAGCACTACCCCACTTAATACATCATCAAGCACATCTATTTCCCAAGCATCACAAGATGAATTTGAATCATTGGTGAAGAATCTCGATATAAAATCTAAGATACTTGACCAATATGCAGACTGGAAAGGCGTCGCTTATCGTTTAGGTGGAGATACTAAAAAAGGCATCGACTGTTCTGCCTTTGTACAAAGAACCTTTCTTGACCAATTCGGTGTAGAACTTCCTCGCTCGACCTCAGACCAGCAGTTCTCTGGTACCCAGGTTAATAAATCAAAATTACAAGCAGGCGATCTCGTTCTATTCAAAACAGGCCGTACTATGCGCCATGTTGGAATTTACATCGGTAATGATAAATTTGTACATGCATCCACCAGCAATGGTGTAACAGTGTCAGAAATGTCTAATGTCTACTGGAACAAACGTTTTTATGCAGCAAGACGTGTTATTGACAAAAATGACGCAGCGCTTGTTGAAAACAACCTTTCGCAAAATGTATTAAGATAATTAATTCCCTTATATCTTATTGCAATAAAAAAGCCTCATTAAAATAAATAATGAGGCTTTTTTTATATTCTTGGCCATGCTTAAACCGCACAGTAACTACATTGGTTTTATAACATTAACTAGGTGTTATAAATAAGAATATGCCGTTGGGAATGGCTCTGCAATAGCGACACCCGCGTTTTTTAAGCAACATAATGCAGCACATTCATCGTCGCTATGAAGGAAAAGGCAAGGAGCTCCATCCCACTCAATCACAACGCTATCAATATGGAGATTACTCAGATACTGACGCAAATTCTGTATTGCTTCATCCAGTGTCATACCATCATGACTTAATAATTTTAAGCCAATTAACGTATTTTGCTTTCCAGCATCATTTTCAGGCAGTATTTCTACTCTTGTGCCTGCAAAGCCTGCTAGCCACCGATAACTCAGCGGCAGCTTATGAACTACCGAAAGTTGTACATTATCCACAAATCAATCCTGTTTCATCAACACGTTAATTTAATACATCATCAATACGAGTTTGAACTGACTTGCTCACACGCATATTAGAACTTTGTTAATCATAGAACATAAATATTACAATTGCTTTACAAAAAAAGCGAAGAGACGTATCAAACCATTCGTTTAGCTTAGTGTTTGCAGATATTCATGCCTGCAATGCTTAATCTCTTCAATTATTCTTCCATTTATTTAACATTTTATCAACCATATAAAATAATTGCATAAAATATTACGCATTCATGTAAAACAATCCATCAATTTTTATCACGATACTTCATATCAACAAAACAATAATAGATGATTATTAAAATAAATTTTACTTAATTTAACAAAAAAACAACATCAGGTATTGATTCAAATCAAAAAATCACACTAATTTGAAACGATTCATGAAATACAGCAGAGGAAAATGTGGTGTTTTTTGAGGAAATAGAGACAGGAAAAGAGGAGCACGCTATAAATTTCTGTTATTTATAGCGTGATGTTCTTATTTATAACGACGAGCAAGCAAAATAAACCCCATAGCAAACAGTACACAGAATGCCATAGAGCTTACCATTGGCCATTCTGATTTTGCTGGTAGCATAGCAATAGCCGTTCCAACTAACGCACCAACACCAAAACGCACTGTTCCTGCGAGAGAAGAAACCGTTCCTGCCATATGGGGATAGTCATCAAGAATAACGGCCATCGCATTCGATGTGATCATTGCGATCCCGCCCACATACATTGCTACACCCACAACAAGGAAATAGAAATGTAAATTAAGAGCGACCACCAGCAATAAAAAGATCCCCATAATACATTGAATAGTTAATCCTAGGCGTAACATATTCAACGCACCAAATCGACGAACATATCGCCCATTAATGCTTGTCATCACAATTAAGAAGATGATATTAAAGCCAAAATATAATCCAAATTGATCAAAGGGAATACCATGCAATTCGATATAGACAAAAGGGCCAGCACTAAGAAATGAAAACATGCCAGCAAAAGAAAAACCTGAAGCCAAAATATAGCAAAGGACACGACGTGTTCTAAATAGACTAATAAATTGGCTAAATGTCACTCTTAAGCTAAAGCGTTGGCGACGCTCTTTTGGTAATGTTTCTGGAATATAAAAAGCAATTAATGCAGATGCAATCACGGCGGCTATCGCGATACTCCAGAAAATAGCATGCCATGAAAACCAATTCATCACCCAAGCACCTAATAGTGGCGCTAATAAAGGTGCGATAGTCATAACAAGTGCAACAAAAGACATACTTCTAGAGAAGTCATCTCTAGAGAACATATCTCTCATCAATGCATTAATAACAACACTTGCCGCAGCTGCTGCAAAACCATGTAAAAAGCGCATACCAATTAGCACATCTATTGATTCAGATAATGCACATGCACTAGAGGCAAAAGCAAAAACAATTACGCCGCCCAAAATGACAGGCTTACGTCCCAAGCTATCAGCCATAGGACCATAGACTAATTGCCCAATAGCAAAACCAAAAATATAGATACTTAATGTCATTTGTACTTTGCCACTTGGCACACCAAAATCTTGCGCAATAGTAGGTAAACTTGGCAAATACATATCTATAGCCAATGGCATAAGCATGGAAATAAGTCCCAGTATTAAAATGAGACTAAGGTACGACGAACGTTGCTGTTGCACGCAGATAAACTCCCAAAAACGACAGGATAAATAATAATTATTGAGGTAAGTGAATGCTGTTGATCTCTTCTTCTGTTAATGGACGATATTCGCCCTCAGCTAAAGTCTCATCTAATGTAATATCACCAATACGCTCACGATGTAATGCACTTACATGATTACCCACTGCTGCAAACATACGTTTTACTTGGTGGTATTTGCCTTCACTAATAGTAAGTTTGACTTCTGTTGGCGTAATAATTTCTAACGTGGCGGGTTTTGTTAGGTCTTTTTCACCGTTGAGTTGAACACCCTTTTGGAATTGTTCAGCAACACCCTCTCCAATCGGCTCTTCTAACGTAACCAGATAGGTTTTCTCACAATGATGTTTTGGTGCCGTAATACGATGTGACCATTGACCATTATCCGTTAATAAAACAAGTCCTGTTGTATCAATATCTAAACGCCCAGCAGCATGTAATTTATGAGCCAAAGGTTCATCAATAAAATAGAGGATAGTTGGATTAACTGGATCGTCTGTTGAACATACATAGCCAATTGGCTTATTCAACATAAAGTAGCGAGGCCCTAAAATTTGAGTTAAGACATTACCGTCGTAAGCTACTTCTTGCTCTGGTGCAATTTTGGTTGAACCGCTTTTCACCATTTCGCCATCAATTGTTACAAGCCCTGCTCTTAATTCACGAAGGATCAAGCTACGGCTAATACCCAATTGCTGGGATAAAAATTTATCTAATCGCATGAATTTCTCTGAAAAATGGAAGAATACCATCTGATATGAGGTATCTATTAAAAATGAATATTAACAATAAAACAACTAATTAATTTATAAATAAACTATCACGCTCTTTACTCCCCCCTTATTCGCGCTACCTATAAAAAAATGTTACGCTGACGCCCCGTTTGATTTCTTATGCAGAGTTATGGCTTTTACACTCAGACCTTATCAACTTGACGCTGTTAACGCGACAATCTCTTATTTTCGCCAACACAATACACCTGCGGTAATTGTATTACCTACTGGCGCTGGGAAAAGTTTAGTGATTGCAGAACTCGCTAAAAGAGCGCGCGGACGTGTATTGGTGTTAGCACACGTAAAAGAGTTAGTAGAACAGAACCATAGCAAATATGAGGCTTATGGTCTATCTGCAGATATTTTTGCTGCTGGCTTACAACAAAAAGAGAGTAGCGGGAAAGTTGTTTTTGGTAGTGTGCAATCTGTTGCCCGTAATTTATCGCGGTTTAGTGATACTTTTTCTCTTCTTATTATTGATGAATGCCATCGCATTAGTTTGTCTGAAGATAGCCAATATCAGCAAGTCATTAAACAATTGCAATCCATTAATCCACAATTACGTATCTTAGGATTAACTGCAACACCTTATCGTTTACCTACGGGTTGGATTTATCAATATCATTATCACGGTATGATCAGAGGTGATGAAAACTGCTTTTTCCGCGATTGTATCTATGAATTGCCTTTACGCTATATGATAAGCAATCATTTTTTAGTTCCACCAACTCGCCTAGATATGCCTATATTGCAATACGACTTTAGCCAAGTAAGAACAAGTCAAAATGGGATATTTAATGAAGAAGATCTAAACCGTGAAATAAAGAGACAAAAACGTATTACGCCTCATATTGTCGCTCAAATTATTGAATATGCGCAAAATTGCCGAGGAGTAATGATATTTGCGGCGACAGTTGAACATGCAAAAGAGATCCTTTCTCTTTTACCACAAGATGAAGCAGCATTAGTCAGTGCGGATACCCCCTCTTATGAACGTGATGATCTTATTTCCCGTTTTAAACAGCAACAATTACGTTATATGGTCAATGTTGCCGTACTAACAACAGGTTTTGATGCACCTCATGTTGATTTAATTGCTATCTTACGCCCCACTGAGTCTGTGAGTTTATACCAGCAAATTGTAGGACGGGGATTAAGATTATTTGCAGGAAAAACAGAATGCCTGATTTTAGATTATGCAGGTAATCCTCATGATCTCTATCTACCCGAAGTTGGTACTAAAAAACCCAATCCAAATAGTCAGCCGGTACAAGTTTTTTGTCCTATTTGCCAATTTGCCAATACCTTTTGGGGAATTGTAGATGCTGATGGGGATATCATTGAACACTATGGTCGCCGTTGCCAAGGTTGGGAACTCAATGAACAAGGGCAAAAACAGCAATGTGAATTTCGTTTCCGCTTTAAATTGTGTCCTCATTGTAATGAAGAAAATGATATTGCAGCACGTCGCTGTGTTCATTGCGATGAGATCTTGGTTGATCCTGATGATATGCTCAAAGCGGCATTAAAACTCAAAGGGGCATTAGTTCTACGCTGTGGTGGAATGCAATTTAAGTCAGGAAATGATGTTAAAGGTGAATGGTTAGAAATTAATTATTACGATGAAGAAGGCACGTCTGTCTCTGAACGTTTTCGATTAACCACCCCAGCTCAACGAAAAGTATTTGAATTAAAATTTTTACGTGAACATCAACGCGCACCAGGTGTTCCTTTTGTTTGGCATGATGCCAACGACATTATTAAACAGTTTGATTTGTTACGTCACCCCGACTTTATTGTCGCCCATAAAGGTAAAAAAGAGAGCTTCTGGAAGATAAGAAATAAGATTTTTGACTATGCAGGCCGCTACCGAAAAGCAGATACCTTATATTAATCTGGATTTATATTTGCTGTTAGAGGACTTTTTCGTTAAAATGCGCCCCGCTTTATCTATTTTTAGATAAACCAAATCTCGAGCTTGTTGCTGGGTCGCCTGTAACAAGTATGTATTTTCTTTCTTTTTTATAAGAGAAAAAAGATGTTAACTATCAAAGCAACTGTACGTAAAGAGCAGGGTAAGGGTGCGAGCCGCCGCCTGCGTGTGGCTAACCGTTTTCCTGCTATCGTTTATGGCGGAAATGAAGAGCCAATCGCTATCGATTTAGATCACAACGAAGTTATCAACCAAGAGCACAAATCAGAATTCTATTCAGATTTCGTAAACCTGGTTATCGATGGCAAAGAAACTAAAGTTAAAGTTAAAGCAGTGCAACGTCACGAGTATAAACCAAAAATTACTCATATCGACTTCCTGCGCGCTTAATAAGCCACCCTTCGAGCTTTATTTTTCGGGACGCCGAGCATATAACGCCACTTAATGTGGCGTTATTTGTTTCTACTATTTAATTATTTTTCTGATGCTCTACGTTGTAGCTGATCACGTAAATTAGGCGGTGTACCTTTAATGGTGAGCGTATCTGTTGCTGGATCCCAGAATATTCTCTCCCCTAATAATTTCGCATCAAAATTCACTGTTAATCCACCACCACTTCCTGAGTACTTCATCAGTTGACGTAACGTACTGCGATCTGCGGGGAATGTTTCAGCTAACTCATAGCCTTTTTCTTCAGTAAATTGAGCAAAGTTTTGATCACCCAAAGACGGTAATTCTTCGGCAAGCTCTGTTAAGGCAATTTCTTCGCCCGATTGTAATTGCTCGTTACAATAGCTATATACTTGCTCACGACAAGTTTGACGCTCTTGCTTGCCCATTTCTGAGGCTTCACAAAAATCGTCAACCGCTTGTAATAAGCCTTTATTTTGAACTTTAGCGTTTAAACCTTCTTGAGCACCTAAAAAGTCCATAAAGAAGTCAGAGACTTTACGTCCAACACGACCTTTTAAAAACGTTAAATAACGTAAAGAGTCGGGCGCCGTTTCCCATTCAGTTAAATCGATACGAGCAATAATGTCTGCATGAGGAATATCTAAATAGCGCGTTGATGACACATCAAGGCTGTCATTTACCCACATACTGTTACAACTACTAAGTACAGCAATTAAAAGGTAATCCACCGCTAAATAGCGATAGTGGCAAAATAGAACGGTGCCACCTTCTGCAAAAGGATATTTTGCTAATTCATCTTTTAGTCTCACGGTTGCTGCTCGTGAAAAACCTAAAAAGTTTTCTTCGCCTTTACGCTGTAAGCGCAGCGCTTCTGCTAATTCACTTTCTTCATTAAACAGACCATAAGCTTTACTTTTTGCACTGTATACACGATGCAACTCTTCAATCATCTCCTGAACAACGGGTTCAATTTCTAAGAGTGAATCACGTAGCACAACTTCTAATGTCTGCTCATCTCGCTTAATAAGTTGATGCAAAACTAATTGGTTAATATCTAGACTCATGGTCGTCCTCTTCTATTACGTCTCTTTCTCGTGCGCGTATTCAAACACTCCCTACTTTCAGTATCAAGGGAAAATTAATTAATTTAATAGCGGAAAAAGACCTAGTAATACGGTAATATATAGCGTTTTATTCATTTAGTAGGAATTCAGATTTTATGCCACAAAAATCCCGTTATAGTGATGAACAAGTTGAGCAATTACTTGCAGAACTTGTCAGCGTTCTTGAAAAACATCATACTCCTACAGATCTTTCTTTGATGGTGTTGGGGAACATGGTGACAAACTTAATCAATACAAGTATTGCCCCTGCTCAACGAATGCTGATTGCTGATTCTTTTGTTCACGCATTGCGTGCTTCAATTGATGAAGGCAATATTCACTAATAAACATAGAAAAATTATTTATAGACATGGTAACGAGACCTCAGTCCTATCGTGAAAAAGTATCCCAAATGATCAGTTGGGGTCACTGGTTTGCGCTATTTAATATTATTCTAAGCTTACTGCTTGGGAGCCGTTACCTGTTTATTTCTGATTGGCCTGCAACTTTTGCTGGTCGTTTTTACGCTATTGTGAGTTGGATGGGACATTTTAGTTTTATTGTCTTTGCTATCTATATACTCATCCTTTTCCCTCTCACCTTCGTAGCGGTTTCTCAACGGCTACTTAGAGTCATTTCCTGTGCCCTTGCCAGTGCTGGATTGACTATCCTTATTTTTGATATCGCCGTTTACCAGCAATTTCAACTCCATTTGACTCAACTTGTTTGGGATCTCGTGATTAATCCAGATGAAGGTGAAATGGCGCGTGAATGGCAACTTATCTTTATTGGCATTCCCATCATCTTTCTTATTGAAATGCTTTTTGCAACGTGGAGTTGGCAAAAATTACGCAGCTTAAATCGCCAACGTTGGGGTAAACCATTAGCGGGTGTCTTTATTACTTGCTTTATATTATCTCACTCTATGTCAATTTGGGCTGATGCTAACTTCTATCGCCCAATCACCATGCAACGAGCTAATTTACCGCTATCGTATCCAATGACGGCGCGTAAATTCCTTGAACGTCATGGTTTTATTAATCAATCAGAATATGAGCAACGTGTTATCAGTGAGGGTAACCCAGCAGCACAAGGGATCACCTATCCTCTTGCTCCATTAATCTATGCCAAGAATACCTATTCTTATAACTTGCTGGTGGTTGTCATCGATGGTTTAGGTAACGAAGAAGTGCCTGAATTACCAAGCCTGCAACAATTCGCAAAAAATAATCTTTATTTTTCAAAGCATTACTCATCAGGCATTAATAATGACACTGCATTATTTGGCCTATTTTATGGTATTTCACCTTCTTATTTAGACAGTGTATTAAGTAGCAGAAAAAACTCTGCACTTTTCGATGCGCTAAGTTATCGGAACTACCAATTAGCAATGTTTTCAACTAATGGTTTCCAAACGCCACTGTTTAAACAAGCTGTGCTATCAGATTTCTCCCTCCCAACATCACGCAGTGGTGATAACAATGCCACAATTGATAGTTGGAGCAATTGGCTGGTCAAAAACAGCCAAACAACCCCTTGGTTCTCTTTCTTACAAATTAATGGTCACACCAATAATGCGTCTCAACGCACCACATTAAATGATCAACTTGAGACAATATTTAAGACATTACAAGAAACCAAAGTGCTAGATAATACTGTTGTAGTTGTCACTTCTAGCTATCATCAAGACAACAATAAGAAGCAGATTAATCAATGGCTTTCAAATAAGACCACCTTTAATTTAAGCCAGTCACAAGTGCCATTGATGATACATTGGCCAAATATGACGCCACAGGTTATTGATCGAATGACAAGCCATCAAGATATTATGACAACCTTGATGCAGCATGTTTTACATGTCATAAGCCCAGCTGATAACTATTCACAAGGTGAAGATTTATTCGCAAGCACCCGTAATCATCCATGGATTTTTACAGGTGATGAAGAGGCATTTGTCGTCTTTTTACAAGATAATACTTTGTTGATAGATAAGAATGGCCGGTATGCTTTATTTGATAAATCAGGACAAGAGATCAGCTCTGCAAAACCTGATTTAAAATTATTACTGCAAGTTCTGGCTGAGCAGAAGCGTTTTATTGAACGCTAGCACTATTAAGTGACGTATAAAATTACGTCACTTAATTAGCAAAGGGTTGCTTTAGCAGTCAAAAACAGTAATATACAGAGCACAAACGGCATGTAGCGCAGCCTGGTAGCGCACTGTCATGGGGTGTCAGGGGTCGTAGGTTCAAATCCTATCATGCCGACCAAAATTCCTTAGAAAAACCAACCGCTTATGGTTGGTTTTTTTATGTCTGAAATTTACCACTGGTAAAACTCTGGTAAAACTCTGGTAAAACGACAACAAATCATCTCTCAAAATCACCCTTTCTTTAGCTCATAAAATTGCCCTTTTCTCCTTGCTATTCTATTCGTTACCTTATATAAATTACTGTATAAAAACACAGTAAGATAGGTGATATCATGATTAAACTAGAAATCAATAATGCTGAATATATTGCTCAATTAGAAGAGGCTCGTTTATCTGCAGACAACCCTTATGGTTATCTGTTTATGGACATTATCTTTTCTGATCCAAAGTTTGATGAAAATACATTTGAAATAAAGAATATTAAACGGGAACCGATGAGAACCTATATGACAGAGGATGTGGCTAGGGATTTGTTTGAGCAATTGGAGCGGTTTTTATATAGTAAAAATACTGTACATAACTCTTAAAAACATAAATACTCAGTTAAATACAATTAATTTATATAAAGATTTATTTTGGAATACAGCAATGGATAGTTATGACTACACTAGTTACAGATTTTTAAAGCAATGTTTATCTGTCGAAGTGATTAAATCCAATGATAAAAAGTTTTCATGGCGTAGAGCTATGTTAAGAAGTTATAAGTGCCATGATAGGCGTTTTATTTTTTGGTGGAGGATTGCCAGTTTCTTACATCATAAAACTCATTCAAAACTCGCAAATTATATAAATCGAAAGATATCTTTAAAATATGGAGCTGAAATTAATTTAAATGCAAAAATAAAACCAGGGATATCATTTGCCCATTTATCTGGCATCATTATCACAGGTCTAGCTACAATTGGTGAAAACTGTCACATTAGACAAAACACTACAATAGGTGTTGGTGGTTCTCGATATTCTGAAATCAAAAATAAGAGATTCATTATTATTGGTGATAACGTTGAAATCGGTGCCCATTCATGCATTATTGGTAATACACTTACCATTGGTAATAATGTTATCATTGGTGCTATGTCTTTTATAAACAAAAATATTCCAGATAATTGCACTTGTTATACAAAAAAAGAAAACATACTAATTACCAATAACGCATAACTTATTATAAGAAAGATGATACTCCATAGAAAAGCATCATCTTTCTAAATTGAATAAATTTAGTTTTAATCAAATATAGTTTCTTAATCGTCAGTGTGATTGCAATAATATGTATTCTTGTTCCATTCTCTGTTGTTTTCATTCTAGTCCATTTATCACCATTATTTATAGTGACAAGAAGATTATCCGCAGGTATACGGCTCTCTGTTAATCCAATGTCATTCCTATCCGATAACATATATAAAGAACGACCTCGAACACCATAATGACCTTAACTGAATTTCCTTCATTTAAGGCACCGTTATAAATCTCACCAACCCAATTTTTAGGTATGTATCGACTATCGCTCTCAGCTTTTGTGTAACTACTCCCCCCAGTTGCATAACTCCCTTTAGGCTGATACTTATTATCTGACTCTGATTTTGAATAACTGTAACCGGATGGTGTGTAATTGCCTAAAGGTTGAAAACGTTGATCAGATTCTCCTTTTGAGTATGCTTCCACGTCACTCGCTGTGGCATCGGCTTTTAACTCTGCCCATGCATTACCAGCAACCAGCTCGACATTGTTATTTTCAACTTTAGACTGCCAGACTTTATTTTTATGGTACACAATGGCGCATATCGCATACGGCTTACCGACTTCATCCCATTTTGGAAAACCAAAAGATTGGATTTCACCAATGGCTTCCGTGATATCGTGAAATATCCCGTTCATTTTTTCACGTTCAATATCTTTCGCAGCAGGATCTGTGACTTGGTCACGTTCATAGTCGTAACCATAGCCTTGTGTATAGGATACCAGCACGAAAATCACTGCCTTTGTGGTTAGCAATATCAAACTCGTCAGAATTACATTTAACTGCAATGCCGTTCTCAAACTTGTTATCTAACTCACTTTTAGAAAATAACACACGATATTTATCGGACATCATATTCGCTGAACATCGGTGTTCATATCACTAACGAGATCTGATGAATACGATAATGCACCAACACACATATTTAGGTATTTACCAAAGAAATAGGCTAGCAAATAGCGAGAAACAATATCAGACTTACCATGCTAAGGTGGCGCACTTAAGATTAACTTAGGGCGCTTACCATCCATCATGTCTAACAAAAATTGCTCTAACGCATTACACACCGTTTCTGAAAAGTGGCTTGTAATATATTCCGGGTTTATATACTGAATAAATTCATGCAAACTACGCCTAGCTATCTCTCTCCTGACCTCTTCAGTAAACAAATCGAAATTGACATTCATAGAGATACCTAAAGTAATAAAACAGCCCTTTCACTACCACATAATAATGAAATGAAAAATGAGTTTTCAATAATAAATTAGCTACAAATAAAAAAGCCTAAATTCAATATTTAAAGATATAGACCCAATTATATTCAGAAATCGAGATTTACACTGTTATAAAAGGATCTTCCCCTATTATGGTGGATAGTACATAATATATTTTTAAACACTACACAGCCCTTTATGCTCTTTCTCTTCTAATTAGATGGAAGTTCTTATGAGTGTACCGCAAACAAAAGTTGAACTACTTTTAGCTATTGATAAAAATTTCAATAAATTAATTAGTTATCTTGATGCAATCCCGATAGAAACTACTTCGGAGCGCTCAATGGATGGGCACGCCAAAGGAACCAAGATGAGTGTTCGTGATCTTGTTTCGTATTTGCTCGGATGGAATTCTCTTGTTGTAAAATGGATCACATCTGATGCCAAAGGTTTACCTATCGATTTTCCAGACACTGGTTATAAATGGAACCAACTTGGTCTTCTTGCTCAAAAATTTTACTCAGATTACAGTGAGTTAAATTATGACTCGTTAATAGCTGAACTTCGGGCTGTAAAAAATGAAATTGTGGCACTTATTGATGAGCGAACTGATGATATTTTGTATGGTAAACCATGGTACACAAAATGGACGATGGGTCGAATGATCTCATTTAACACATCTTCACCTTATGCCAACGCTAATGGGAGATTAAAAAAGTGGGCAAGAAATAATAATATCAATTTAAAGTAAGTATTAGCGTCAAAATTACACGCAGTATTTAAGAACAGATTGCCCTTATAACTATAAGGAAGGTTTTCTCTAATTATGATTAAGCACTAATACTCAACATTCACGCCCATGATCTTATCTATCGTCTCATTTTACACTTTCTCCTCAAATCGATATATAATAAATTATATATCGATAACAAAATAAAAAGTTGGAAAAGCAATGAAGTTATTTATGTTCTACATTGGTGGTAATGCCGGTAAGTCAAATATTGAAGTTCACGATATCCAATTTGTTGTGGCAGAAAAACCTACAGATGCTTGGTCTGCGTTAAGAGAAGCATGGTTTGGAGATAAAGACAAAGTACATATTGATGGTTATGCAGAAATCACTTGGGTTGATGGGTTTAATATCACTCTTAGTGATAAACCTAGCGATAGTAACGATAATTTATATTTTGTTAATGTGGGAGGCTATCATCCATCAAATCTAGCTGAATTGCATGAATTTGATTTATTTGTTGCTAAATCAGCGAATGAAGCTAAAGAGAAGGCTATTGCGACCCTTTTAGTAAATAGTCTGCAACAACATAAAGACAATTTAAAAGATGTTGATGATTGCACTTTATTAAGCAAAATCGGTAATTTTTACATTCATCTAATACCAAATAATTCGGGTGAACATTTCAAACCTTTATGGCAAGGTTATCAACCTATTGGTATTGAAAAGACTCAATAATAATTTTTACTGCGCTGTTATTTTTCAGCGTAGTAAATTTCATAAGTTACGCAATCATCAACTTGTTTTTAAATATATATCAATTTAAAAAATATTGATATCTACATTTAAAATGATCACATATTACTTGCTTATTATTGCTATTATTTAAAATTCATTAATTTCTTAAAATAAAAACCTTTTTTAGTTTTTGGGAATTTATTTCCATAATATATTTTCCGCTCATAATCTCGGCCAGCATAGTGATTATCACCATAAAATTGACCATATAATGCAGTTTTAGGGCACACTTCGTCAGAAAAAAATCTATGATTATTATCCACTTCAATTTTCCTTCTTTAAATTAAACTTAAGACCTCTTGAAATTAATTATAAATATTTATCATTTATAATTTTTAGTAGTTATTTAATAACTACCATACTACTTTTATAAAATAGATCCAGTTTATAATAAAGTTATTATTTAAATTGAAGGAAAAACATAATTAGACAAAATAAAAATTGAGTGTATGCTATATATCAGACACTCAATAATTAAATACTTATTATTTATTATCTATTTTTCTATTTGCTATTCCAAAAGGAATATGGACAGAAGGTAATTCAGATGATGATTTTAAATGCAGTTTTTGATCATCAAAGAATATATGAGGTTTTAGAATTCTCAAAACATTGGCTTTCTCTACTCCCCCCATAAAAAAGGCTTCATTAACAGAAATTCCCCACGTTCTCATCGTATTAATAACACGTTTATGAGATGGTGCATTACGCGCAGTAACAATAGAGATCTTAAGCAATGGAATATATGTAGGATCTTGTTTTACTTTTTCTAATTCTAATTTTTGAATATCAGAAATACGCAGTAAAAATTTCTTTAATGGTCCAGGGTTATGAGGAACATCAACCATTTTAGCTTCATGCTTGTGAAATTGAGACAACTCCCCTGAAGTTTTATAAATAACTTCTGCTTCATCATCAGCGATCACACCATCAAAGTCGAACGCAATTCTTAATTCATCGGCATCATCATCATTAACATGGCCTTCTAATATCTGTCCTGCTGGATAATTTGCATTAATTGCTTGTAAAACATCATCATGATCAGCAGATAAAAATAACTCAATATCAAATGCTGGAATATAAATATGAGGTGATTTTCCTTGAAGAAATACGGCTCGGGTGATCCCTAGATTATAATGTTCAATAGAATTCATCACTCTTAATCCAGTATCGGGATCATTTCTAGATAACAAAATAACTTCAACGAGTGGATCGTCAGGTCTAATATTATTTAGCTTCAAAAGCCGGCTAATAAAAGGAAATGCAACACCTTTATTTAGAGGTACATCCTGCATTTTATGTTGATATTTTCGATAAGCTTCCTCTCCTTGTGTGCGAAAAATATTATCTGATTCTTCTAAATCAAATAATGCACTAGAGGAAAGCCCTATGACTAATCGCTTCGTTAAATCATATGCCATCGCCAAAATCCTCTGTTAGTTCCTTTTATTATTCATAATATCACTCTTTTAAGAGAGCAAAGATAAGAAAGCTTATACAAAGAAGTAGATAAAATCGTAGTATTTACCTGAACATAAGCACTTTACCATCAAATCACACGCTACAAATAATATTGATTATCATTTGCATTTAAATAATATCCTTATTATTGTTATGACTACAATTCATAAGGAGAAAATTCATGGTTAAGAAAACGATACATTTACGCTCTCAACATTTTAAAGATTTAGTCAATAAAATAAAAAAAATGAATGCTGTTAAGAATACGATAAACACTAAATCAGAAAGTAGTGATCTTGTTGTTATTAATAATAAAATTCTAACTTTAGTTTCTATAAAGTAAGATAATTTATTGACTTTTAGTGTGAATAAATAATAACCGCAACTTTCTTAGGGTTGACACATTAAATGATAATGATTATCTTTTACCTCGTGAATAGTTGAGTATTTTGCTCAGTTTCTCACAACGACATTGCTCACATTGCTTCTAGTATTTATTGACCAACTCTCCTAGCGTTGGTCTTTTTTTTATCTGTATTATTCCATAACCCATTTAACCCTAAATGGAGAACATACTTTCCTTCAAAATACTATTATCTTGTTAAAACTAAAATAGCTTATAGTGAATCTAACGCAAGATAGTAATATTGTATTTGGTTATCACTATCTAAAAAGGATCATGAAATCACCACGTTATAATTAAACCATATCATCAATAGGGATTTTAAATTATGGGTTTTATTTCCACCATCATTGGAAAAAATGAAGAGCTAACAGCAGAGCAGCAATGGGAACAACTTAATAAAAAATATGCAGATAATCCTATCGAGCGTATCCGTAAGAAATTAGTACTAGCAACTAGTATTGATCATGAATATAAGGAGTTTGGTGCTGACAATCATAAATATCAACTAAGCTCTCCACTCTCAATAGAGAAAGTTAACCAGCTACAAGCAAAGGCTGGATGTGAATTTCCCGAAGATTATATCGCCTTTGTAACTCAAATTGGCAATGGTGGTACAGGCTCTTATGGTGGTGCAGGCCCTTACTATGGCCTATATGCTTTTGATGACGCAATAGATAGAAATGGTGTACAAAATTGTGCATTACCCTGCTTACTTAAACCTAAAATGAATATTGATGAGTGGAAAGCACTTTGTCATGTCCCCGAAGACTGTAGTGATGAAGACTTTGATATTATTTGCGATAAAGTTCATCAAGGTACACTTTATTTAGGTACTTGTGGATGTGAATACGATCTTTTATTAGTGGTCAATGGTAAATATAAAGGTCATATTTTATATACATCTGATTGGGTTAATTCAGATACTCCTTACATATTTTCCTATGAAACTTCATTTACACAGTGGTACGAACGTTGGTTAGATGAAGTGATTTTAGGCTATGATACAAGCTGGTTTGGTCATCGAATGGGAGGTAATGAAGAAACGTTACTTCATTTTGCCAAAAATAATAAAGATATTACGAAAAAAATTAGTGCTATCAACTCATTAACTAAGTTACCTGAATTATCCAACAGCAGTTTATATTTTCTAGAACAACAACTGCAAACTGAAGATATTGAGTTATATAAAGTTTCGTTAAATGTTTTAGCCTCTTATTTTAAAGAACAAGCATTGCCCTATATTCAGCAAGCTTTAGTTGCTCCATTTGATGAAAAAACAGACATTGTTATTCCTATTATTTACTTTAAATATAGAGATCAATGTTCTCTTTTCAAAGATAACCTTTTCCCAATTCTTAAAGTAACGAATAGCGAAGATACATTGCGTTTTATCGGTTACTCTTTGGCCGAATTAAAAGCTGTTTTAGTTGAAGATTTCCAACCCTTCTTTACTCACTCAAGCGTAGAAATAATAAGAAGTGCAATTTATGCAGCTTCTCATGATATTAATTTAAAAGATAAAACATCAGCATTTTATGAACTCGCAATCTCTGAAAATGAAGAGATCTGCTTAGGTGCAATTCAGGCATTATCGAGCTCAAATTACATCGATAGTGAGTTGTTACCTTATTTACAACAAGCTTGGAAAATGTATCCCAAAGAAAAAAATCCTTATATACGCAACAATATCTCTTCTTATATTGCGAAGGCATATCAGAACAATGAAATTGATGTAACAAAATGGTAACTAACAGATAAATATACATTTTTCTTTAATTTTTTCAAATAGACAATAATAAAATCTTATTATTATCTATTTTTAATTCCAATCTCATTATAAATAAGCATATTGTTATTCTAACCAACGAAGTAAATTATCAAAATTTTCAACTAAATGTATGTAAACTTTATAGTTAAACCAAGATGGTTTTAGTTTATATCATTTAGCCTCACTGTTAAGTGAAAATTAAAATTAAATAAAATCAAATAATTAAATAGAAAAAATCAAAAAAATTTATTTTTTCAGAAAATTATTTCAGCACTTTATTCTTATTATTTCTTTTTAAAGTTTGTTACAGATTGATATCTTTTTTTCCCTTACTATTGGTTTCAGTATTTCATCACTGATAGATATTTAATTTTTCCCCCGCCTCGTGCGGGGATTTTTTTATCTCAATTATCCTCTTAAGATGCTCAATCGCTAAACTCTCACTATTTTCAAACTAAACGTGCTTTCCTGTTTTTTCCCCATAGCGCAAACATATTATGCCTGTTATATTTTTTGCAATGGACAATTACCTATAATTTGCTTCCCTTCAATATCAAGTTCTATCTTATCTATTTAAAAGCCATCGAATAAAGATAGTTTTTATTCTTAATAACCATTTCTTTGTAATGCTTTGACAAATATTTTTGAACTCTGAAATTACTCATTTTATAAGTTTTCTATTTTAACGACAAAATGTATCACTAAAAAATTAAGTAACTTAACTAATGTCAAAAAAAGTTAACTTATTAACAAAAATAATCAAAAATAAATTTTACCCTTAAATTTCAAGTAATTATATAAATAACAATCAATTTATATTAATGATTATGTGCTGAGAAAATCATAAATTCATTCATAAATCTTTATTTACCTGTCATTAACTATCAAGATTTTTTACAGATTGATATATTTTTTTCCTCTAATATTTCTTCCATCAACTCGATACGAAAAGATATTTATTCATCGTACACAGAAAAATAAATCAAGAATTAACCAAAGAAAGAATATTTGAGGAATATAAAATGAAAAAGAATTTTATTATCGGAACTTGTTTAGCACTTTTATTATCAGCTCCAACTATGGCAAATAATAATAAAGTAATCGGTTCAGGAACAATTACATTTACAGGTTCAATTGTAGAGGGGAATTGTATGACCGACTCAGTAGGAAATACTTTTAAAGCAAATTGTTGGAATGGAACTGAAATGGAAGAAACTTTACATAAAATCGAACCCAATAAAATGTTTAATGCTCAATTAGGTGAAAATAAAGGTTCAATGAGCATAAATTGGATCAAAGAAAATGTAGGAATAATGGATATCGTATACAATTAATATAGTAAATTTAAAATCCTATATTTTTAATAAACATTAAATTCTATCAAATAGAAATAATATTTATTATTAAATAACGAGTATATATTTTCCAAGCGTTAGAATTCATTATTATATAAATGGTATTCTCTATTATGGTTATAATATATTAGGCAGATATAGTTTATTTCTATATCTGCTAACTCTGTTTTAACTTATTTATAAAAATTTTTATCTTCTTATCTTTGCTTTGTATCCCCTATCTTTATCTTCCAAATCCATACAAATATTGGGGTTGACAACTAAAATGATAATGATTATCTTTTACCTTGTGAATAGTTGAGTATTTTACTTGGTTTTTCACAACGACATTGCTCACATTGCTTCCAGTATTTACTGTGACCAACACATCATGTGTTGGTCTTTTTTTATATAATATATTCATAATTAATTATAAAAACTGGCTTCACCTGCTGGTCGAGTTTTAAAACGGCGGTGAGCCCATAAATATTGATCTGGTGCTCGCATAATTTCGGTTTCAATCAACTTATTCATTCTATCTGTGTCATTTTGAATATCTTCAGAAGGATAATTAATCAATTCTTTACCAATGATTAAACTGTATTTTTTACCTTTCTGATTTTCATTTCTGACCAAAGTAACAGTTAAAGAAGGTGCCCCTGATAGTTTTGCTAATATAGCAACTCCTTTTGAAGTTGATGTTTTTTCAACAGAAAAGAATGGAGAAAATGTTGTACCTTTTAAACCAAAATCTTGGTCAGGAGCAAACCAAATTGCCTTCCCTTTTTTTAACTCCATAACCATAAACTTTAAGTTGCGTCTATCTATCATGCCCTTATCTGAACGGCATCTTGCTTTAGTTTGAATAAACTCCATCGCTTTATTATTATGTGGTCTATACATCGCATTCACAGGAAAACAAAGCCCCATAATGCGCCCACCCAGCTCTAGAGACATAGAGTGGATACCAATTAATAAAATTCCAGCTTTTTTATCATTTGCATCAGTAAAATTGGAGATCCCTTGTACTTCAAAGAGATTTTTTAATCGGCGGTCACTCCAAAACCACGCCATGCCCGTTTCAAATAATGCGACACCTAGTGACGATAAATTATCCATAACAAGCTTGTTAATTTCATTTTCATCTTTATTAGGGAAACATAATTCTAAATTTTTCTTTATGATCGAGACTCTTCTTTTGACAAAGAAACGAGATAACACCCCAAGATGTTTACCTAAAAAAAGTAACCAAGCATAAGGAAGTTGTACTAATAAAAAAAGAATAAAGACACCAAACCAAGTTAAGATATATTTTGGATGTAATAGATGCAATGAGAAAACATTTTTAGCGTACACAAGTTTGTCCTTTAGGAACTAAAAAGCATTTAAGCCACATTAAATTAGACAGCAATTGTTTAAGATAAGTCACTAAATATTAATTTAATTTTATCTTAAATTATTTTTATGATTTATCTGATATTTTTTATTCTAATAAAGTTTTTTTCTTTCTTTTGATTGAGAAGGCAATGTCTTAATGCCTTTATTTTGCCATTATAAGAATTAATTTCTCCATTAATTTATTTGTCTGTAAAAATTATTAGGCATTAAAGTAAATAACTTTATAGAATTTTAAATAATTTACATTAAATACTTACATAACTTTAATAAAACTATTTTTTATACGCTTTAATAAATATACTTCAAATTTAAATAATACTATAAATTGATATAAAAAAACCCCACCGAAGTGAGGTTTTTTAGATCTTACTTGTATCCATATTGCATTAAGCAATATATACAGTAAATTACAGAGCGATTACGTTCGCTGCAGCTGGGCCTTTAGCGCCATTTTCGATAGAAAATGAAACTTCTTGACCTTCTTTCAGAGATTTGAAGCTATCGCTTTGGATCGCTGAAAAGTGTACGAATACGTCTTTGCTACCGTCTTTAGGAGTGATAAAGCCAAAACCTTTATCATCGTTAAACCATTTTACTGTACCAGTCATTGTATTAGACATAAGATTTCCTTTAATTAATTATTTTGCCATAAGGCATTGTTTGCGGTTTGATTTCGGATTTTTACTTATGGTCACTATTTGAAGGAATTCGCAACGAAGAGGTATCAGGGATAACGCTAAACGGTGAACTACTTAAAACTGCACTAACATAAATAGGTCTGTACTTCCAAACCAGTGGCGCTATTAAGTCATATAATTCGTTTTATAGCAAATTATTTTCATCTTTATTTTAAAAAAACTTTTCACCCGTCAAATTAGAAAATAATTATAAGATAAAAATAATTATCTATTTTACCTATCTCATTATTTTAATTTAAGAACATAAATAAAAAAGTAGATACTGTTATTTTTTTAAGATAACCAGTATCTACTCTATCATTAATGTACTACATCACCTTAATCAGCTAGTTCTAATAAAATTTCTTCTGTTTTCGTCCATAGAAGTGAACCGCCTTCTTCTGGCCATAAATGCCGCTCAGCATTAGGAAAACGTTGAAATAATAAATCCCCAAAGTCTGGAGAATGAACTGTACTGGTATCTTTCATACCATACCATAAGGTTGTTGGTGTCTTTATTTCTTCAGGTGAAAATCCCCAAGGTTGCATAGTAATCAGCAAATCTTGAGTATATCCATCATTGCCTTGTTTAAAGGCTTTTACCATACATTCTTGATAAACTGGGAGAAAATCAATTGATTTATAAATAGCCAAATCAACATCGGCACTGTTATTTAGAATAAAATCCATTAACCACTTGGCTGTTATATTTTGCTTAATCCAACTAGTTAACGAATCTGGTGATCCAACAGCTTGACGTTGCATATTAACAACATCATCTGTTAGCTTATTTTGTGTATCTAGATAGTCAAATTGATCTTGTCCTGCGACAATAAGTAATTTATCAACATGACAATAAACACAAAGAGCCATAGCAAAAACAGCACCTTGTGAAAACCCCATTACATTAATATTTTTAATACGAAGATGATCTAATAAAAATAAAATATCTTTAGAAAAAGATTTTAACGACTTTTGAGGATCAAAGGTGGAATCGCCTAATCCAGGGCGAGTGGGTGTAATCAACCGAATATTAAGCTTATTTAAAAGGTCAACTTCGACTCCTAATAAACCACTCATACCTGCACCGGTACAAAATAATACTGGCTTACCTTGCTCTGGACCTGATTCATACCACGTTAAAATTCTATTATCTGGCAATGATACATTATATTTTCTTGAGTTTTTAATTTTCATTAAATTTTGTCTTTTATTAATTTTTGATAACACATTACCTGCCAATTTGCACAGCAATGTCTATTTTTAAGTTTTGCTTTTAAAAATTAATGTTGAGACTAGCTAAGGGTAAGATTTCATATAAACTCGCAATAAATTTTGTTTCGTTGCAGATAAGTGGATAAACCTAAATTTATTTTTCGTTTTAAAAAAAATAAAAATGAGTAGATTTCATACTACTCTCTATTAGTATAATCAAATTAGCCGTAATAGGTAAGAGTCCTACCATTGATCACCACAGCGAAAATCACAATAAGACTATCTTTATAACTGATTTATTTCCTATGACCAATTTATTTGTGTGATAAAAAATGCGTTATTATTTTATCGATACTAATCGTTTTTATTTTCAATTTTTACTATATTTATTTAATCTTTTTCTTATAAAAAAAGAGAACAATAAAATTGTTCTCTTTTTATTTATGACTCATTTCTACGTTATTTTACTAATTTACAAGTACGTCCTTTATCTTCAGCAACACGTCCATTAACTGCATCATCTTCTGAAATCGTTGCTAAATTAAACTCACCTTTGCCTTTACCCCAAATTTGGAAATTTTCACCAACATAACGAGCACCACTAGCCGCAATAGCTTCTTTTAAAACAATAATTTCATCGCTGTAATACATAACAGCTAGCTGTTCAGTAGGGAAAGAAACCCTGATTTTTTGGCCTTCACAGTTATAAGTATCCGTTTTAGCTGCCAAAGCAGGAGCTGTTATTAATGAAGAAACTAATGCAATAGCAGAAATAGAAAACAACTTATTCATTTACATCTCCTAAAATAACCAAGTAAGACTTTACTAATGAATTTAGGCTAGGCTTTATCTTTTAAATATAAAATAGGATACCTCCGCATTTTTTTAAGACTAAAAATATATATGAATATTTTAATTTAAGATTAACTTTAATAAAAAGTCATCAATCATTGATGAGTGAGTTAAAATGCAACCTTTTAATTAAAATTAATTTTAATTAAAACAAATTACAATACATAACTTTACATTAATATCTGTCTATTTTACTTTATTCAGTGTAATTATCACTATACGATATGCTACTATCCTAGAACATATAAATTTATTGTAGTTCAATAAATTAAGTCGATCTTATTGAAAAATATCGATAGAGAAAAAGAATAGGAATATTCATGCTTCAAGAGAATGTTGTTAAAGATATTATTGTTTGGATTGAGCAAAATCTTGATTCAAGCTTATCACTGGATATTGTTGCTGAAAAATCAGGTTATACAAAATGGCATTTTCAGCGTTTATTTAAAGCATATACAGGAATATCTTTAGGAAAATACATACTCGCCCGCCGCTTATCTTGCGGTGCTTATGCTTTACGCATAACGCGTTGTAGCCTGCTTGATATTTCATTGAAATATCGGTTTGACTCTCAACAAACATTTTGTCGTGCATTTAAAAAACAGTTTAATATTACGCCTTCCGAATACAGAAAAAAGCCGGGTTGGGATATTAGTGAGCTGATTTTCCCTGCACTAGAAACTGTTGAACTTAGCGCTAAATATGAAGTCGTTACCTTTCCTTCACTAAAATTAGTAGGTATGTCTCACCAATACAACAAACCTGTTTCAACGTGGAATTCAGACAAGAAAAAATTTAGAAAAGAATTTTGGCGTAAATTTTTAAAGGACGTACATACAATACCCACAGAGCTATATGCAATGCATCGAGCATCTGCGAGTACATTAGAAGATACGATGTACATTTATAGTACCGCTGTTGATAAAGAAAAATTATCAACAACATCTAATCTATCGTCAATGTCACAATTAGAATTACCTAGTGGTAATTACTTAGCAATTACTTTTGATATGGATGAAATTTTAGACTCATTAACAGGTTACGATGATATTATTTACACGGTATATACTAAAGTATTACCAAAAATGAATTTATTACGTAGGCCTGGCCCTGATATTGAACAATATACGCTGAAAAAATCTATGAGTTACGATAAATTACTTGAACAAAGTGAACAATACTTACAAAAAATTAGCTACTATATTCCTGTTCTTTAATAAGTTTTATCTACAAAAAAGATCCCAATAAAATTGGGATCTTTCTATTAAAATAGATATCTAAAATACTTCTCTTCTATCAATCTTTCTTAGACTTATTAGCAAAGAAAATATCGTCTTGAATATCTTTTGTTCTTACTGTAAACAATTCATTCATTAAGTTTTCAGTTAATTTTTCAGCATCTGCCATGACTCGTAGATTAAATTCATTAAGCATTTTATCTGCACCAGCTTTATCTGTTTTCACCATAGTGAGATATTTAGCTTCCATTTCTTTTTGCTCTAATGCGGTTTTTGCTTCCCACTCTTGATAAGCTTTTTTCACTATTGGTGCGAGTTTTGGATAATCTGTCATTACTAATGTTTGTAACTTACGATATTTCCAGTAAATAGAATCATTGTCTGCTTGATTGCTTCCTATTCCATAATGTTGCGGATAAGCTTTTAATCCACTGTAATACGGAACAAATGCAGTTAAATCCGCCATACCTAATCCTACATAAGTGACTTCTCCTATTTCTTGAGGAAGTTCTGGACGGACTTGCATGACATGCGCTTCATAAGTTCTAAATACACTAATTGGGCGCCATGGCTCTTTACCATTTAATCCATTGGTATATGGGTCGTGCTCTGTTCCTTCAAAGTGATTACGTAGCATCGCTTTAGCTTCTTCAACAGATACTTTTTTCTCTGGCGTTAATAAAGGTGCGAAATTACGACCATCATCCACAGCTTGTTTTAATGATGGATTAAATTGTTGCTGGATAATCCATACTCGCGGATCATTATAAGTACGATCTCGTTCGTCATCTCGTGTATAAGCTTTTGAAAAATTAAATGCCCCTTCTTTTTCAGGATTATAAAGCCCTTTTTCAACAGCAAATTCCACGAGATTTTTAGAGCCTAAAACATCATTACTATTAATATCATAGTGTTGTAATCGACCTTGGTTTCCTGTTGCAAAGTATTTATCTTTAGGTAATTTTTGTGCGATCCAATGATGTCCAGTTCCAGTTTCTAAATACCAAAGCTCATTTTTATCAACAACAGCAACACCAAATCCTTCGCCAGCACCTTGCTTTTCAATAATACTACCTAATAATTCCACGGCTTCACGAGCTGTTTTTGCTCTTGAAAGCAGGACATCTGGAATATCATCTTCAGTTATCCCAGTTTCTTCAACATAGGGATCAACAGAGAGTGCTTTAGGTGAAGCAAAAATAGATTCAGTACCACTGACACCCACCCCCAGTTCATTAAATCCTGTTGCACCGTGAAGTTGTGTTTTCCAATTCGGTACAGTGGTATAGCGTAATGAATTCTTAGGTAATGGATATGTAAAATTATTAGCACCGTTATGTTCTTTGGTACTGTAAATACCCGTTTGATTCGTTTTAGCAGGATGAATAACAAAATGTTGTGCTTTTAATGCATCACTATCTGCGCTACGAGCAATAATCAACGAACCATCATTTGTTGCTTCACTTCCTGCTAACAACGTTGTACAGGCTAAAGCTGAAGAAACTAATGCAATATTAACGGATAAGGCAATAATACCCTTTTTGAATAAAGACATAAAACTCCCCATTTGCTTGTTATTTATAATTTGTAGATCAATTAAGTATCTTTTTAGAGTCAAAATAAAAAACCAGATAGATAATTTGATGCAAAATATTAACAATGAAAAAGCGTGGGTTTCCGTGATTTATATCTCAATGACCATTATATTTTAAAATAAAAACATTAATTATATGCATCATATTAATATTAATAAGATTTATTAAAAGATTCATTTAAAATACAAATAAAAAGAAAAATAATTTGTTATTAACAACCTTTTATTATGTGATTAAAAATTACGTTATTTATAAAAACAGTTTTTGATATTAAAGATAATAACGATATATTGCATACCATAACAACCTTTGTTAATTGTTTTATATTGCGATAAATAAAAGCATCTGTAATACCCTAACAAGAGGTTTTATATGAGTTATCCTTATCTTTTTGCTCTATAAATTTTCTATCATCGCTATTATTTAATAATCAACTTATTAACTGTATAATCTAACACAAGATAAACTGACTAAAACAAAAAACACAATGGCAATTAATATAAAAAGAACTTCTTGGTCAGGAGGATGGGCAACTTTACGTGACCTTGAAATTATACAAACCGTGATTGATCAGGGAAGTGTCACTAATGCAGCTGAGCAGCTAGGTATTTCTCAACCAGCGGTAAGCCAGACATTAAATCAGATCGAGAAACGTTGTGGTAAAAAGTTATTCACTCGTGAAAATAATAAATTAATACCAAACTCTGATGCCTTATTGCTTTATGAAGAAATCGCCAATATCGCTGAATCTTTCAGCCGATTAAGCCATTTTCATCATCAAGAAAAAAAACGGAGTCTAAGAATTCTAGTTCCACCAACATTAGCCTATGGTTTTATCAATCAGGTCACTGCTCTGTTTATCAAAACATATCAAATTAATGTCCACTTAGAAATATCTAGAAGTGAGCAACTACTTTCTTTAATTGCAAAAGAACAAGCTGATATTGTTATTACTGATAATATGACCATTAATAGCAATTATAATTTGATTCAAATTCCGATGAGAGAAACTCAAATTATTTGTGCAATCCCTAAAGCACATGAGCTATGCACAAAAAATATCATTACACCTGATGATTTACATGAACAATCTTTTATTGCTTTAGTTAAAAATAATATTGGCCGTACAGTTATTGATCGAGCACTCAATAAATCAAAATCTAAGCCCAATATTATTGCTGAAGTTTCTGATCAAAACACAGCAATGACATTTGTAAAAAATGGGTTAGGAGTGAGTTTAATTAATTCATTTCCTATTATTGAAACAGAAGATATTGTTTATCGAGAATTCACACCCACTATTACGAGTAATATCTTTTTTTTCACCTCGAAAAAAACCGAGCATGAGACACAGCTCTATATTGAGTTTATTAAAGAGCATCAACCAGAAGCCTCTTTATTTTCAACTCCAATTAAATAAACATTAAGGTCTTATTCTATGTAATATAGGTAAATAGAATAGACCTTCTTATTATTTTTACATATTAAGGATAGAGAGGATACCTTCAGTAAAAAGTGTTAAGCCGATGGAAAGTGCTTCTTCATCGATATCAAATTTTTCTTTATGATGCCCATCACTTTGGTCGGCACCCACCAAAAAGAATATCGCTTTTCCCCCTTTCTCTTGTACTCTTCTTACCATTAATGAAACATCCTCACTTCCCCCTAAAGGTAATGTGATATTGACTAATTCTGGGTGTGAATTAATAGCACCTTGCATGATGTTTATCATTTCCGGATCATTTCTGAAGTTTGTTGCTTCACCAGTAATTTCTATTTTTGTGTCTAATTGATAAGCAACTGCGGCAGCATCGACATATCTTTTTATATTATCAAACAAATATTGCGTTATTTCGGCATCTTGTCCTCGAACTTCTAATTGCATTTTCGCGGAACTAGGAATAAGGCTACGATTTTCACCCGCAATTAAAGTGCCAACATTCACTCTTGTCATACCTTTACCATGTCTTGGTATGGCTAATATTTCATTAACTAAAAAACATGCCCCAGCTAAAGCATTATTTCCTTTTTCAGGCTCATCCGTGGCATCAGAGGCTTTACCTTTTAAAGAAATATCTAATTTAGTAGTACAAAGGAAATCAAAAGGATCGAGTGCTATTTCACCTTTTTTCAAATTACATCCAATATGCATCCCCATAAAATAATCGGTATCATCTAATATTCCACTATCACTGATTGCTCTTGCACCTCTCACTCCTTCTTCTGCGGGTTGGAATATTAATTTATATTTCCCACGTAAAGCGTGAATATTCTGTTTTAACCAATATGCTAAGCCAAGTCCTACCGCAGTGTGCCCATCATGACCACATGCATGCATTAATCCAGAGCGACATGAAGCAAATCCCTGCTTATTAGGTAGATGAGAATCATCATTTGACTCTTGGACATAAACACAATCAATATCGAAACGAAAATTAAATGTAGGCCCCGGAATTTCTGTATCAATAATTGCCATACACCCTGTTAAACCATCCATTTCAACTAATAACTCGGTGCTGATCCCTTTTTCTTCAGCTATTTTAATAGCTTCATTAACTAATTTTTCATCTCTACCTAAAATGCTTTCTCGACAAATAATATGAGGCCCCGTTTTTACCTCAATATTCATCTCTCTCAATATGCTGATGATCGTGCCTGTCGTTACAAATTCAGTCCAGCCAATTTCTGGAAACTGGTGAAACGTTCTACGCCATTCTATTAATTTATTGGTTTGGATCGACTTCATTATTTTTCCCTTACGAAAGATAAATATCTTATGAAAAAGGCAGCATTAAATAATTTTTTTATTATGATAATAATAACCTAATGATTATGGGTATATGTGTGATCACATCGCTATTTTGTTCATTTATATAGCATGGTAGTTTTAGAAATTAGAGCAGGCCACGGAGGGAAAATAATTATTAAAATCAATAAATAAAGTGTTTTAAAGTAGTGAGTTAACAATAAAACTGTGGCATAAAAATAGCCACTAAAAATCTTTAACTCATTTAGTGGCTATTTTATTGATCTTTATTCATTTATAAAACGCATTAACTGCTGACGTAATTGCTTATTTTCTTGTTTTAACTGTTCATTTTCATCTAATAAAGTCAGTGCTATGGCGATACCATGCCAATCTAATGCGAGTTCTTTATGAAGTTTTAATGCACGATGTGTCACCACAATAGCATTATCATCGAAAAACCACTCCTGAGTTTCAATTTCTAGCGGTTCGATCACACCAAGTGCTACAAACTCTTTGAGCTCATCATTTGATATTCCCGTATGATGACAAAACTCAGTGACAGTAAATACTGTTGTTGTTAATTGACCCATTATTTATTCTCCCAGTCTTTACGTGGATTATAATCGGTCTGGCTATCTGCAATTTGTTGCCATAATTCGCGTATCTTTTCATCGGGTTTAGGTGGCATCACAATTTTTAAAATTGCATATAAATCACCGCTGACCTTTTTGCTAACTAACCCTTTTCCCTTAATACGTAGCTTTTGTCCTGCCTGACTTCCCGCAGGAATAGTTAACAAGATTTTTTCTTTTATTGTAGGTATAGGAATTTTTGCACCTAATGCAGCTTCCCAAGGGGCTACAGGAACAACTATTTCTAAATCATGGCCTTTAATATCAAATAGAGGATGAGGTGCAATACGAATAGTTAACCATAAATCACCATTTTCGCCTCCATTTTCACCCGAAGTACCTTGCCCTTTTAAGCGTATACGTTGCCCATCAATAACACCTGCGGGAATTTTAACATTCAGTGTTTTAGGAATTTCTTTTTCCAAAATACCGAAGACATTATAAACAGGTAAGTGGTAACTTATTGTGCGCTTATGCTCTTCCTGTGATTCTTCCAGAAAAACAGCTAATTCTATTTCTAAATCATGCCCACGCTGTTTAGGCGCCTGTTGAGCTCGACGGCCTTCAAAGGGAGAATGTTGACCAAAAAATGAAGCATAAAAATCGTCAAAATCTTCTTGGTTAAAACGTTCTTGATTTGTATTTGATTGCTGTTGCGTAAATTGTCTAAATTTAGGATCGTTGCGATGTGCCCAAAGTTCATCGTATTCTGCTCTACGTTGCTCATCACCTAATATTTCCCATGCTTGAGCAATTTCTTTAAAACGCTCTTCTGCATCAGGCTCTTTACTCACGTCAGGATGATATTTTTTTGCTAAACGACGATAAGCTGTCTTAATCGTTTTAATATCATCCGTAGATTTAACACCCATAATGGCGTAATAATCCTTTAATTCCATAGTGATATCTCAATTATGTTAAATAATGAATTAAATATTAATATCCTAGACTTGATCAATTATAGAACAAAGAAACTATGTTGATGAGTAAATTCCCACGAAAAACCGTGTTTGCAGCCTAAAAAATAGGCTTGAAATAAAAAATAGTTTAAATATTAAAAATTAATTTAACAAAATAAAACAATATCTTAGATAAAAAATGAATAATATCGTTGTATATTCTTATTAAATTGCATTTGAAATACCTCATTATAAGAGGTAGATTTTATTTAACGCATAATAATTTACTACGTTATCAACTGCGATTTTTCTTTTTAATCAAGATAAAAAGTATAAAAATCAATCTATTCACGTTTTCTAGGGCGGTAAAATGGAAAGAATTATTATCCCTACTCACTATATTCATGTACGTGCTACGCCACTTTGGACGAAAGACACTGCCCCTAAATCAATTTGGGAAAGACATTTAGATAAAGGAACTCGCCAAGGGGTTTATCCTAAATTATCGGTCATGCAAGGTACGATTATTTATTACGCCTATGCAGATGAATTCAGCCCTGAGCCAACAGAAACTCTAGTGATTAATGCCGGTGAATTTGGTGTATTTCCACCAGAGACGTGGCACAAAATAGAAGCTAAAACTCAAGATACTGTTTTTAACGTCGATTTTTATGTCGATCCTAAAATACTTGCTGAAGGTTAAAAGGTTGATTATGGAAAATGAAAACAAAGGCTATTTATTAGAATTGATTAGTGCTGATGGCCGAAATAAATCCCAAAAAATCTTTCTTAATCCTAAAATTCTGTATATTCCAGATGTTGCAACTCAAGAAGTTTTACTCTTAGTTGATGAGTTAAAAAGTAAAGTAAATATTGATTCACAAGAACTTACCTTAGCATTAACAAATAAAAATAATGGTGTTTCTGTCAATAAAGAAAGCTTTTGGGCTGATTTATTAGATGCCGAGATGTCGAGCCTAATGGTAAAAGATCTTATCAATATTGTACGTGGTTATGATATGGATGAAGAAACAAATGTCTGTGGTTGGTAAGTCAATATTATTAAGATAATAATGAACTAATATCACCTTCATTATTGCTAATGAAGGTGATTGATTCCCTAATTTTTATCGAGAAGACTGAATATTATTTTTCAACAATTTATCAATCATCCAATATCCTGCTTTTCCTGGTGGATTATTTCTCGACCAAACTAAATCGATATCTATTTTTTTCGGAAACTGGTCATAATTCAGACTGACTAGTAAGTCATGCCCAAATTGCTCAACTAACCAAGTGGGTAATATTGCCCATCCCATTTCTTGCTCTGCCATTTCAAGTATCAATAAATAGTTAGGTGCCAGCCAATTTTTTTCACTATTGATGACAAATTGAGCACGACTACTTAGCCGTAATTGACGATGCATGGTTAAATGTTGATAGCTAATTTGCTTTTCTTTCGCAAGTGGGTGAGTTTTATGTGCATATAATCCTAACTCACCACTTACGGGTAAACGGGCAAAAGCAATATCGGCTGGATATTCTATTCGTGATTCCATCATACCGATATGTGCCTGATTATTTTGTAGCATATTAATGACATCATCATTTTCAGCGACAAGAAACTCAAACTCAATATGAGGAAATTCTTTATCTAGAATTTTTAAGAGTTGCTCAGAATAAGGGGGTTGATACATATCAGAAAAAACGCAACTTAAACGAGGCTCCATTTCTGGTGATAGCTCTATTCTTAATGCCTGTAATCGTTCATCTGCCGCTAATATATCTTCAACTAAGCTTAGTACTTTTTTCCCTGCAAAGGTTAGCGTTGATTCTCTCCCCTTTCGTTCAAATAATTCAAAGCCCATATCATCTTCAAATCCTGTAATTGTGCTACTCACTGTAGACTGACTTTTATTTAATTTTCGAGCAGCAGCAGAAAATGATTTCAGTGATGCGGCCTCAACAAATGTACGCAAAGTTTCTATGGAATAGTTCATTATGGTATCGGTTTTTTCGATGGCTCCTATTTTGTATATATACAAAAAATCACTAATAATTGCATCTGTTTTTTTGCTAAACAATTAATTTGAGGTGGGATATGAGCCAATATCAAAAAACATTTACTGAGCGCGTTTTTCACGCTGTTTCATTTGAAGTGATAGCCATCACAATAACAGCGCCACTTAGTGCATGGATTTTGGGTCGCTCAATTTTTCAAATGGGAACCGTTGCTATTGTTTTATCAACATTAGCTATGTTATTGAATTTATTTTATAACATGATTTTTGACCGCTATTGGCCTTTAATCAAAGGCTCAAGACCAACAAAAATACGAGTCATGCATGCCATTGGATTTGAAATAAGTTTTGTGATCATTGGTTTACCAATATTGGCATTTTTATTAAATATGTCACTGTGGAACGCATTCTTATTGGAAGTCGGCTTCTTTGCCTTTTTCCTTTTTTATACATATGCATTTAATCTTAGTTACGATAAATTGCGTGAAAATTGGTTTAATCGTAAAGAGAAACGCATTACTGCACGTCAATAATTACTCGAAAACACCTTTTGAGCTATCATTAGGTGTTTTTTATCACGAATCAAAAGTAGATACTCTGATTGTTCGAAATGTAAATGAAGATAGAAAGCCCTTAAAAAAAAGGGCTATAACTTGAATTTTTATTTATCTGCTTTTGCTGCCCAAAGAAATTCAGCATTGGGTAATGTGGTATATTTTTCTATTATCTCTTTATAGGTATTTTCTGGCTTTAATTCAGCAAATTGTTCAGGATAAATAAAGGTTGCTAAATACTCTAAGCCAACGATGTTATATGGATGATTATAGAAATTATGATATATACCATATAATCGTTCATTTTTAACCGCAGTGATTTGATTAAATCCAATTCGACTCTTCAATCGTTTGAAACCTTCTTGAGCCTCTTTGTTAGATACCCCATAACCAAATGGTGCAGAAATATTATTTTTATTAATCCAGCGAGATCCCGTTACAATATATACATCAGGTTTAGTGCTAATAACTTGTTCTAAAGAAATAACACCCGAGGCTCCTGGTAAGAAATGACTACCAATATTGTCACCACCAACAGCTTGAATCAAACCACCCCAACCTGCATTATTATGTGTAAAGCAGCACCCATCACCATTAGCTCCAGCCTTTGCTTCTACAAATACACTTGGTTTATTTTTAATTTCTTGAGTTTTATTTTTAATATTATCTAGGTGTTGTTGATAAAAATCTGTATATTCTTTAGCTTCATTCTCTTTATTTAAAATGATACCAAGAAGTTCAACACTTTCTTTCGTATTTTTGACTGGCTCTAAGAAAGTATCAACATAAATAATAGGAATATTGGCCTCTTTTAAAATACTGACAACACCTGATCCTTCTAATGCGGGTTTTGCTCTTAGTTGAGCAATCAGAACATCAGGCTGTTGCGCAATAACTTGCTCTGCATTAACCTCACCTTTGTCATTAAACCCCATATCAGGGATTGCATTTATATTAGATTTCCATTTCTGTTCTAATAAAGAAACTGTCTGTGGGTCCGATTTTTTTAGATTATTATTCCATGCTACAACCCTTTCAAACGGATTATTTCTATCAAGCAAAGCTAGCGTTAAAATATCTCTACCATCTTGTAATATAATGCGTTTTGGTTCATGTTTTAACGTTATTTTTTGCCCATCTGTATCAGTAATAGTAACTGGATATGTTGTAGCTGATGCGGTAAAAGGAAGTAATGCTGAAAGAGATATTGCTAGCAGGTGATATTTATTTTTCATAGTATACTCTCCATAATAGAGAGTTAATGCTAACAATTATCATTAACATCATCAATAAGAAATCATCTTTATCTGACTATTAAATAAATTAGCCTTAATAGAGCGGCATCTAAGTTTGTTATAAAACAAAGGTCACGGAACATTATAATAAGGGTAGCAAGTGATGAATGATATATCATACACGCAGAAATTTAGCTGACTATTTCAGTTAGATCTTCTAAAGCTTTTAGCATCTTATTACCCATTTTGGTTTTACCAACAATGGTGGTTCTTTCAAGAGACTTCAGGAGACAATGATTTAGTACGAAGGTTTGATTTTACTGGAATTGGGAGACTTCAGGAGACGCTAGGAGATGTTGAGATGGCGGAGGAGGAGAGAACAAAATAAATAGGTTAACACACTGATTTATATAAAAATAAACATACAAATGAATTTTCATACCCCCATAAATACCCCTTTTGGATTTTTAGAGGTTATTTTTAGATAAGACATGAATGCAAAAAAAAGAAAGGTGATACTTTTATACCACCTCCTCATTTTTAATTCCACCTATCCAAAAACTAACTGGAGCTGTTATGAACCTCATGAAGCTAATCCAGAAAGAAAAAAAGATAATGGAATTATTTAAGCCTGATAATTTTGCATGAGTAGCTGGCGAAATAGGCGCCCCTCCTTTTGAGGTTTCTGGTGTAGCTTAATGCTTAAAGGATAGGATTCTTTTAACAAGAAAAGTATTCTCGAATCTACTCGCAGAACATTAGATAGCATGGTTAAAGATGGCTTGTTAGAAAAAATATCCAGCTATGAGAGACGACAAAACAAACACCAAGGCTCAAGTAGCTCTCCTGGTGTTCGTTGTGTCGTTAGTCGATATGGCTTATGTGGAAAGTGTCGTCTTGTGAAATGCGAAGATGACGGAGAGGATTTTATTGAAGGTGAGTGTGTGGTAGTTGGCTAACCAACAGGCAGTTTCTGGCACCTTAAATACTCAAACGTACTTGCTGTGCTTTATCATGTGGTGTAATAAAAATTGTCACCACAAATAAAAGAACAAAAATTGAGCAATTAAATACAAAGTAGCGTACACTGAATCACGATATCCCTATAATGGGTGAAAGATATGAAAGCTTTTAATGTGATAAGAATGTTTCAAGACGCACTAGTAGAAGTTACCTGCCCAAGCTGTTCTTACGTAGCTAAACAAAACAAACACAAACTTAAGAAAAACCTAATCTTATTATGCCCTAATTGTGGCTACATGTTTTATTTCAATAAAATATAAACACCACGCAATATGCCCGTTGTTGCCGTGGAAGTTGAACGACAACAACCAGCACATCTGCGCGAGTATTTTAACGAACGATTGGCATTTTATCGTGAGAGAGGCAAGTAGTTGCCTGATGGGAGTTCGGTGCAGTATTTGAAAACAGAGTAGAGCCGATGCTCTATGGAACCGACTGATTTATATAATCAATCAGTTATAAATTTTTGGAGTCTTATTTGTGTCCTGATTTTCTTCTTCCTCTTTCTGCACTTCTACCATCTCACTTACAATAAGTAGCACTAAAATTAAAATCGCTCAGTATAACAAGCGAAATTGACTAAAATAAAAACAACCCAATTATTGAAAATAAGAAGCATTACCATTAAAATAACATAGAGCTAATTATTCATTAGGAGCTAGATATGACTAAAAAATATTATATTAATAATATGTTCTGGGGATGGATTTATGGAGCTTTGTGTATTTACTTCATTTTTGATTACGATATAAAAGAATATAAATGGTTATTATTATTTATTATCAGTCTTATAGGAATTATACTTTACCCAGTAGCTAAATTTGCTGTTGAAACGTTCTTTTTAAAATTCACCACAAAAGAATTTTGGAATAAAGGGTTATTTATGAATACAGCGGGTAAATCAGGTTTATTAGCAATATATGGTGGCGCTGTTTTTTTAATGGCTATACCTATTACACTTGTTTTTATATTAGGAGTTTTAATAAGAAGGCTGTTAATTAAATAGCAACCTTCTTATTATATATTAAATCCCAATTAATTTATTTGCGTCTTCAACTAAATTATCATCAATTAAAGCACCTACGCCTGCAATAATAAGACCATAACCTAATATGCCAATAGGCCCGCCAAATAGTACACTAAATGTAAATCCAACAATTGCTGTAGCTCCTGCTCCAGCAACTAGCGTTTCAACTTTAACAAAAAATGGACGCCAATTATCAGTTTTTACAGCTTTTAATAACTCGTTAAATAAATCTGCCGCATCAATAAATCTACTTACATACAACATACTATTACTGAATTTTTTTAAGTTGCTAGCAATCTCACTCACTTTAATTGATTCTAAAGCTTTAACGATTGCCTCTCTATCTTTCGCATTAATTCTTTTATTAATATTCGCTTTATACTTATTATAGGCTTTTAGCGCATCATCAACATTACGAATAGTTTTTCCTTTTACTTGTGAAGCTAAATCCTTCGCTAATTTTTCTGCTTTATCCCCGTAAGCATTAAAAACTTCCTTGTAGAAATCGGCTGTAAATTTAACTGCATCTTTTTCTACTTCATTATTTAACTTATTTATACTAGTTTTCAAATTATTTAAACGTTTTTCAGCAATTTGTTTTTCATTTTCTTTATTCGCAATTTCTTTGTTTGCATCATTTATTTCCTGTGTTTTCTCTGCTACTTGTTTTTGTTTATTAATGAGACTATTTCTAGCTTTTTCAGTAGCTTTATAGAGTGAATTCATGCTTTCACGAACTTTATTTGCCAAAGCTACATCAGCTAACCCAGAAAACCAATCTTCTTTAGACATAATTAAAACCGCAAGTGTTTTATCTCCATCTTTTTCTAATAAAATATTCAAATCATCCTGATTTTCTATATCAACAGTTTTAGACCCAAATACACCTAAATATGGTTGACTATAATGATCTTTTTTAGGATTGATCAATGTTTTATATTCTCTAGAATCTTTTAGAATCTTGAGTTCATTCTCCATGTGAGTGAGCTTAGATTTAGTTTGAGAAACTGAATCCACTAATTGTTTATACACTAATTCTGCATGCTCAACCGGATGTGACTCTATCCACTCTAATTCTGCTTTTTCTGCATCAGCTATGGTTTGCTTTACAAGCTCGGCTATCTGATTTTTTAGTTGTACAATCGCCTTTTGCATTGCTTGTTGTAATTTTTCGTTAAGATCCTCAGGGTCAAAAACTAAATCAGGTATATTAGAGATACTTACAGGTCTAGCTGTAGCTACTAAATAACCATTTTGATCATAACTATTTACCCAACCATTTTCATATTTTTGATTTACAACTGTGGAATTGCCAACAGTCTCACCAAGAGATACACCATAATTGGGTGGAATTTGATTACTGTTGGATGTGGCAATGTTAATACTCATAACTAACTCCTTGTTAAAATTTCCAAACGAATAAAGCTGTACATAAACACAGTATATTCAATAATAATCGTAAAACAATCGTCTTATTTCGGCTATATTCGGAATACTTATCATTAGCATTTGACTCCTACTTGAACTAAATAAATTTAATCAGTTATAATTTTTGGGAGTCTTATTGGTGTCCTGATTTTTTCTTTTACAATTATTGATAAAACATCATACTGACAATTAGTTGCATTACCCACCATACTCCCCCCAACCTATGTGGTGTAGCATTATACCCATAATAATTAGGTAATTTATTAAATAATCTATATTAAAATATTTTTGGGAAAGGTATTTTAGTGATTGATAACTTATCAAACAATCAGACCTATTATTTAGGTTAAATGATAGAAAATAAAAATTTAGTTAGAATCATATACATTATTAATAATGTATATGATTCTATTTAAATTCAATATATTTTAGCGACAAAAAAGAATAAATCATCTTGTAGTATCTTGTTTTACATAAACTGTCTTAACTTAGCACATAATAACAAAGTTTAAAAATCAACCTGTTATATCAGAAACAGGTTGAAGGGTCTAAAGATATTTCAAGGTTGATCCTTGATTACTAAAAATTAATACCATGCTTCATAATATTTCATTGCGAAATCTATAACCATTTTTATTTTTCTATTTTCATCTAAAATAACTGATGCATCATCTATATATTCAACCCCATACTTTTCAAATAATTTTTTAATTCTATTAAATTCTTCCTTGGGTACTAAAGGCGATTTTATTTTTATGAAATTTCCCTTTTCATAACTCATTATATAGGCACAATTTGTTTTATATTTACTAGTTAAATCATTTTTTTCATTATCTAAAACATTACATACTTTTACAGTCCCAAAAAATTTTGGTGTAATTGCCTTCAATTCTGAATCAGATTGTATAGCCTCGTATGCCTCAACCTCTGAAGTAAATACTTTTTCATATCTTTCTTCATCCTTTTTTGTTTCTGGTAATTTAAATAATTTGATTACTCTATTATTTTTAATACAAAAAACACTTCCAAAAAACCCTTCATCAATAAAATCATTGCTAAAATTTATATTCATTAACAACCCCTCTATTTTCATAAAAAACAAGCCATTATCAAAACCTCATAATACTATAAATCATAAGGTGAGAAATTGTTTAATTTTCTCTATCAAATATGAATTTCATTACCTTACCATTTTATTGATAATCCTTAATATCAATATACTGCACTACATCATCCGTACTTGAATTTGCACTAGCTCCCGGTAATACCGTTAATTGCCATCGCATTGGTGTGATTTTAGTACCTGAACCACAGCTTCCCACTTCAATAACGGCATGTTGATAAGGAGAGGTTGGTGTGGAGTAATATCCGACAACTCGACACAGTGAAGCGCATTGGATACCCACTGATAATTCATTACCAATAGGTCTACCATTAGAAAACCCAGTGATGGACTGAATTCTTAATGGTCTTGCTCCTGAGACTTGAAGCAACTGGTTATTATTAAATATCTGAATACCCCATTTTTGAGGTTTGGCTTTATTATAATATGAGGCTCTGACGAATAAATAACACTCAAAAAGAACATCACCGTTTTGTTGACAAGTAATGTTCCAATATCCATCCTTTTTTATAACCGAAATTGAAGCAGGAATAACAGATTGTATTGATGTACATCTTGAAAATACCATTGGT
>NZ_JAEHQU010000009.1:0-174971 GCF_016238105.1 Proteus sp. PR00224 | reverse complement strand
ATTTGGGGTTTTTAAAAAGATCAAAAGAATAAGCAATTGATTTTATATTTAGGTTGTTAATAAGATAATTGCTAAATAATGCCTTGGCTCCAACGAGAAAATTGCTCAATCCCCATCCTATTTAATATATAACGAAACCAAACACTGTAATTTTGTGGGTTTTTTTCAGTGTCTTGATAGAGTGTATCTAAAGAAACCCAACGATAATTCATCACTTCATCTGGATTGCTATGTGGTAATTCGTTACTAAACCCAAGAAATAGATGATCAAATTCATGCTCTATCAGATCATCTGTCACTTTTTCGTTATACAGAATAGTTCCAATAGATTGCATATCACATTGCATACCTAATTCTTCATCTAAACGACGATGAATAGCATCTGAAAGTAATTCGTTTGGAAGCGGATGACTACAACATGTATTTGCCCATAAACCACCAGAGTGATATTTAGATATTGCACGTTGCTGAATAAGTAATTGTTGTTTTGAATTAAAAATAAATATTGAAAAGGCTCGATGTAAGGCGCCTACAATATGAGCTTCAAGCTTTGGCATTGTTCCTAGCTCATTATCATTTTTATCTACGAGAATAACAGCGTCTTCCACAAGAAATCACCTTAATAAAATAATATATTGTTATAGCGTGAATATAACATGACTGTATATCAAATAACGATTTATTGTGTTGTCCTTTTTATGGCATCACAGTGATGATGCCTTTATTATAGTGATAAATACGTAGGTAATCTGCTTTTTTAAAATTATCTAAAAATAACTATTTGTTTTATATAAATTAAAAATAATGAATTTAAATGATTTAGGTAATGGCTATCAGAGAGTTTACTAGATTCATATTATGATGAGAGGTAAGATGAAATACTAATTCTGCTACTGTTTGTAGCAAAATCTAAAATAAAGGAATTTAGTTATGTCATCTATATTACCTCGCTCTGTAACCTCGCCAAAAAAATTCTTTATTGGTAGCCAATTACTGTCTTCTGTCGGTAAATATGTAAAAGATTTTGGTGATAATGCATTTATTATTAGTGATGAGTTTTTTTTAGAAAAAGTAACTAAAGAAGCGACTCCTTCTCTAAAAGAAAATGGTATTGTTTCACTGGTTGAAAAATTTAATTACGAATGTACTGAGGCAGAAGTTAATCGCCTTGGTAAAATCGCGGTTGAAAATAAAGCAAACGTTATTATTGGGATTGGAGGAGGTAAGACATTAGATGTGTCTAAAGCCGTTGCTTATTATCAACACATTCCTGTTATTTTATTCCCAACTATCGCTTCAACTGATGCACCTTGTACTGCATTATCTGTTTTATACAAAGAAAATGGTGAGTTTGATAAATATTTATTCTTACCACAAAACCCAGATGTTGTTATTGCTGATACCGCTATTATTGCATCAGCCCCACAACGCTTTTTCTCAGCAGGTGTTGGCGACGCCTTAGCAACTTACTTTGAAGCACGAGCTTGCTATCAAGCAGACGGCTTAAATTTAGTCAATCAACGTCCATCACGTACAGGCCTTGGTTTAGCACAACTTTGCTTTGAAATGTTAAGTGAAAACATTGATAAAGCAATGGATGCTATTCGCCACAAAATTACCACTCCTGCATTAGAGCAAACTATTGAAGCAACAATCTACCTAAGTGGTGTTGGTGCTGAAGCCGGTGGTTTAGCAGCTGCTCACGCAGTAAATAATGGTATGTCTGCTGTTGAGTCTTTACACCGAGTTCAACATGGTGAAAAAGTGGTATTCGGTTTATTAACTCAATTAGTGTTAGAAAATGCACCACAAGAAGAAATTGATGAAGTGATCCGTATTATTAAAGCAGCAGAATTACCACTGACACTTGAAGATATGGGCATGAAAGAATTCATTGAAAGCGAATGGCGCACTGTTGCTAAAATCGCCTGTGCTGAAGGCGACACGATGGGTAATATGCCAATGAAAGTGACTGAAGAAGATGTTTATAATGCAATGATCGCAGCTAACGCATTGGCCCATCGTTATAAATAATTCTTAGTTTAGTAATGATTATCTTAAAACCCCAAATTGATTTTGGGGTTTTTCTTTACTCTAATGTTGGATTCATTTGGGTAAGATCGAACGGTGTTATCTGATAAACATAGTAGTTCAACCAATTAGCAAACAATAAATGTCCATGACTACGCCAAGAAGCGATAGGTTTTTTACTCGGATCATTATTAGGAAAATAGTTTTCGGGTAATTTAGGATCTAGCCCCGCTTTAACATCACGATGATATTCATCTGCTAGTGTATTGGGATCGTATTCTGGATGCCCAGTTGCAAAAACAACTCTTTTATCTTTTGATGCAAATAAATAAGCGCCAGCTTCTTCTGATGTTGCAAGGATCTCTAAATCAGTATTGTTTTGAATAAAGTCGATAGGAAAACCAGCATAACGAGAATGCGGAGCAAAGAAAGTCTCATCAAATCCGCGTGTTAACAGTGAAAATGGTGAGCAAGTGTTATGACTATATACGCCTGAAATTTTTTGTTCTAGCGTGTATTTAGGTAGGTCGTATAAGATATTCAATCCAGCTTGAGCAGCCCAACAAATAAAGAGTGTAGAAGTCACATGTTCTTTAGCCCACGTAATGACTTCTTTTATTTCATCCCAATAAGCCACATCTTCAAATTCAACTAGCCCTAATGGCGCACCCGTGACAATAAGCCCATCGAAATTTTGTTCTTTAATTTGGTCAAAATCACAATAGAAAGCATCGAGATGCTCTACCGGGGTATTTTTAGGAACACGAGAGTCAATACGCAATAATTGAATATCAATTTGAAGAGGGCTATTAGAAAGCAATCGCAGAAATTGATTTTCTGTTTCTATTTTTTTTGGCATTAAATTAAGGATAAGCACTTTTAATGGGCGAATATCTTGAATACTCGCTCTACTGGATGTCATAACAAAGACATTCTCTTTTTGTAAACAACGGACTGCGGGTAGCTCATCGGGTACTCTAATTGGCATTTCAATAACCTCTAAAATACATCTAGACATCTAGAAGCCTGAATTTATCTAATAACCTTTTAAATGTCGAGGTCTTCATGTGGTGTATGAAGAATATTCATATAAGAAAAAGCTATATAGCTAAAATCATCAGACATTAACATTCTTTTTTCCGTCTATTATCGATCTCTTCCAGATCCCTCGAATTATTTTGAAATTCTGATTTTTGTACAATAAAAAAACACCGATGTAATCACATTGTTAAAAATTATTTAAATAAAAATGGAATTCATTTTTGATTTTTGTGAAAACTGCATTAATCTTAATCAGGTGTGTAAAAGCTTTTAGGGGAATGCAGAATGTCACAATCGTTAACTACAGAAGAATTAAATTTTACGCAATCTTTTGGTGAACAGGAAAAGGATATATTAAATCATGATGTTAAGTGTTTTTTAACTGATTTAGTAAATCATTTCTCAGATAGATGCCATGCTTTATTAGTTGAAAGAGATAACTGGAAACACAGAGTTGATAATGGTGAACTTCCTAATTTTATTTCGGAATCAGATTCCATTATAAAATCAGAATGGAAAGTTAATCCAATACCTAAAGATCTTCAAGACCGTCGAGTGGAAATAACAGGGCCTGTTGATCGCAAAATGGTTATCAATGCACTAAATGCTAATGTGAAAGTCTTTATGGCGGATTTTGAAGACTCCTTAGCGCCTACATGGGACAAAGTAATTGATGGCCAGATCAATTTGCGTGATGCCGTCAAAGGCACTATTTCTTATACCAATGAACAAGGTAAATGTTATCAACTTAAAGCGTCACCTGCGGTATTGATTGCAAGAGTAAGAGGACTCCACCTTCCTGAGAAGCATGTGCTATGGCAAGGGAAGCCTATTGCAGGGGGATTATTTGATTTTGCTTTGTATTTTTACCATAACCACAAAGCCTTATTAGAAAAAGGGAGTGGCCCTTATTTTTACATTCCTAAATTGCAAACATGGCAAGAAGCTAAATGGTGGAGTGATATTTTTCATTTCACTGAAAAGCGCTTTGGTTTAGCAACAGGAACTATTAAAGCCACAGTATTAATTGAAACCTTACCCGCTGTTTTTCAAATGGAAGAAATTCTTTTTCATATGAAAGAGCATATCGTTGGACTCAATTGTGGTCGTTGGGATTATATTTTTAGCTATATCAAGACATTAAAAAATTATCCTGATCGTGTATTACCTGATAGACAAGGGATCACGATGACTCAACCTTTCTTAAGTGCTTATTCTCGCTTGCTTATTCAAACTTGCCATAAACGAGGTGCGTTTGCGATGGGAGGAATGTCTGCATTTATCCCAAGTAGAGATCCTGAGCAAAATGGCATTATTTTGAAAAAGGTATTTGACGATAAAGAGTTTGAAGCAACAAATGGCCATGATGGTACCTGGATTGCTCACCCTGGTCTTGCTGAAACAGTATTAGCTGCTTTTGATCCTATTTTAGGATCTCGAAAAAACCAACTTGATGTTCAACGTAATGAAAAAATTACGGCAGAAATGTTATTAGCACCTTGTACAGGTGAACGTACAGAAAAGGGCATGAGAGCGAATATCCGTGTTGCTGTGCAATATATCGAAGCGTGGATTTCCGGTAATGGTTGCGTACCTATCTATGGATTAATGGAAGATGCAGCAACAGCGGAAATATCGCGTACCTCTATTTGGCAATGGATCCGTCATCAAAAAACACTGTCTGATGGGCAAGTCGTGACTAAAGATCTCTTTCGTAAAATGCTGAAAGAAGAGCTTGAAGTGATATACCAAGAAGTCGGTGATACTCGTTTTAAAGAAGGGCGTTTTAAAGAAGCGGCTTCTTTGATGGATAAGATTACAACCCAAGATGAATTAGTCGATTTTCTGACTTTACCGGGTTACCAACTTTTAAATTAAAAAAGATACGTCAAAGCGTATTTATAAACTGCAAACATCATCACTACCGTATTTATAGGAGCTGTTTTTATGACTATTAGTAGATCAGAGCAAATCGCCCAATTAGAGAAAGAGTGGGAACAACCTCGCTGGAAAGGCATTACCCGTCCTTATAGCGCTGAAGATGTCATTAAATTAAGAGGTTCGGTTAACCCAGAACATACCTTAGCAAGACGTGGCGCTCAAAGGCTTTGGTCATCATTAAATGGAAAATCGAAAAAGGGTTATGTTAACGCATTAGGTGCTTTAACTGGTGGGCAAGCGTTGCAACAAGCAAAAGCAGGGTTAGAAGCTGTTTACCTTTCAGGATGGCAAGTGGCTGCTGATGCTAACACCGCAGCAAGCATGTATCCTGATCAGTCGCTATATCCAGTTGATTCTGTTCCTAATGTTGTTCAACGTATTAATAATACGTTTAGACGAGCTGATCAAATTCAGTGGTCAAATGGTATTGGTCCTCAACATAAAGATTATATTGATTTTTTCCTTCCTATTGTGGCTGATGCGGAAGCAGGTTTTGGTGGAGTATTAAATGCCTTTGAATTAATGAAAGCAATGATTGAAGCTGGAGCGGCAGGTGTTCACTTTGAAGATCAATTAGCAGCAGTGAAAAAATGCGGTCATATGGGAGGAAAAGTATTAGTTCCGACTCAAGAGGCTGTACAAAAGCTTGTTGCTGCACGTTTGGCCGCTGATGTGTCTGATGTGCCAACATTACTTGTTGCCAGAACAGATGCTGATGCTGCCGATCTCTTAACTTCAGATTGTGATCCTTACGATAGTCCATTCTTAACAGGAAAACGTACTCCTGAAGGTTTCTTCTGTACCCATGCGGGTATTGATCAAGCTATTAGTCGTGGACTTGCTTATTCACCTTACGCTGATCTGGTGTGGTGTGAAACATCACTCCCTGATCTGAAAATGGCAGCTAAGTTTGCAGAAGCTATTCACGATAAATATCCCGGAAAAATGCTGGCTTATAACTGCTCGCCTTCTTTTAACTGGAAAAAGAACCTTGATGATCGCACGATCGCGCATTTCCAAGATGAGCTTTCCGCGATGGGATATAAATTCCAGTTTATTACTTTAGCGGGTATTCACAGCATGTGGTTTAACATGTTCGATCTGGCACATGATTATGCCAAGGGTGAAGGTATGAAACATTACGTTGAGAAGGTGCAAGAAAAAGAGTTTGCTGCACTTAATCAAGGCTACACCTTCTCCTCGCATCAGCAAGAAGTGGGAACAGGGTATTTCGATAAAGTGACCACGATTATTCAAGGTGGTATGTCTTCAGTGACGGCACTAACGGGCTCAACAGAAGAACAACAGTTTTAGGTTTCAGCGAACCACAAGTTTTAAAAATATCATTATCTATTTTTGTGGTGATAATTCAGGAGCAGGATGCTCCTCTTTTTCGTGAGGTTGTTAATGACGCCAGAAGATTTAATTGCTCAAACAATTTTACAAGGCTTTGATGCCCAATATGGTCGCTTCCTTGAGATAACCTCGGGGGCACAATATCGTTTTGAGCAAGCGGATTGGCATGGTGTTCAAATCGCGATGAAAGAGCGCATCCGTTTATACGATAATCATGTTGGATTAGTGGTTGAACAACTTAAGTGTATTCGGCATGATATTGATAAAGAAAGTCTTTTTTTACAAAGGGTGAAAGAAAACTATACGCAATTATTGCCCAATTACCCTCGGTTTGAGATCGCAGAGAGCTTTTTTAATTCTGTTTATTGTCGTCTGTTTTACCATCGTGAATTGAATAAAAAAAACCTATTTGTTTTTTCATCCCAACCCGCTTATCGCTTTACACAAGCACCTCGACCGTTATCAAAACAGTTTGTTATTCAGAGTGATTTACCCACATTACTGCAAGACATTTTATCACGCTTACCTTTGCGACTACCGTGGCAAAATAAACAACGCGACATTCACTCTATTTGTAGTGTACTTATCGCTCAATTCTCTTCTGAACAATTGCAGAGTGCGGTATTTCATATCGCAAACGAACTCTTTTATCGTAATAAAGCAGCTTGGTTGATTGGCAAAATAGTGATTAATAATCAATATATTCCATTCTTATTGCCTATTCATAATGTTGAGCAGCAATTACTGATTGATACCTGCCTTATCTCAGCAGATGAAGCGAGTATTGTCTTTGGTTTTGCCCGTTCTTATTTTATGGTTTATGCCCCATTTCCTGCGGCATTAGTTGCATGGTTAAGAGATATATTACCAAGCAAATCTATCGCTGAGCTTTATATGTCAATAGGGTGTCAAAAACACGGTAAAACAGAATACTATCGTGAATACCTCGCCTTTATGAATTTTTCATCGGAGCAATTTATTGAAGCGCCTGGTGTGAAAGGTATGGTGATGTTGGTATTTACATTACCCACTTATGATCGTGTTTTTAAAGTGATCAAAGACAAGTTTGCACCACAAAAAACGATCACTGCGGAGCGTGTAAAAGAGTGCTATCAATTAGTTAAAGAGCACGATCGTGTCGGACGAATGGCAGATACCCAAGAGTTTGAGAATTTTATGATCGATAAGAAAAGAATTAGCCCTGAATTAATGGCTGTTTTTGAACAAGAGATCCCAAATAAGCTAGAAGATCTAGGTGATAAAATACTGATCCGTCACCTTTATATGGAACGGAGAATGATACCGCTCAATATCTATATGGAACAGTGCGATGACAATCAACTTAAAGCTGTTGTTGAAGATTACGGGCAAGCGTTGAAAGAGCTTATTGCAGCGAATATTTTTCCCGGTGATATGCTGTTTAAAAACTTTGGTGTAACTCGGCATCATCGTGTGATTTTCTATGACTATGATGAAATTAGTTATATGACAGATATGAATTTTCGGGCGATCCCTCCTGCTCGCTACCCTGAAGATGAATTAGCGAGCGAGCCTTGGTATAGCGTTGCACTCAATGATGTATTTCCTGAAGAATTTCGCTATTTTCTATGTAGTGATAAGCGAGTTTGTCACTATTTTGAAGCTCAACATCGTGAGCTTTTATCACCAGAATATTGGCAACAGCAACAGCAAAAAATTAAAGAAGGGTATATCGAAGATGTTTATGCCTATTCCCAAACTAAGCGATTTACTTAATAAATTGCCCTAGGAAAAGATAAAAATAAAGATAGGTACAAGGGGATACCTATCTTTATTGGATAAAACCTATTTTTGTACAGAGATAATTAACGCTGAGTACCCGCAACAGCTTCTTTAGCTAATTCAGTAATGCGTTGGAAATCACCTGCTTTCACTGCATCATTAGGCACTAACCAAGAACCACCAATACAAAGTACACTCTCAAGTGCAAGGTAGTTACGGTAGTTTTCTGGTGAAATACCGCCAGTTGGGCAGAAGCGGATTGTTGAGAATGGCCCTGCAATTGCTTTTAATGCCTTAACACCACCATTAGCTTCCGCTGGGAAAAATTTAAATTCATTTAAACCGTAGCTCATTCCCAGCATTAATTCGGAAACTGTTGAAATCCCTGGAATTAAAGGAATAGTTCCCGCAACAGCCGCTTTGAGTAATGCTTCTGTTAATCCTGGGCTAATAGCAAATTGAGCACCCGCTTCAGTAACTTGCGCTAATTGTTGAGGATTAATTACCGTCCCCGCGCCTACAATAGCTTCAGGAACTTCTTTTGCAATACGGCGGATAGCTTCAATTGCACATTCTGTACGTAATGTCACTTCTAAGACTTTTACACCACCAGCGACTAAAGCTTTTGCAATAGGGACTGCATCATCAATATGGTTGATAACAATAACCGGAACAACAGGCCCTGATTTTAGTACAGACTCTGCACTTGTATTCCAATGATCCATGATTGTATTTCCTAATCAGAAAGTGGTGAGCAAATAAATTTAATTTGCTCCTCGTTAAGCCTCAAAACTTGTCTACATTAAAAATCAATGCAACAAGCACCTTGTTCAGCACCTGATAAATGACGGCGTAAATTAATGAATAACTCACGACCACAGCCTGTATTGTTGGCACTTAAATCAGGGATTTCATCTTGGCGAGCATTTAATGTTTGCTCATCGACAAGCAACGTTAACTCACCTGTTTTACCATTAACACGAATGATATCACCATCACGTACTTTGGATAATAAACCACCATTTACAGCTTCTGGTGTAACATGAATTGCGGCGGGAACTTTACCTGATGCGCCTGAAAGTCGACCATCTGTAACTAATGCGACTTTGTAGCCTTTATCCATTAACACCCCTAACGGCGGCATTAATTTATGTAATTCAGGCATCCCATTGGCTTGTGGCCCTTGATAACGCACAACGACCACACAATCTTTATTTAACTCACCAGCTTCAAATTTAGCGGCAATATCATGTTGGCTATTAAAAATAACAGCAGGCGCTTCGATAATTTTATTCTCATCAGGTACCGCAGAGGTTTTCATTACAGCTCTACCTAAGTTACCTTGCATTACTTGTGTACCACCGTGTGATGAGAATGGTGTATTGATATCAGCAATCACATCTTTATCTAAAGAGCTTATCGCACCTTCACGCCAATCAAGTTTGCCGTCATTTAACCAAGGCTCTAAGGTATAGCGTTCAATACCAAATCCAGCAACAGTGTTTACATCACGATGAATTAAGCCTTTTTTCAGTAATTCACGAATGATGAGAGCAACCCCTCCAGCCGCTTGGAATTGGTTAATATCAGCAGGACCATTAGGATAAATGCGAGCAATAAGTGGCACAACTTGCGAAAGTTCAGAGAAATCATCCCAATTAATAATAATACCTGCTGCACGAGCCATTGCGACTAAGTGCATAGTGAGATTAGTGGAACCGCCTGTTGTTAACAGGGCAATAATACCATTTACAATCACTTTCTCATCAACTAATTGACCTATAGGGAGATAGTTACCAGTGTTTTCTGTGAGACGCACAATTTGGCTAGCGGCTGCGTCAGTCAATGCATCACGCAATGGCGTATTAGGATGCACAAAAGAAGCGCCAGGTAAATGTAACCCCATTATTTCCATCACCATTTGGTTGGAATTTGCTGTGCCATAAAAGGTACAAGTCCCAATACTATGATAAGAAGCAGCTTCCGCTTCTAACAAGGCATTACGATCTACTTTACCTTCAGCATAAAGCTGGCGAATACGGACTTTTTCTTTATTGGGTAAGCCGCTAGTCATAGGACCCGCAGGAACAAAAATAGCAGGAAGATGACCAAAAGAGAGTGCAGCCATCGCTAATCCGGGAACGATTTTATCGCAGATCCCTAAATACAGCGCACCATCAAACATATTATGGGATAAACCCACTGCCGCTGACATTGCAATCACATCACGACTAAGGAGTGATAACTCCATGCCATCTTGACCCTGAGTGACACCATCGCACATTGCAGGAACACCGCCTGCCACTTGTCCCACGGCACCAACAGCATGTAATGCTTTTTTAATTTTTTGAGGATAATCTTCATACGGCTGATGAGCTGACAACATATCATTGTAAGCAGTGATAATGGCAATATCATTATGAACCATATTTTTCAGGCGATTTTTATCATCGGTCTGACAAGCCGCGAAACCATGAGCCAAATTACCACAAGCAAGTTGAGCACGATGTACTGTTTGGCTTTTTGCGGCTTCAATTTTTTTCAGATAAGCACGACGAGTCGATTGTGAACGAGCGACAATACGCTCTGTAACCTGTTTTACTGTTTCATTTAGAGGTGCAAAATCGTTCTGAAAATGGTCATGATCTTTAGGGTTCATAATGATGCTTCCTTTATTCACACAAGGGTGATGAGCTTTACTATTGGCTATAAAAAGAGAATATAAGTATTAGCTATAGTATTTGTTACCGGTAACATTGTTACGGGTAACAAGCAGAGTTGCAATACTCTTAATGCACCTTAAACAACATCTGTGATCAGCATCAATTTTTTAAGGGGAGAAATAACAGTTTTTTAATATTTAACGGAAATAAAGTGTAAAAGCGGTCATTTTAAAAATGCTGAATCGGTTTAATTGCGGAGATACCTTCCTCATTACTTTGCAATGAGGAAGGTGAAAGAGGGCGAATTAACTTTTTACGCCACCATATTCACGGCTAATTTGTTTTGCTGCTTTTATCACCATCGCACCCAATTCAGTGATACGAGAATCCGTCATTCTAGACACAGGACCTGAAAGCGAAATTGCGGCAAAAGGCTGGTGGTGTTCATCATAAATACAGGCACCAATACAGCGTAAGCCTAAAGCATGCTCTTCATCATCGAAAGAGAAGCCTTGTTTGCGGGCTTGTTCTAAATTTTCTTTTAAGGATGAAGGAAGTGTTCGTGTATGAGGGGTATAAGCCATTAGACCTTTTTTCTGGAGCAAAGGCAGTAATTTATTTTCTGGTAAAGTGGAAAGAAACGCTTTACCTGCACCCGATGCGTGCATGGGTAATTTACCGCCAATAGGTGCAGACATTCGCATTAACGCATTACATTGCACTTGATCGACAATCACCGCATCAAATTCAATTTGGTCAAGAATTGCCAAATTTACCGTTTCACCTGAGTCTTCCATTAATTGACGTAAGATGGGGTGAACCATAACAAGTAAGTTACGGGTTTGCAGAAAACTACTGCCGACAATAAAGGCGTGTGTACCTACAACCCATAAGCCTAAATCTCCAACTTGGCGAACAAAACCATGCTGTTGAAGTGTAGTGAGTAGGCGGTGTGTTGTGGAATTGGGTAACCCAGCTTGAAAGGCTAAATCAGTTAGGGCGATACCACCTGGAGATTCGGAAATATATTCCAATAATGTCAGTCCACGACTTAATGACTGAACAGGGCCTCCTTGTGCGGTGCTTTGAGTGGCAGTTGTTTTCGTCTTACGCACTTTTTTATTTGTAGGGGAAACTGTCATGCATACACTCCAGAAATGCTATCCATATTAATATCTATTATGAACTATCTCGTGTAATAAAACTCCTCCGATCACCGCATTTTTCAAAACAAAATGTGTGATAAGAAATATTACTGTAATGGGATTTATCGCTAAGTGAAAATCTCTCATCTTCGTCTTAGAAATCTTTATAAAAAGATATGGTAGGATAAAAAAACAACGAAATAACAATAAAGAAAACAAGAACAAAAACATTCTCTATTAAGAGGGAACAACGTGGCAAACATAAAGCAACAACTGACGGAAGCATTAGCAAAACGTATCTTAGTACTTGATGGTGCAATGGGTACAATGATCCAACAATATCAACTGACAGAAGCCGATTATCGAGGTGAGCGTTTTGCTGATTGGCGTTGTGATGTCAAAGGGAATAATGATCTTTTAGTTTTAACTCAACCGCAAATTATTGCCGATATTCATAATGCTTATTTTCAAGCAGGCGCTGATATTGTTGAAACCAACACCTTTAACTCGACATCTATCGCGATGGCGGATTATCAGATGGAGTCGCTTTGTTTCGAACTTAATGAAGAAGCGGCAAAATTAGCTAAAGCCTGTGCAGATAAATGGAGTGCCTTAACACCAGATAAACCTCGCTATGTCGCGGGTGTTTTGGGGCCAACCAATAGAACTGCCTCAATATCCCCAGATGTTAACGATCCAGCTTTTCGTAACGTTTCATTTAATAAGCTGGTGGAAGCTTATCGAGAAGCAACGCGCGGATTAATTACAGGCGGTGTTGATCTAATTATGGTCGAAACTATTTTCGACACACTAAATGCGAAAGCGGCTATTTTCGCCATTAAATGTGAATTTGAATCACTCAATATTGAGTTACCTGTGATGATCTCCGGCACTATTACGGATGCATCAGGAAGAACATTAACAGGTCAAACAACAGAAGCGTTCTATCACTCTTTACGCCATGCGGATGCGCTTTCATTTGGCTTAAATTGTGCTTTAGGCCCTAAAGAATTACGCCAATATATTCAAACACTTTCACAAATTTCTGAAACCTATGTCAGTGCTCACCCTAATGCTGGTTTGCCTAACGCCTTTGGAGGCTATGATTTAGATGCCCAAGAGATGGCTGAGCAAATTAAAGAGTGGGCACAAGCTGGTTTTCTCAATATTGTAGGAGGTTGTTGTGGAACCACTCCTGCGCATATTCTCGCCATTTCACAAGCGGTAGAAGGTATTGCACCAAGAGTATTACCTTCCTTGAAAAAAGCATGTCGTCTTTCAGGTCTTGAACCATTAGTCATTGATGAAAATTCACTGTTTGTGAATGTGGGCGAAAGAACCAACGTTACAGGTTCTGCTAAATTTAAGCGCTTGATAAAAGAAGGTAATTACCAAGAAGCGTTAGATGTTGCACGTCATCAAGTTGAAAACGGTGCTCAAATCATTGATATCAACATGGATGAAGGCATGCTAGATGCCGTCGAAGCAATGACACGTTTTCTTAATCTCATTGCGGGTGAGCCTGATATTGCCAAAGTGCCTGTGATGATTGACTCCTCCAAATGGGAAGTGATCGAAGAAGGTCTAAAGTGTATTCAAGGCAAAGGTATTGTTAACTCAATTTCGATGAAAGAGGGTGAAATTCCTTTTCTTGAGCATGCTAGATTGGTGCGTAAATATGGTGCTGCTGTTGTCGTTATGGCGTTTGATGAAGTAGGGCAAGCGGATACCCGAGAACGCAAAATTGAAATTTGTCGTCGAGCTTATCAGTTATTGACCGAGCAAGCGGGTTTTCCTCCTGAAGATATTATTTTTGATCCTAATATATTTGCCGTCGCAACAGGTATCGCAGAACATAATAATTATGCCGTTGATTTTATTGAAGTCTGTGCGGATATTAAATCTCAACTGCCTTATGCCTTAATTTCTGGTGGGGTATCTAACGTTTCATTCTCATTTAGAGGTAACGATCCTGTTCGTGAAGCTATTCACTCTGTTTTTCTCTATTACGCAGTAAAAAATGGTATGGATATGGGGATTGTCAATGCGGGACAACTCGCCATTTATGACTCACTACCTGATGAACTGCGTAACGCAGTTGAAGATGTCATTTTAAATCGTCATGAAGAGAGCACAGATAATTTATTAGCATTGGCAGAGCGTTATCGTGGCACTAAAAGTGATGAGCAAAATCATCAGCTTGCCGAATGGAGACAGTGGAATGTTGAGAAACGTTTAGAATACGCCTTAATTAAAGGGATCACCGAGTTTATTGTTGAAGATACAGAAGCTTGTCGCCAACAAGCACCAAGCCCTATTGAAGTGATTGAAGGGCCATTGATGAATGGTATGAATACTGTCGGTGATTTATTCGGTGAAGGCAAAATGTTTTTGCCTCAAGTTGTGAAATCAGCAAGAGTGATGAAACAAGCCGTTGCTTATCTTGAGCCTTATATCCAAGCGACAAAACAGGCAGGAACTTCCGCAGGTAAAATTTTACTCGCCACAGTGAAAGGTGATGTTCACGATATTGGTAAAAATATTGTCGGTGTGGTTTTGCAGTGCAATAACTATGAAATTATCGACTTAGGTGTAATGGTGCCTTGCGATAAAATTTTGCAAACAGCGATTGATGAAAAAGTCGATATTATTGGTCTTTCAGGGCTGATCACACCTTCACTTGATGAGATGGTGAATGTTGCTAAAGAGATGGAAAGACGCGGTTTTTCTTTACCATTAATGATTGGTGGAGCAACAACGTCCAAAGCGCATACTGCAGTAAAAATAGAACCTAATTATAGTCATCCTACTGTTTATGTTCAAAATGCATCGAGAACCGTAGGTGTTGTTGCTGCACTATTATCTGAAACACAAAGAGCCGATTTTGTTGCTAGAACGCGTCGTGAATATGAAGTTGTACGCCAGCAATACGCCAGAAAAAAACCTCGTACTCCTCCTGTTTCTTTAGAGGTTGCGCGAAAAAATGCACTACAAATTGATTGGCAAAATTACACACCACCAAAGCCCAATCAATTAGGAGTGCAAGAGATCACGGCAAGTATTGAAACCTTGCGTGAATATATCGATTGGACGCCTTTCTTTATGACGTGGTCTTTAGCGGGGAAATATCCGCGTATTTTAGAAGATGATGTGGTTGGTGAAGAAGCAAAGCGTGTATTTGCCGATGCAAATGCGATGCTGGACAAATTAAGTCGTGAAAAATTATTAACACCTAAAGGGATTATGGGGCTATTCCCTGCCAATCGTCTGGGTGATGATATTGTGATTTATCAAGATGAAAGTCGCCAACAAGTACTTTTGAAAAGCTGTCATTTACGTCAACAAACGGAGAAAAAGGATTTTCCTAATTACTGCTTAGCCGATTTTATTGCTCCTGTTGAAAGTGGTATTGCTGACTATTTTGGTGCTTTTGCCGTTACGGGCGGATTAGAAGAAGATACTCTCGCAAATACCTATGATAATGCCCATGATGATTATAATAAAATTATGGTGAAAGCGTTATCAGACCGCCTAGCAGAAGCTTTTGCTGAATATCTTCACCAATTGGTCAGAACAAAGATTTGGGGGTATCGTGCGGATGAAAATCTCTCCAATGACGAACTTATTCGAGAAAAATATCAAGGAACTCGACCAGCTCCGGGGTATCCTGCCTGCCCAGAGCACACAGAAAAAGCAAAAATTTGGCAATTACTTGATGTTGAAAATCGCATTGGAATGAAACTGACAGATGCTTATGCCATGTGGCCTGGTGCTTCAGTATCGGGCTGGTATTTTAGCCATCCTGACAGTAAATATTTCGCTGTTGCTCAAATTCAAAAAGATCAGGTTGAAGATTACGCAAAACGTCGAGAAATGAGTGTGAGTGAAGTTGAACGTTGGTTAGCGCCTAATTTAGGGTATGAGTCTTAGTTTATTTTTGTTTTCAGATCTCAATAATGTAATAAATAGTGAGGGGATAGCAATATCTCCTTGTTATTTCCTCTAGCCGTTCTCATTAAAGATGTTTAAGCTATAAGCCTGTATCAGAAAAAAGGACATTACAATGAGCTATACTTTGTACCTTCAGAAAACACCACCTGCTGGCGCTGAGGTGCCGTTTCCTTCTTTAGCAAAAGGAAATTATCCATTAAGTGAAGTTTTAATTAATGCTTTTTTAAATCTGATGCAACTAACAGGAAACTTAGATACTGATGCTGTTTTAGATGAAAAAGCATTTGATAAAATTTGGCTAAAAGCAGAAATGACGCCTGCACGAATCGAAGAAGTCGGGGACTATATTTATCATAAAACTCCGACTTCCCCAGAGCCTGTTGAAGAAGAAATAGCATTATTTAAGCAGGCAATGAAAGAAGAAGAAGCGTTGCTTGCTCAAGAGAGTAAAAAAGAAGGGAATATCCCTATTCATAAATTCGCTACTAATGATGGTTGGATTGTCACACCGAAAGAGTGTGAGATTATTGCTTCTACACTTACTGCTAACTTGTTGGAAGATAACCGGCTTTTTGTTGAAAAAATTGCAAAGATGTCTCATATTGCGCATCGTTCTTTAGAAATTGCCTTAATTGATTTTGGTAAGTTTAATCAATTTGCGAAAAAATATGGCGGTTATCGGGTGTATTAAAAATAAAGAGCTTCTTAGTAAGAAGCTCTTTAAAATAAAATTATTGAGTATAATGGCTGGTCTTATTAATTAATGCTAGGTGCTTATCTATTCTTAACGATGTAGTCGGTGTTTGTTTGAAATTTGGCGATAGGTATTCTTGAATAATTTCTATAAAACTTTCCTTTATATTCTTAAGGTTTTCAGAATATTTTACTATTTCGGTATTTTCATTAAGACTAATTAATTTTTCAATGTTATTTTCATTAAGACTAATTAATTTTTCAATGTTATTTTTATTAATGTAATTTAAAATATTATCTTTTTTTTCTTGATATGTTTTTTTTATTTCTTCATTAATAATGTTATCTGAACTAATTAATCTTTCAAAATTTAAAGATATCTGTTCTATTGTTTCTTTAATTAAATATTCATTATTTTTAGTATTTTGTATGAAATTAGTCAATTCAGTATCTGATTGTATTTTCTTATTCAAAGAATTCACATGATATATTGATTTTTCGTTTTTCTGTTTAGCGCTTTGTAACATTGTGTTATTCGTGTTTTGGGTTGATGTTATACTTCCATTTAAGTCATTATTTACTTCTTTTATATAAGGAATGAAATTTGTTTGGGTGATCCTTAAGTGATTAAAACTACCTATTTTTTTCATTGAGATATCCATATTTTTTAATAAAGTGAGGTTGTAGTTTAAAAAAATATAAATGGAGTATCTTTAATAGATAAAGCATTTTTAATAAAGAGTATGAAATATAAAAGAGAAATAATTTCTTATCTCTCTTTTATATATTGATAATTCGTTATTAATTAAAACAATGTATCATGTAATTTACGCACAATATTATCCGCATCTTTGCCATCAACTAATAAACATAAATTGTGAGTACTTGCACCATGGCTTATCATACGAATATTATAATTTTCTAATGTGCCGAAAATTTTAATACCTAAACCATTCACCTGTGAAAGTGAATTACCAATCACAGCAACTAATGCTAGATCTTCTTCTACTTCAACACGGCATAATGCGGATAATTCAGTTAAGAGTGCATTGGTTAATAAACTCCCCGATGCGTTGGTAGTGCCAGTTGTATCAAGTGTTAACGCAATGCTCACTTCTGATGTGGTTATCACATCAACAGAGATATGATGGCGCGATAAAATAGTAAATATCTCTGCTAAAAAACCTCGTGCATGAAGCATTTTCAGGCTGTGTAATGTGAGTAAAGTTTGTTTTCTACGTAGTGCAATTGCGCGGAATACAGGTGGATTTTCTGTTTGAGCACAAACTAATGTACCGCCTTCTTCGGGGGCTTTGCTAGACCCCACAAACACGGGAATACCACTACGTACAGCTGGTAATAATGTGGCAGGGTGTAAAATTTTAGCGCCAAAGGTGGCCATTTCAGCCGCTTCATTAAAGGCAATTTGATCGATACGATGTGCCTCTGGCACTATTCTTGGGTCAGTACTATAAATACCCGGTACATCCGTCCAAATATCCACACGAGACATTTTGAGTGCTTCACCAATCAGTGCCGCCGTATAGTCGCTACCACCACGTCCTAAAGTTGTGGTTCTGCCTTTAGGCTCTTGACCAATAAAACCTTGCGTTACAATCACGGTTTCTTCTAGACGAGGTTGTATAAGGCTTTGTGTGAGCTCGGTGAGCTGTGCCATATCAGGTTCAGCGTGACAAAATAGATCATTGGTTTTCATCACTTTTCTGACATCAAACCAATCTGCCTGTATGCCTTTTTCACGTAATAATTCAACAAATAGCAAGGTTGACATTAATTCACCGTGACTGACTAATTCGTCTGTCAATGCATCAGATGTGGCAAGTGAAGCCGCTTCAGAGAGCATCTCAATATTCTCAAGTAGACGATTTATTTCTTGAGAAATAATTTCTGGCTGAGAAAGCTGGTTGATAATTGCGTACTCAATATCACGAACTTGTGAGAGCAAAGCTTCCCGTTGTGAAGGCTCTGTACCTGCTGCAAGCTCAATTAACAAATTAGTAATGCCGGCAGATGCCGAAAGAACCACGACACGAACTGACTTTTGTTTCAGGATAATATCTGCGCATTTTTCCATTGCTGAAAAGTTAGCAACACTGGTGCCACCAAATTTGGCGATAGTGTATGGCGATGATGCAGATGAAGGCGTAGCAGTATTATCAGTCATTGTCGTATTCCTTTAGGCAAAAATGAGATGTTGGACACACTTAGGAATATCGGTTATTAAGTAGAGAGTCAATGCAGAGTGAAGAATAATCAATTTAATTAATAATCAGCTCCACATTATCGGTTTTACCTATGTAAGTAATTAGTACTAGATTTATTGAATGGTTTTGACCAATATCATCAAATGAGAAAGAATTGACTGTAACTATTAAATGTCAGGCTACAATCTGAGAATATTGGATTGTAATCTTAAGAGAGTATTGTGAATGAAAAATGTAAACCCAACCCAAACCCTAGCCTGGAAGGCATTAGAAAACCATTTCTCGGTGATCAAAAATACCGAGATGAAAACACTGTTTGCTCAGGAACCATCACGCTTTGAGCAATTTTCAAAAACGTTTTCAGACCAAATTCTAGTGGATTTTTCAAAAAACCGTATTACGAAAGAAACATTAGAAAAATTGCAGGCTTTGGCTAAGGAATGTGACGTTAAAGGTGCGATAAATAGCATGTTTACGGGTGAAAAAATCAACCGTACTGAAGATCGTGCTGTATTGCATACTGCATTACGTAATCGTAGCAATACTCCCGTCATCGTTGATGGCAAAGATGTTATGCCTGAAGTTAATGCTGTACTGAATAAAATGAAAACATTCAGTGAGCGCATTATTAGTGGTGAATGGAAAGGTTATACAGGCAAGGCAATTACTGATGTTGTGAATATTGGTATAGGTGGTTCTGATCTTGGCCCTTATATGGTGACAGAAGCATTACGTCCATATAAAAACCATCTTACTATGCATTTTGTTTCTAATGTTGATGGTACGCATATCGCAGAAACACTGAAAAAATGTGATCCTGAAACGACGCTATTCCTTATTGCATCAAAAACCTTTACTACACAAGAAACCATGACAAATGCGCATTCAGCAAGAGATTGGTTCTTAGCCTCTGCTAAAGAGAGAGTATTTGTCGCTAAACACTTTGTGGCGTTATCCACAAACAGCACCGAAGTAGCTAAATTTGGTATTGATACTGCCAATATGTTTGAGTTTTGGGATTGGGTTGGTGGTCGTTATTCATTATGGTCAGCAATTGGTTTATCTATCGCATTATCTGTTGGTTATGACAATTTTGAGCAATTGCTGGAAGGTGCTCATGCAATGGATAATCACTTTAGAACAACAGATGCTGAAAATAACATCCCAATGATCCTCGCTCTGATTGGCATTTGGTATAACAATTTTTTTGGCACAGAAACTGAAGCGATTCTGCCATACGATCAATACATGCATCGCTTTGCGGCTTACTTCCAACAAGGCAATATGGAATCGAATGGTAAGTATATTGATCGTGATGGAAACAAAGTGAGTTATCAAACGGGCCCTATCATTTGGGGTGAACCGGGTACAAACGGACAACATGCGTTTTACCAACTGATCCACCAAGGTACAAAAATTATCCCTTGTGATTTTATTGCGCCTGCAATTAGCCATAACCCACTATCCGATCATCACGCAAAATTGATGTCTAACTTTTTTGCTCAAACCGAAGCTCTCGCTTTTGGTAAAACGCGTGAGCAAGTTGATGCTGAATTTGCCGCAGCAGGAAAAGATCCTAAGACTATGGGATATGTTGCCCCTTTCAAAGTGTTCGAAGGTAACCGCCCAACTAACTCTATTCTGTTAAAAGAAATTACGCCTTATTCATTAGGTGCATTGATTGCAATGTATGAACATAAAATCTTTGTACAAGGTGTTATTTTCAATATCTTCACCTTTGACCAATGGGGTGTTGAATTAGGCAAACAACTGGCTAATCGTATTCTTCCTGAATTAAAAGGTAAGGAAAGTGTTAACAGCCATGATAGCTCAACAAATAATCTGATTAATCGTTATAAAGCATGGCGTTAATCGAATAAACTGAATATAAGTAGTTGGTTAGATAGAAAGGAGGTTTTTATGACCTCCTTTGTTTTTTGATTGTTTAGTGCTCCATCTGATTTTCTTTTAACGCTTTTTTAGATTATTTATGCGAAATGTTATCAGCTTTTAACTTCCCTTAGTCACATCATGATATCCTTACGCATCATGACTCATACTAGTTAGGATCATCAAAGCGTGATGATGAATAAATGTTCAAAAAATCAATAATTACCCCTGCACCTATCCATTGGCTACCCAGTGAGGAACATGCAAGTATTCAAGAAAGTACATTAAGTTGGTTAATGGAATTAGGCTCCATGACAAGGCGATTTGAACAATATTGCCAAAAAGTCACCGTAATGCCTTATCAAGAAGGGTTTATTGACATTATTGAGCCCGCTGACGAAAGAGCGTGTTTACCCAAAAGTCAGCGTTATTGGTTAAGAGAAGTGGTATTGTGTGGTGACGATATTCCTTGGTTATTAGGGCGGACGTTAGTACCAGAAGAGACATTGACAGGCGAAGACAGAAAACTGGTCAATCTAAGAACCGTTCCACTTGGGCGTTATCTGTTTCAGGAAACAACATTAAGCCGTGATTTTATTCATATCGGGCAACAAAATGGGTATTGGCTACGCCGTTCTCGTTTCCAGCTTTCAGATAAACCTTTATTATTAACCGAGATGTTTCTACCTGCATCACCAGTGTATGAGAAGTAATTAGGGGGAGCTAAAATTGGAGGGAAGTATGACGCAAAGTAAATGGCAAGCATATAGCCGTTTAATGCGTATAGATAAACCTATCGGAGCGCTATTATTACTTTGGCCAACTTATTGGGCTTTATGGATTGCCGCTAAAGGTTTTCCTGATTGGCATATTCTGATTGTCTTTACTATTGGCGTGTTCTCTATGCGTGCCGCTGGGTGTGTAATAAACGACTTTGCTGACCGGAAAATTGATGGCAGTGTTGAACGAACTAAAAATCGACCATTACCTAGTGGAGCTGTGACAGAAAAAGAGAGCAAAATTCTATTTATCGTTTTGGTACTCTTGTCCTTTGCATTAGTTTTAACACTTAATACTATGACTATTTGGCTCTCTGTGGCAGGGCTTGCACTGGCGTGGTTTTATCCTTTCGTTAAACGGTTTAGTAATTTACCCCAGCTTATTTTAGGTATGGCTTTTGGCTGGTCAATCCCTATGGGATTTGCTGCTGTTTCTGAAAGTTTGCCATTAGTGTGTTGGTTATTATTCCTTGTCAATATTATCTGGTCTGTGGTTTACGATACACAATATGCCATGGTTGATCGTAATGATGATATAAAAATTGGGGTTAAATCTACCGCCATTTTATTCGGTCGTTATGACAAAATTATTATCGGTATTTTACAACTGGTGATGTTGGCATTATTAGTGGGTATCGGTATTTTGCTGAATCTGAAAGGTATCTACTACTGGTCGCTATTGTTAGTAACAGCGCTGTTTATTTATCAGCAGAAACTTATTGCAGAGCGTGAAAGAGCGCCGTGTTTCCAAGCTTTTATGAATAATAACTATGTTGGTTTTGTTTTATTTGCGGGCATTTTATTTAGTTATTTTTAACGGATCATAAGTGCTAAATGGTTCTCTACAATCGAGTAGAAACAAAAAGGGATAAGCAATGCGCTTATCCCTTTTCTATTTCGGTTATGGCTCTATTTACTGATTATTCATCAGCTTTAGGCTCACTTTTTTCGTCAATAGTTTGTACTGAATTGTTATCTTCAGTGATCCCCACGCTTTCAATGGTTAAGCGAATTTCTGGTGACATTAATTTTGCAATCACTTGGTAAAGGGCAGATGCATCTGCTTTGAGAATATCTTCATTATCATTGAGATACCCTTCTTCACGTAGCGTTGAAACTAAAGTAGAGAATACCGCTTTATCAAAGAACTCAGGTGCGTTGATACCATGCAAGACTGAAAGACGTTGTGCCAAGATACGGCTCTCTTTCTCCAATAATGCACGACTAATTTCGGGTGCAAAATTGAGTAAGGAGAGTGTAATACCATAGCGTTGTAATGTTTCTCTGACGCTGGCGGCTAAAAGCTGTAATGGACGAATACGCGCTGGGTTGATACGTAGTAAGCTATCACTATCAGAACAAATCAGGCGTTGACGGCACAATTCTGCAATCAAAGTATTAATGACTTCAGGGAGTTCTTCTTTCTCATAACGAATAAATAGTTCCGCTTTAATAAGAGGGAAGATTAGCTCAACTTGTTTCATTAAATCATCACGATGGATTTTTTCATGATGTAAGATGATGCTGGCAATTAATGACGGAGTGACCATTAAGTGGATTGTGTTATTACGGTAATAAGTCATTAATACCGCGCTTTCACGAGGAAGTACCACAATATCACCCAGACTGTCTTTTTCGACTTGGAATTTATCTGATTGTAGAGCGTGTTCTAATAAGGTTTCAGCATTTTTATCAGACACAATCATATCTGTCGAATAAGGCACATTGCGTAATAATTGCAGATAACAATCGACTTGCTCTAACAGTTGCTCTCTTGTGAGTGCGCGCTGACGTGATGCCAGCAAGGCTGTTGAAACAAGGTTGATCGCATTAATCGATGCTGCATTATTGATATGAACCATAATGTTATCAGCTAGTGCGCTTACTGCTGGGTTCAACCAACTTGGACGCTGTGGCTCAATGGGATCAATATCATCACGCCATTGTGGTACAGCCTGATTTAAGTATTGTACAACAGAAATCGGCTCACCAAAGTTCACATAGCCTTGACCAAGGTTACGTAATTTACGTAATCCTCTGACCATCTGCATAAAACCTTCTTTCTCTTTTGTTGCTCCACGTAACTCTTTGGCATAGGTTGCCACTTCCATTACGTGCTCATACCCAATGTAAATTGGAACAACAGAGATAGGGCGTGTTTCACCGCGTAACATGGCTTGTACCGTCATTGAAAGTGTCCCTGTTTTAGGATCTAACAATCGACCTGTGCGAGAGCGTCCACCTTCAACAAAATATTCAATGGAGTAGCCTCGTGTAAATAGCTCACCTAAATATTCGCGGAAAATGGTGGAGTAAAGCTTGTTACCTTTAAAGGTTCTTCGGATAAAGAATGCCCCTAAACGGCGGAAAATCGGACCTGCTGGCCAGAAGTTGAGGTTAATACCTGCCGCAATATGTGGGGGTACTAAACCTTGGTGATAAAGCACATAAGAAAGCAGCAAGTAGTCCATGTGGCTACGGTGACAAGGAACATAAACGATTTCATGCCCATCTTGCGCGAGTTTACGCACGCGTTCGGCATTATAAACGTTAATACCTTGGTAGAGCTTATTCCATGTCCAACTTAATACACGATCACTAATACGCACCGCTTCATATGAGAAATTAGCTGCAATTTCTTCCATGATATCAGTGGCATTTTTACGTGCTTTATCAAGTGAGATTTTCTTCGCTTTTGATTCATCTTCAATTGCTTTTTCAATGGCTTTCGATGAAAGCAATTTATTGAAGAGATCTTGGCGTGCTGGCAATTTAGGGCCAACTGCCGCTAAACGCTGACGTGAAAAATGGATACGCGCAACGCGAGCGAGTTTTCGAGCTATACTGGTGTCAGTGCCGTGTTCGTTCGCCATTTCACGCATTGATACAGTGGGTGAAAAACGAACAAAACTATCACGACCTAACCAGAGGATAGCGATAAATTTTTGGATACCGTTAAGCACACGTAAATGTGGAACACCATTATGGCCTTCACGACCTGGAGAGCGTCCAAACATCACAGAAACTGGCAACATCTCAATATCAAGATGTGGGTTATTACGATGTGCATCAAGATAAGCGTGGAATGTCTTCACGGAATCTTTTCGAGGATCGGGCGAGTAGTAACGGAATACTCTTGGGCCGTCATCAATAAAGACGTATGCAGGAAGTTTTGTTCCGCCTATTTCAATAGGTTGCAGTGGATCTGGCAATCCTAATGATAGACATTGCTGTCTTAAAGTCAGTAAGTCCGCCTTGGAATGATAAGGCAGAACATAAAGAAAAGATCGCGACGTATCTAATCCTAATTCAGTGATAGGGTTAGTCGGAACTCGTTTGCTTTTTACCAGTAATTTTAGTGGTAAATTCAATGTGTTATAATATAGTTTACGCCAAGCTGACATAAATAGTTGTAGCCTCTTATTAGCAATACTTCGAAAGCATAACAGAAAGTCTTTCGTAGATCTGTGGTGCTGTGACAATATTAATAGAGAAAAGTGGCAAAATAATCGTTTGTTTTCGATAGAGTTTATTATGGCTAATCAAAATAAAGGTCTTACCCGAATCATTAAAGCTGGTGGCTATTCATACAAAGGCATTCGTGCCGCTTGGATTAATGAAGCCGCTTTTAGACAAGAAGCTATTGTGACCTTGGTTGCAATTATCCTTTCATTTTTCATCGATGTCAGTGGTCTAGAGCGCATTTTACTCATTGGTTCCGTTGTGTTGGTTGTGATCTTGGAACTGGTAAATAGTGCAATAGAAGCCGTTGTCGATCGAATTGGATCTGAATACCACGAATTATCTGGACGTGCAAAAGATATGGGTTCTGCCGCCGTTCTGATTGCTATTATATTGGGATTATTTACTTGGGTAACCATTCTTTGGGGGCATTTCTTCGCATAAAGTTAAAAAATTCGATTTTTGTCGAAAAATAATCCAAAGATGCGTGTTTTATATTCATTTGAGGTTTCAAATCGTCATATACCTGTATATACTCACAGTCTGACTGTATAAACAAACAGGGGGCGGAATGAAAGCATTAACTGCAAGGCAGCAGCAGGTTTACGATTTGGTTCGTGATCACATTTCGCAAACGGGTATGCCACCAACACGGGCTGAAATAGCTTCCCAACTTGGGTTTCGCTCACCAAATGCGGCAGAAGAGCACTTAAAAGCTCTTGCTCGTAAAGGTGTGATAGAAATTGTCTCTGGTGCATCCAGAGGTATCCGTTTGCTAATGGAAGAAGAGCCAGAAGGATTGCCATTAATTGGGCGAGTCGCAGCTGGTGAACCACTTTTAGCGCAAGAGCATATTGAAAGCCATTATCAAGTTGACCCAATGCTATTTAAACCAAGTGCAGATTTTTTATTGCGCGTTAATGGTATGTCAATGAAAGATATCGGTATTATGGATGGCGATTTACTTGCCGTGCATAAAACGCAAGATGTTCACAACGGGCAAGTTATTGTGGCTCGTATTGAAGATGAAGTGACAGTAAAGCGCCTTAAGAAAAGCGGTAATAAAATTGAACTTCATGCAGAAAACCCAGAATTTTCACCTATTATCGTCGATTTACGCGAACAAAACTTTACTGTGGAAGGTTTAGCAGTTGGGGTTATTCGTAACGGTGAATGGCTGTAATTTGTACCAAAGTAAGTCAACACAACTTATTTTATAAAGATGCAGATGATGTGTAAAAGCACAAAATCATCTGCATTTTTTATTTTTTAATTTGTATAAAAAAACACCACTGCACTACAAATGTAATTACAATATGATGAGTTTTAATTATGGAGGTGTTTATGACAACAATACAAGTTAGAGTAGACGATGAGCTAAAAAAAGAAGCTTATCAAGTATTTGAAAAAATGAACCTGTCTCCTTCAGATGCTATAAGATTGTTTCTACGTTATGTTTCTGAAAATGAAAAGTTACCTTTCTCTGAAGTTTCTATCGTTGTTGGTGAACAAGATGAAGATGAGGATATTTTAGCTGTTGTACGTGAGCGTTTGAAGAAACCATGTAAACGTATAAGAGTAAATATTGATGATCTTTAATATTGAGTTTGATAAGCGTGCATTAAAAGAATGGTAGAAACTCGATCAAAGCATTAAAGAACAATTTAAAAAGAAATTAAAAAAATTACAGGAAAACCCTTATATAGAGTGAGTCTGCTCGCTTAAAAGGTGATCTCTCGGGTTGCTATAAGATTAAATTACGAGCATCTGGTTTTCGATTGGTTTACCAACTCATTGATTCAGAAGTCGTTATTTTAGTTATTGCTATTGGTAAGTGTGAAGAAAGTAAAGCGTATTCATTAGCTGAAATGAGAATTCAAAAGTAGAACACGTATTAGCCAGCATTTAGCTGGCTTTTTGTATTTTATAAGCTTAACGAGGCTTATAGTCACCGGTTTTTTTCTGCTTAAGATTATCATCCATACTGTGATCATGATGACAACCTTCAGGATGAGTACACTCTTGTGCTTCGTGGCACTGTGAACATAATCCATGAATTTCGATTACGCTATGTCGTAAATGAAATCCACTCTCTTGTGCCAGTAATGAAATAGAATTTTCGATTTTATGGCTATTTTTTTCAGTGACAGATAAACAACGGTCACAAATTAGCATTACTGATGTGTGTTCAACATCATCAAAATGATGACAAAGTACATAGCTGTTGGTGGATTCTATTTTATGGATAAATCCTTGCTCAAGTAAAAATTCTAATCCACGATAAACCGTTGGCGGTTTTGCTTGTGGTTCAACTTGGCGTAGTAAATCCAATAAGTCGTATGCGCTGATAGCAGAAGGTTGCTGCACTATCAGACGCAATACTGCCAGACGTTGTGAAGTCAGGCGAACACCTCGTTTCTGGCAGATCTTTTCTGCCTGAGCGAGCAATTTCTCTTCATTCATGGGGATCAGATGCTCTCAGACGTTGTTAATGGCGCAGATCTTACCATATTTTTTGAAAGCAAACCTTTGTGTAAAGTGGGGTTTTGTGAAAATAACTTTTCATAGTGTTCTGTCATGATCATCAACAAAAAACCCAGCCTAAGCTGGGTTAATTTTTTAGATGGTTTTAAGATAATTTTTTCTGAAACTAGGTTTCAGGTAAACCTCAAAACGGAATATCGTCATCAAAATCCATTGGTGGTTCATTGTTTGGCGCTGGTGCTGCTGCAGGTTGTTGTGCAGGACGAGATTGTGCGCCACCGCTAAATTGTTGTGATGCTTGTGGCTGTTGTGGTTGACCCCAACCGCCTTGGCCACCTTGTGAAGGTGCACCATCTTGACCACCACGGCCACCTAACATCTGCATTGAGCCACCGATATTGACCACAACTTCAGTGCTATATCTGTCTTGACCGCTTTGGTCTTGCCATTTACGTGTTTGTAATTGACCTTCGATATACACTTGTGAACCTTTACGCAGATATTCGCCTGCAATTTCTGCCAGTTTGCCGAAAATTACCACACGGTGCCACTCGGTTTTTTCTTTCATTTCACCGGTTTGTTTATCGCGCCAGCTTTCTGATGTTGCCAGTGTCAGGTTTGCAACTGCACCACCACTTGGCATATAACGGATTTCTGGATCCTGCCCTAAATTACCGATAAGAATAACTTTGTTTACGCCTCTGCTCGCCATGTGCGGTACTCCTGCGAAAGTAAATTTTTTGAAATCATAAGCGAATAAGTTTATCACGTACGCTAAAATTTGAATATGACGCGTGATGAATTTCTCATTTGTGAACATTGTCGAAATTTTTTTGTCTCAAAATGACAGGTTTTCATCGTCATTCAATTTCACTATATATACTGTATATCCATTCAGTTAACTTTGTGTCATAATTATCCGATTCTTTCTTTTTCGGCGACTCTCTCAATCCGGGATATGTTCATGGATAAAATCGAAGTACGGGGCGCTCGCACCCATAATCTAAAAAATATCAATTTGGTCATTCCCCGCGATAAACTTATTGTTATTACGGGACTTTCTGGCTCTGGTAAATCCTCTTTAGCCTTTGATACGCTTTATGCAGAAGGACAGCGACGCTATGTCGAATCGCTTTCTGCCTATGCTCGTCAGTTTCTTTCGTTAATGGAAAAGCCTGACGTTGATCACATCGAAGGTTTGTCTCCCGCTATTTCGATTGAGCAGAAATCTACGTCGCATAACCCGCGTTCGACTGTGGGAACGATTACAGAAATTCATGACTACCTACGGCTCTTATTTGCACGCGTTGGTGAACCTCGCTGTCCTGATCACGATATTCCATTAGCCGCTCAAACAGTTAGCCAAATGGTTGATAATGTACTTGAGCAGCCAGAAGGCAAGCGCTTAATGCTGTTAGCGCCTGTGGTGAAAGAGCGTAAAGGCGAGCATATTAAGTTACTCAATAATCTTGCTGCCCAAGGTTATATTCGTGCGCGTATTGATGGCGAAGTGTGTGATCTTTCTGATCCGCCGACATTAGAATTACAGAAAAAACATACCATTGAGGTGGTGATTGACCGTTTTAAAGTGCGTGACGATCTCGCCCAACGTTTAGCAGAATCTTTTGAAACAGCATTAGAACTTTCTGGTGGTACTGCTGTTATCTCTGATATGGATGATAACAATGCAGATGATATTATTTTTTCTGCAAACTTTGCCTGTCCTGTTTGTGGTTATAGCATGAGCGAGCTAGAGCCTCGTTTATTCTCTTTTAATAACCCTGCAGGGGCTTGCCCAACTTGTGATGGTTTAGGTGTTCAGCAATTTTTTGATCCTGAATTAGTGATCCAAAATAGAGAGATTTCTCTTGCTGGTGGTGCAATTAAAGGATGGGATCGCCGTAATTTCTATTATTTCCAAATGCTTCGCTCATTGGGTGAACATTACCATTTTGATGTTGAAGCGCCGTTTGATTCGTTACCAGATAATATTCAAAAAGTCATTTTAACGGGTTCAGGCAAAGAGAATATTGAATTTAAATACACAAACGATCGTGGTGATGTTGTTGTTCGTCATCATCCTTTTGAAGGCGTATTAAATAATATGGAACGCCGTTACCGCGAGACAGAATCAAGCGCGGTACGTGAAGAACTTTCTAAGTATATTAGTAATCGTCCTTGTGCTTCTTGTGGTGGTACGCGTTTACGCCGTGAAGCGCGCCATGTGTATGTTGAAAATACTACATTACCTGAAATTGCAGATTACAGCATTGGTCATGCGATGACCTTTTTCCAAAATCTCAAGCTCAGTGGTCAAAGAGCAAAGATCGCAGAAAAAGTCTTAAAAGAGATTGGTGATCGACTAAAATTTTTGGTCAATGTAGGCTTAAATTACCTCACACTTTCTCGCTCGGCTGAAACCTTGTCAGGCGGTGAAGCGCAACGTATCCGCTTAGCCAGCCAAATTGGTGCTGGATTAGTTGGCGTAATGTATGTCTTGGATGAACCTTCAATTGGGTTACATCAACGAGATAACGATCGTCTACTTGAAACACTGATCCACTTACGTAATTTGGGTAATACGGTGATCGTTGTTGAACATGATGAAGATGCTATTCGTGCAGCAGATCATGTTATCGATATTGGCCCAGGCGCGGGCGTTCACGGTGGTGAAATTGTTGCTCAAGGTACGCTTGAAGATATCATCAATAATCCGAATTCATTAACAGGCAAATTCTTAAGTGGTGAACGTCGTATTGCTATTCCAGAGCAACGCGTTCCAGTTGATCGTGAGAAAATGCTGACGATTTTAGGTGCTAAAGGTAATAACCTAAGAAACGTAAATCTGAAATTACCCGTGGGTTTATTTACCTGCATTACGGGCGTTTCAGGATCAGGTAAATCAACGTTGATTAACGATACGTTATTCCCTATTGCACAACGCCAATTAAATGGTGCTACAAATAGTGTTCCTGCACCTTATTTAGACGTTGAAGGTTTAGAGCATTTCGATAAAGTCATTGATATTAACCAAAGCCCGATTGGTCGAACACCTCGTTCAAATCCAGCAACTTATACAGGGGTATTTACACCTATTCGTGAGTTATTTGCGGGTGTACCTGAATCGCGTACTCGTGGTTATACGCCAGGTCGTTTTAGTTTCAACGTAAAAGGTGGTCGTTGTGAGGCTTGCCAAGGTGATGGCGTAATAAAAGTTGAGATGCACTTTTTGCCAGATGTTTATGTACCTTGCGATCAATGTAAAGGTCAGCGTTATAACCGTGAAACCCTTGAAATAAAATATAAAGGGAAAAACATTCACGAAGCGTTGGATATGACCATTGAAGAGGCGAGGGAGTTCTTTGATGCTGTGCCAGCGCTGGCTCGTAAGTTACAAACATTGATTGATGTTGGTCTTTCTTATATTCGCTTGGGGCAATCAGCAACGACTTTATCGGGTGGTGAAGCACAGCGAGTTAAGTTAGCAAAAGAGTTGTCAAAACGTGGTACGGGACAAACGCTTTATATTCTTGATGAGCCTACAACAGGGCTTCACTTTGCTGATATTGAGTTGTTACTTGAAGTACTTCATCAATTACGTGACCAAGGTAATACCATTGTTGTTATTGAGCACAATCTTGATGTGATCAAAACAGCGGACTGGATTGTGGATCTTGGCCCTGAAGGCGGAAGTGGTGGCGGTCAAATTTTAGTGTCAGGCACACCAGAGCAAGTCGCAGAGTTTGAAGGCTCACATACTGCAAGATTCTTAAAACCAATCTTAGAGCGCGGTTATTAAGATCACACCGCTTATTCCCTTATGATCTAAGCGCTACGAACAATAAACTCTTTACGGTTTGTAGCGCACTTTCTTCAAGAAAAGTAAATCCATGGGATATGATAGAATTTAATTCTATCGAAAAAAGTATTCTCTTTGGGCTATACACTTCCTTATCTATTTTTATCTTATTAGCCACCTATTTTTATAAAAAACAGATCAAATGGTTAATTGTGCTGTTTAGTAACAGTATTTTAACCAAATACGAGATAACAAAGCTAAATAGAAAGGATTATCATAGTATATCGTGATAGACAGCACAGTTTATTTGGTGATTTGTTTCAATTGTTATACTTGACTATTATTGTATAACAATAGTTATTTTTCATTATTAATCAATCATTTATTTGTTTGCAAAGGTTACAATAGAGGGAAGGTTATTATTTACTATGCTCTTTGAACAGATAATCCTATTTTTCTCCTTACGATAGAATTTTTTTCCAAATCATTTCGGGCTATCACGATTTATAACAACTTTTTTCTCCGTAATATTCCCTATCATTTACCCATAATAAATAATACCTGCAAAGAGTAAGGCTATTTCGACATCGCAATGTTAGATAGACTTTTTTTACCCCCAAAAATTCGTTTTGCTATTAACAATTACAATATAAAAAGTGAGTACTAATATGGAAACGGCTTCCTCAAAAATAGAGACAACAAGCTATCCCGCAACTAGTGCTGGCGCTCGCCGCGCAGGTATGACAGAACAAGAATGGCGTGCTGCAATTAAATTCGACGGCAATGATGTGGGCTGGGTTATCATGAGTATCGGTATGGCTATCGGTGCAGGTATTGTGTTTTTACCTGTGCAGGTAGGTCTGATGGGATTATGGGTTTTCCTACTATCCTCGATCATTGGTTATCCTGCGATGTACCTTTTCCAACGCCTATTTATTAATACGTTGGCTGAATCTCCAGAGTGTAAAGACTACCCAAGTGTTATCACTGGTTATCTCGGTAAAAACTGGGGTATTTTATTAGGAGCACTCTACTTTGTGATGCTAGTCATTTGGATGTTTGTTTACTCAACGGCAATCACCAATGACAGTGCTTCTTACTTACAAACATTTGGTGTTACGGAAGGTTTACTGTCAGAAAACCCATTCTATGGTTTGATCTTGATTTGTGCTTTAGTCGCTATCTCTTCTCGTGGTGAACAATTACTGTTTAAAGTATCAAGCTTTATGGTACTAACTAAACTGTTTGTTGTTGCTGCGTTAGGGATCTCCATGATTGGTATGTGGCATCTTTATAACGTGGGAGCATTACCACCCGCTGGACGTTTAATCAAAGAAGCAATAATTACATTACCTTTTACCCTGACTTCAATTCTGTTTATCCAAACATTAAGTCCAATGGTTATCTCTTACCGTGGTCGTAATAAAAACCGTGAAGTTGCTCGTCACAAAGCGTTACGTGCAATGAACATCGCGTTCGGTGTGTTGTTCTGTACTGTTTTCTTCTATGCAATCTCATTCACATTAGCAATGGGTCATGATGAAGCAGTTAAAGCGTATGAACAAAATATCTCTGCATTAGCGATTGCTGCAAAATTCTTCCCTGGTGGTTGGGTAACTGTTGTAAGCGTTATGCTAAATATCTTCGCCGTAATGACTGCATTCTTTGGTGTCTACCTAGGTTTCCGTGAAGCGACACAAGGGATCGTTATGAATATTCTGCAACGCTATATTCCAGCAGAAAAAATCAACCAAAAATGGGTACAAAACGGCATCATGATTTTCGCCGTGCTTTTAGCATGGGGTGCAATCATTCTGAATGCACCAGTACTGAGTTTTACCTCAATTTGTAGCCCAATCTTCGGTATGGTGGGTTGTCTTATCCCTGCATACTTAGTGTACAAAGTACCAATGTTACACAAATACAAAGGTGCATCGCTCTACCTGATTATTTTTACCGGTTTACTGCTCGTTATCTCTCCGTTCTTGGCATTCTCATAGTCGCCGACTTCGGTTCTAGTTAGGCATTGTTTTTAAAAACTAAATTAATCCAAGGTGTTAGATTATGAGCCAGAACAAAAATTCTCATTTATGGTCACAATTTGTTCGTCAGTTACGTGAAGGTGTTAAGCCAGCAGTGGGTTGTACTGAGCCAATTTCATTAGCATTGGCAGCAGCGAAAGCAACTGCGCTTTTAGGCGAGCCTGTTGTTCGTGTCGAAGCTTGGGTTTCACCAAACTTGATGAAAAACGGAATGGGCGTAACAGTGCCGGGAACGGGAATGGCTGGGCTACCTATTGCAGCAGCATTAGGTGCGACAGGAGGAGATCCTGATGCTGGGTTGGAGGTCTTGTTAAAAGCATCCGCTGATGCAGTTGCTCAAGCTAAGACACTGGTTGCTCAAGGTAAAGTCACTGTGGGTGTAAAAGCACCTTGTGAAGATGTTCTTTACTCTGAAGCGAAAGTGTATAGCCAATCTGGTTATGCCATCGTCAGTATCGCAAGAGAGCATACACATGTTGTTCGTTGTGAATGTAACGGTAACGTTGTTTTTGAGGAAGATAAATCAGCGCTTACCAATAATTGTGAATCTACTGATGAAAAACCTTTTACTGATGTTTGTGCTGAAGATATCTATAATTTCGCACTTAACGTGCCAGTGAGTGAAATTGAATTTATGCTCAATGCCGCTCGTTTAAATGGCGCTTTATCAGAAGAGGGACTACAAAACACCTATGGATTAGCCATTGGTCGTACCTTAATTCTGCAACAAGAGAAAGGTTTGTTAGGTAAAGACTTACTTAATGAAATCATGATCAGAGCATCAGCTGCATCTGATGCTCGTATGGGTGGGGCGGTATTACCTGCAATGAGTAATTCAGGCTCAGGTAATCAGGGTATTGCCGCAACATTGCCTGTAATGGTGGTTGCTGAATTTATTAAAGCCGATGATGAAACCTTACTGCGTGCATTGGTTTTATCTCACTTAATGGCAATTTATGTTCATAGCCATTTTCCACCACTTTCCGCCCTTTGTGCTGCAACAACCGCTTCAATGGGTGCAGCCGCAGGAATGGCATGGTTACTCACAAAAGATTTCACCACTGTCAGTATGTCTATCAACAGTATGATTGGTGATATCAGTGGCATTATCTGTGATGGCGCATCGAATAGCTGTGCAATGAAAGTATCAAGTAGTGCAGCGAGTGCCTATAAAGCAGTATTAATGGCGATGCAAAATCAAAGTGTTGCGGGTACTGATGGTATTGTCAGTGACGATGTCGATAGTTCAATAGCGAATCTCTGTGCATTAGCCAGTCGTGCAATGCAACATACAGATATTCAAATCATTGAGATTATGGAAGAAAAAGCGCGTCGTAATGCTGGGGAAAAGAAGCAAGCTGTCAATATATAAAAGGCGAAAACCTAAAGCGGTAGTGATGTTGTGATGCAGTAAAAAGAAATACCTGCTTATAAAAATAGGCAGGTATTTTTTTATCATGGAATTGCGTTGATTAGATTAAATACTCACAGCCGCAAAGGCTTGCGCAATGCGCTGAACATTACTTGTATTAACACCTGCCATACAAACACGGCCAGTACCGACAAGATAAATACCAAATTCGTCACGTAATCTATCAACTTGCGCTTGTGTAAAGCCGGTATAGCTGAACATACCGCGTTGAGTTAATAGATGATCAAAATTCTTTTCAGGCAGAGCAACTTTTAAAGCTTCGACTAAAGTAACGCGCATCTCTTTAATGCGATCACGCATATGCGCGACTTCTTTTTGCCATTGTGCAGTTAAAACTTGGTCTGATAGCACTTTATTGACAATTTGCGCACCATAGTTTGCAGGGCTTGAGTAGATACGACGTACACCTGCTTTCAACTGACCTAATACATGTTCGCATTCAGTGGCATTTTCACACACAATTGATAAGCCACCAGCACGTTCACCGTAGATCCCAAATATTTTTGAAAAAGAGTTACTGATAAGTATCGGTAATCCTGCTTTTGCCATAGTACGAATAGCGTAAGCATCTTCATCTAAATTTTCAGCAAAGCCTTGATAAGCAATATCTAAGAATGGAATTGCTTGGCGAGCTTTTAATACTTCAGTGACTTGATCCCATTGATCTTTAGTCAGATCAGAGCCTGTTGGGTTGTGGCAACATGGGTGCATCAATACGATGCTTTTTTCAGGCAGTTTTTTAAAGCAATCGAGTAGTGCTTCAAATTTTACGCCTTTGGTTTCAGGATCAAAGTATGGGTAATGATTTACCTTGAAACCCGAGCCCGCAAAAATAGAAGTATGATTATCCCAAGTCGGATCACTTATCCACACTTCTGATCTTGGGAAATAGCGATGGAGAAAATCAGCACCTACTTTTAATGCGCCTGATCCACCTAATGTTTGGATTGTGGCAATTTTCTTTTCTGCAATTAGAGGATTATCTGCACCGAAAAGGAGATCTTGAATTTCGCTGCGATAAGGCGCCAGCCCTTCCATTGGTAAATAAAGTGTTGCGGTGGGGGTCATGGCATTAAGTTGCTGACGCGCAACTGAAACTGTTCCTAAAATAGGGGTCTTGCCTTCTTCGTCATAATAAAGACCAATGCTTAAATTAATTTTATCCTGACGTGGGTCTTTGTTATAAACATCCATCAATGAGAGAATCGGATCTCCCGGAAACGCTTCAACCTGTTGAAACACGGCTTCTTCTCCAATCACTTTTAGTGTGTCATAGGGATACAATATCGTGTGTATTATTGTTCGTCTAGGTATTCCATGATGACGCGCGAGGTTAATTTTGTAATCAACTCATAGGCGCTAATACCACTATATTTGGCAATTTCTTCTACGGGCAACACATCTCCCCATAAAATAGCTTCATCACCAACACTATCAATTAGTTCAGTCCCCAAATCGACGCTGATCATATCCATCGAAACTCTGCCAACAATAGGCACTTTTCGACCATTGATCCACACAGGAGTACCTGAAGGTGCACTACGAGGATAACCATCGCCATAACCAATAGCGATCACACCAAGATAAGTGTCTTTTTCACTTACCCATGTTCCACCATAACCAACAGGTTCACCCGCTTTATGTTTACGAACAGCAATCAGGCTTGTTTTCAGTGTCATTGCAGGGGTTAAGCCAAAATCTTTACCTGTTCTTTCATCACCAGTGGGGGATATACCATAAGTAATAATACCGGGGCGAACCCACTGATAATGAACTTGAGGCCAAAATAAAATACCCGCAGACGCTGCGATAGACTTATCACCGGCTTTATCTTGAATAAAATTTTGAAATAATGTGATTTGTTTTTGTGTTGCTTCAGGAACATCAGGCTCATCAGCGCGACTAAAATGGCTCACAATATTGACAGGTTGTTGTACATTTTTGCAGGCGGAAAGTCGTAAATAGAAGGCTTGCGCATCTTCAGGACGCACGCCTAAACGGTGCATCCCCGTATCGATTTTCATCCATACTTTGACGGGTTCATCTAAGTCGGCCTGTTCTAATGCTTCTAATTGTTCTTGGCTATGAACAACCGTTTCAATGTGGTTGACGACTAAAATAGGTAGGTCAACGATATCAAAAAAGCCCTCTAACAGAAGAATGGGCTTTACAATACCCCCACTTCGTAAGGTTAATGCTTCACCAATACGTGCAACACCAAAACAATCAGCATTGTCCATTAAGGTATATGCTGTTTCTAATAACCCATGACCATAAGCGTTTGCTTTCACGACAGCTATCAGGTGGCTATGTGGGGCATAGTCTCTCACATGCTGAAAATTGTGACGCAGAGCGCGGCGATCTATCACTGCGGTTGCCGCTTTCATATTATTCCAATACTTCCTTTCATTAAGTCAAGGTTAGTGATTATTCATCGTCGTAAGCAGGGCCCGCATAGTTATCAAAGCGTGACCATTGGCCGTTAAAGGTAAGCCTTACTGTACCAATTGGACCGTTACGTTGTTTACCGATGATGATTTCTGCAACCCCTTTTAAATCACTACTTTCGTGGTAAACCTCATCACGATAAATAAACATGATAAGGTCAGCATCTTGCTCAATAGAGCCTGATTCACGTAAGTCGGAGTTAACAGGGCGTTTATCAGCACGTTGTTCCAAACTACGGTTTAACTGTGATAGAGCAACCACAGGAACTTGTAATTCTTTAGCTAACGCTTTTAAAGAACGAGAAATTTCAGCAATTTCTAGTGTTCTGTTTTCAGATAATGAAGGTACTCTCATTAACTGTAAGTAGTCAATCATGATAAGGCTTAAACCGCCATGTTCACGATAGATGCGGCGAGCACGAGAGCGTACTTCTGTTGGTGTTAAACCCGATGAGTCATCGATATACATATTGCGTTTTTCAAGCAAAATACCCATGGTGCTTGAAATACGTGCCCAATCCTCATCATCAAGCTGGCCTGTACGAATTCTTGTCTGATCGACACGAGATAATGATGCCAACATACGCATCATGATTTGGTTGCCGGGCATCTCTAAGCTGAAGATAAGTACGGGTTTTTCTTCCGTCATTGCTGCATTTTCACATAAGTTCATGGCAAATGTGGTTTTACCCATAGAAGGACGTGCAGCAACAATAATTAAATCTGACTTTTGTAATCCTGCGGTTTTTTTATCAAGGTCTTGATAACCACTTGAAACCCCTGTGACACCATCATGAGGTTTTTGATAGAGCTGTTCTATTTTTTCAACAGTCTCTTCTAAAATTGCATCTATTGCTTTAGGACCTTCGTCTTTATTGGCGCGTGTTTCAGCAATTTGGAACACTCTTGATTCAGCAAAGTCGAGCAGATCTTCACTGGTGCGTCCTTGAGGATCAAAACCCGCATCTGCAATTTCGTTGGCAACTTTTATCATATCGCGAACAACCGCACGCTCTCGGACAATATCCGCATAAGCGTTGATGTTCGCCGCACTTGGCGTATTTTTTGAAAGTTCTGCTAAATAGGCAAAACCACCTACACTGTCTAACTCGGCATTTTGTTCTAATGCTTCGGATAGCGTAATCAGGTCGATAGGTTTGCCTAATTCCAACAAACGTTGCATTTGCGAGAAGATAGTACGATGAGGTCGGCTATAAAAATCTTCGGCGGTGACGCGTTCAGAAACATTATCCCAACGTTCATTATCTATCATCAGACCGCCTAACACGGACTGCTCTGCTTCCAGCGAATGGGGAGGTAGCTTTAATCCCTCCATTTGTCGGTCTTTAATATCAGACATCAGCTTGTCAGTGGTCTTGTTTCTGGCCATAAATCCTGCATAAAATCGAAAAAGTGTCAGTCAGCGTATTAGTATACGCTAACCCAATTATCTGTGCCTTGTAGAAATAGCTATCCTTTGTCATTATCTCCAAAGGTCTTTTTGCGCTCGCTTATTTAACCTCTCATCCTACAAAGGAGATAGTAATGGCTAATCGTATTCAATTTGCAACTCATGGCGATGCAGATGTTCTTGAGTTAGCAACATTTACACCCGCTCCTCTTGGCGATCATGAAGTTCAAGTTGCCAATAAGGCAATTGGTATTAACTATATTGATACTTATGTGCGTAGCGGATTATATCCTGTAAGCCAATTCCCAAGTGGATTAGGCACTGAAGCTGCGGGCATTATTATCAAAACAGGCGCTAAAGTGACTTCACTAAAAGAAGGGGACAGAGTTGTGTATGCGCAATCTCCGCTAGGGGCTTATAGCGATACGCATAATGTACCAGAAAATAAAGTAGCACGTCTGCCTGATAATATCTCTTTTGAACAAGCCGCAGCCTCTTTCTTAAAAGGATTAACGGTTTATTATCTCTTCAATGAAACTTATAAATTACAAGCGGGTGAAACCTTCTTATTCCACGCAGCAGCTGGTGGTGTTGGTTTAATTGCTAGCCAATGGGCGAAGGCCATTGGTGCAAAAATGATTGGTACAGCAGGTAGTGATGAAAAAGTTGCCAAAGCAAAAGCCGCAGGTGCATGGGAAGTGATTAATTACCAGACTGAGTCGATTGTGGAACGTGTTTTGGCGCTAACTAATAACCAAAAAGTGCCTGTTGTTTACGACTCTGTTGGTAAAGCAACGTGGTTAGATTCGTTAGACTGCTTGCAGCGCCGTGGCTTAATGGTGAGTTTTGGTAATGCATCAGGTGCCGTAACAGGTGTCGATTTAGGTATTCTTAATAAAAAAGGTTCTCTATATGTGACGCGCCCATCTATTTCGGGTTATATCACAACGCGTGAAGAGCTAGATGCTGCAAGTGAAGCGCTATTTGCATTAATTGGTAGCGGTAAAATTGATGTAAGTGTGCCAGATAATCAGAAATTTGCTTTAGCAGATGCGAAAGATGCTCATCGTTATCTTGAAAGTAGACAATCTCAAGGATCGAGTTTACTTATTCCTTAATTATTATTTATAAAAACTAAAACCTATTTAAAATAAATTAAATAGGTTTTTAATATTTATTATTAATAAATATAAATAATTTCAAGTTTGATTATCAAAAAAAAGCCTTATTTTTATTTTAGATTTATTTTTAACTCTATCTCTTTTAATTTACGTTTTCGTGATTTTTATTAATAGAATATGGAGTGTTTATGCAAAAAGATGAATTAAAGGATTTTATTGATTTTATTTATGAAGATAATAAAGTCAGTAATGTTGAATTACAATTTATTCGTGATGTCGCAGATGAAAAAACAGAAGCATTATTTAAACGCCTTGGTGAAAATAATAATTTATCTGCATTCCAAAAATCAATGGATGTATCAGTTCAATTAATGCAAAATGCTTTTTTTGATATTAAAAAGAAAGAAGGAACAGAAGAAGGTAAACGTGAAGTTAAAGAAGCATTTGAATTTCAAATTGCTTATTTAGTTGCCAATTATAATCGCTTCTTCTCATTACTTTAATGAAAATAAAACCAGCCCAATGTGGCTGGTTTTATTTTTAATATCGTTATTTTTCAGTTACAAATTTAAGTGCATTTTCTAAAACAGATAAATCAGCGCCCTGTTTATGGGCATTTTCACTTAAATGACGTCGCCATTGTCTAGCGCCTGGAATACCTTGGAAAATCCCCAACATATGACGTGTAACATGACCTAAATAAGTACCTTGTGAGAGCTCTTTCTCAATATAAGGATACATTGCTCTTACCGCAGTGACTGCATTGGCAATAGGTAGCTGGTTGTCAAAAAGCTCATGATCAACATGCGTTAGAATTGACGGGTTTTGATAAGCCTCACGACCTACCATAACGCCATCCATATATTTTAAGTGCTCTTTGGCTTCTTCTAGTGACTTAATACCACCGTTAATTGCCATAGTGAGATGCGAGAAATCGCGTTTTAATTGATAAACACGAGGATAATCTAAAGGTGGAACTTCACGGTTCTCTTTTGGACTTAAACCCGATAACCATGCTTTACGGGCATGAATAATAAAGGTATCGCAGTTATTATCACGGCTAACAGTATCAATAAAATCACATAGAAATTCGTAGCTATCCAGCTCGTCAATACCAATACGGGTTTTTACCGTAACAGGAATATCAACGACATCACGCATGGCTTTCACACAATCTGCAACGAGTTGTGCATCTCCCATTAAACAAGCACCAAAACGCCCATTTTGTACGCGATCTGAAGGGCAGCCCACATTTAAATTGATTTCATCATAGCCACGCTCTTGTGCCAATTTTGCACATTGCGCTAAAGCTTGAGGATCGCTTCCACCTAACTGCAAAGAGACTGGATGTTCTTCTTCACTGTATTTTAGATAGTCGCCTTTACCGTGAATGATGGCACCTGTTGTGACCATTTCAGTATAAAGCAGTGTATTTTTACTGAGCTGACGAAAGAAATAACGACAATGACGATCAGTCCAATCGAGCATCGGCGCAACAGAGAAACGGTTCAAATTATATGTATTTGAATGGCTATTAACACGATGATTTTCTGTTGGTTTATTGAGTTCTGTATTTTCTGACATGCTGTAATTCTTTCGTCTATTTAGGCGTTGCTACCCTTATTTTTTTGTGAGGGTAGAAAATGAGGGCGCATTATAGCATAGAGAATAACTAACGCATGGTGGATCTGTGTTTTAATGAACTCAAGAAGAGTCGTCAGAAACAACAAAATAGGAACTTATATGCCAACAGAAAAAAGAGCATTGCCTTATTTTAAATTAAATATCATCCTGAACCGATAAAAAGAGGAGCTTTTATCACAGATGATACCGTTATATGTGATTGTTGTGGAAAACTACGCCTACATATTGATTTTAGTTAATGAACATCATTCAAATAATATTAAGTCTATTTTTTAGAACATAGACTTGATATTTATTTTTATAAAATAGCCTATTTATATTATCTCTATTAAAAATGGAAATAGTCACTGCTCAAGGTTTTACGCTATAAAGCGAAAAAATAAAAAGAGGAGCATTGAATATGAACATTAAAAGAAAGATCCTTATAAAATTAAATAATCTTGATTATGATAATAAAAAACTGTCATTTTCTACTTCCCATGAAATGCATCATTCCCTTTTAACTAATATACCTTTAGTTCCGGTAATATCATCTGTTCATCAATTACCACCCAAAAATTATATAGATTCTATTACAATAAACTTTAATGATCTAAATAAATATTATTACCTTAATTTACCAGAGAATAATCATTATTCTTTAGATGAAGTGATTAAAATATTACAACAACACCCTGATATTGAATATGTACAAACGGTGCCGATACAACCTATTGAACCTCCTAATATTACGCCTGATTTTACTCAATATCAGCAATACTTAAATACGCCAGAAAAAACAGTGAATATTAATAAAATTAAAGGATTAGGGATTTGTGAAGCATGGAAGCAAGAAGCATATGGGCAAGGAATACAAGTCGCTGATATTGAGTGGGATTTCAATCTTTCTCATCATGATTTATCAACGGATAATATTACGTCGTTATTACCATTTAATGAAAAAACCAGTCAGGCAGATCATGGTACAGCGGTTGCGGGATTAATAATGGGAAAAAATGATGGTAAAGGGATCACTGGACTCGCTTATAAATTAGATATGTTTTATGCCATCTCTGAATTAACTTGTGGGCGTATTGATGCGATTATTGCGAGTAAACGCATATTACATGCTGGTGATATTGTTTTATATGAAATGCAGACAATTTGTGAACATCAAGCTTATGTACCTGCGGATTATGAAATGCATATTTGGGAAGCGACTCGCGCATTAACAGATGCTGGGATCATTGTGATTATGGCAGCAGGTAATGGGGGCGTAGATCTGGATTTACCTGCTTATGAAAGTTACCGACAACGCCATGATAATAACTCAATACGTGTTGGTGCAGGTTCGCCTTATACATTAAATCGATTACCTTTCTCAACGCATGGTTCACCTATTCATGTACAAGCGTGGGGAGAGGATGTTGCAACAGCGGGTTATGGTGATCTGTTTCGAAGTGATGATAACCATACTTATACCGCTAATTTTAGTGGAACATCGTCAGCCAGTGCTTTAGTTGCGGGAGCCGCTGCTGTGATCCAATCTTGGTATAAAGACCGTACAAACAGTGTGTTAACGCCGATACAAATGCGTGACTTATTAATTAGAACAGGCACTTTTCCACTGTTAAATGACAAAATCGGCCCTTTACCAAATGTGAACAACGCAATTTTGTATTTAAAAAAATTAATAAAACGTCATTAAGTACAATAGTATTAATTCCCTTAACACCTCCTAAATATTAGGAGGTGTTATTTAAATTTCATCTATATGATATATAAAGTTTTTATCATCATAATAAGATGAAAATATAAAAAGAAGCGTAATTTAATCAACTTTTCTTGTATAAACAACGACCATAAAATAGCGTTGCAAATAAACGAGCTAATAAGTTTTTATAGGAAAATAAGGCGATTAGACAACTTCTAAGAGAAAATTTATTTAATTATAAACTTAATCGATTTTTACGATTTATATAAATTAATAGCATTATGATTTTATTGTGTTTTTAGCATAAACCCTAAAGGGCATGGTTTATGATGAAAAACTTAAATATGAATAGTTTTTCATTGTTTATGCACCTTTTTGCTTTCAATTTCACGTCACTGCGTTTATCATTTTCCGCTTGTACTATACATACGGCGTCGCTGGTTTTGGGCTTCTGTGGAGCATAATGCTCCGGCAGCTCACACAGTCTTTTCCAGTGGCGGTTCTATCTGCATTATTCTTCGGGATAGAGTATTACCTTAAATGACTGAGAAAACATCTCTGACACCAGTTGTCGAATTAAAATCCTTAAGTAAAGGTTTCGACGGAAAACAAATTATTTCCCGCCTCGATCTCACTATCAACCATGGCGAGTTTTTAACCATCCTCGGTCCTTCGGGCTGTGGTAAGACGACGGTTTTGCGTTTAATCGCGGGTTTAGAAGACGTTGACGATGGGCAAATTATCCTTGATGGACAAGATATTACGGATATCCCAGCGGAACAACGTTTTGTAAATACGGTTTTTCAAAGTTACGCGCTTTTCCCACATATGACTGTTTTTGAAAACGTCGCATTTGGTCTTCGCATGCAGAAAACACCTGCTGATGAGATTAATATTCGCGTTGAAGAAGCATTGCGTATGGTGCAACTTGAAGATTTCGCACAACGTCGCCCAGCACACCTTTCTGGTGGACAACAACAACGTGTTGCGATTGCGCGCGCTGTTGTGAATAAACCAAAGGTCTTATTGCTTGATGAATCATTATCTGCACTGGATTACAAATTACGTAAACAGATGCAAAATGAATTAAAAGCCTTACAACGTAAATTAGGGATCACCTTTATTTTCGTGACTCATGACCAAGAAGAGGCGCTGACCATGTCAGACCGGATCGTGGTGATGCGTGAAGGGCGTATTGAGCAAGATGGTACTCCGCGTGAAATTTATGAAGAGCCAACAAATCTGTTTGTTGCGCAATTTATAGGTGAAATTAATATCTTTGATGCGCGTGTGCTCCATCGTATTGATGAAACGCGTATTCGTGCTGATGTTGAAGGTCATGAATGTGATATTTATACCACATTACCTGTGACACAAAATCAGCAACTCAAAGTATTACTTCGACCTGAAGATCTCCGTGTTGAAGAAATTCACGATCTTGAAAACCTTCCTGGGTTAATTGGTTATGTTCGTGAACGTAACTATAAAGGCATGACGCTAGATTCTGTTGTTGAAATGGAAAATGGCAAGGTGGTGATGGTCAGTGAATTCTTTAATGAAGATGATCCAGATGTTGATCACTCGTTAGACCAAAAAATTGCAGTAACTTGGGTTGAAAGCTGGGAGGTCGTACTGGCAGATGAAGAAAACACGTAAACTATTTCAAAACATCGTTATTACTGGTGTTGTGGGTTGGTTGATGCTGTTCGTCTTCTTGCCGAATATCATGATCATTGCGACCAGTTTTTTAACGCGTAATGATGCCAACCTTGTCGAGATGGTCTTTACACTCGATAACTACTATCGCTTATTTGATCCGATGTATGCAGAAGTGTTACTGCATTCTATTAATATGGCGGTAGTCGCAACATTAGCTTGTTTATTATTAGGTTATCCCTTTGCTTATTTCCTCGCAAAAATGCCTAAGAAAATACAGCCATTAATGTTGTTTTTATTGATTGTACCTTTTTGGACAAACTCGCTTATTCGTATTTATGGATTAAAAATATTCCTAAGTACGAAAGGTTATTTTAACGAATTCCTGTTGTGGATTGGACTTATTGATAAGCCACTCAGAATTATTTATACCCCAGAAGCCGTTGTGCTGGGACTGGTTTATATTTTATTACCTTTCATGGTATTACCGTTATATTCCAGCATTGAAAAGTTAGATAAACCTTGTTTAGAAGCAGCGCGCGATTTAGGTGCTAATAAATTTCAAACCTTTATTCGTATTATTATTCCATTAACAATGCCGGGCATTATTGCGGGTTGTTTACTCGTGATGTTACCTGCGATGGGCTTATTCTTTGTTGCTGATTTAATGGGTGGTGCGAAAAACTTATTAATTGGTAACGTAATTAAGAGCCAATTCTTAAATATTCGTGACTGGCCTTTCGGTGCAGCCACAAGTATTTGTTTAACATTGGTGATGGGATTAATGCTGTTTGTGTATTACCGAGCCGTGAAGCTACTGCATAAGAAGGTAGAAATAGAATGATAGGACGGTTATTGCGTGGTGGATTTATGTCCATTATTTACGCGTATCTTTATATCCCGATCATCATTCTGATAGTTAACTCTTTTAACTCATCACGTTTCGGGATCAACTGGAAAGGCTTTACCACAGATTGGTACGCCATTTTATTTAATAATGACAGTCTGCTTCAAGCGGCAGGACATTCATTAACAATGGCGGTCACCTCTGCGACATTCGCCACATTAATCGGCTCATTAGCGGCGGTTGCACTTTATCGCTACCGTTTTCGTGGCAAAAAATTTGTCGGTGGTATGTTGTTTGTCGTCATGATGTCGCCGGATATTGTGATGGCGATTTCGTTACTTGTACTGTTTATGATCCTAGGTGTTTCATTAGGATTTTGGTCGCTTCTATTTTCACATATTACATTTTGCCTGCCTTTTGTTGTGGTGACTGTGTATTCACGATTAAGTGGGTTTGATGTAAAAATGCTGGAAGCTGCTAAAGATTTAGGGGCAGGTGAATTTACTATTTTACGTAAAATCATTATGCCTCTGGCAATGCCAGCAGTAGCTTCAGGTTGGTTATTAAGCTTTACGTTATCTATGGATGACGTTGTCGTTTCCTCTTTTGTGACAGGGCCAAGCTATGAAATTTTACCACTGAAAATTTACTCAATGGTAAAAGTGGGCGTTTCGCCAGAAGTGAATGCGCTTGCAACCATCCTTTTAGGTCTATCTTTAGTATTAGTATTAATTAGTCAGTTGATCTTAAGAGACAGAACTGGCAAAGCGTAAACATGCATTAGTGCGAGTTTCTCGTACTTTTTGGGGTCTTGAAGACCAATCTGTTGGAGGTAGGCTCGCTGCCTATTTGATATTAACGCATCAACCACTGAAGGAAACATAAATGAAAAAGTGGTCCTCAGTACTTGCTGCCAGCGTAATGGCACTAAGTATCGGCACAGCATCGGCTGATGATGGTAAGACATTATATTTCTACAACTGGACGGAGTATGTGCCGCCTGGTCTGCTTGAACAGTTTACGAAAGAAACTGGGATTAAGGTGATTTATTCCACCTATGAATCCAATGAAAGCATGTATACCAAGTTAAAGACCTATAAAGAAGGTGCTTATGACTTGGTGGTTCCTTCTACTTATTTTATTTCTAAAATGAGTCATGAAGGTATGCTACAAAAAATCGATAAATCAAAATTAACCAATTTTGATAATCTCGATCCTAGCCTCTTACATAAATCATTCGATCCAGAAAACGATTACTCCATTCCTTACATTTGGGGTGCGACCGCTATTGGTATTAATAGCGATGAAGTTGATGTGAGTAGCATTACTTCATGGGCAGATTTATGGAAACCTGAATATAAAGATAGCCTGTTATTGACCGATGATGCCCGTGAAGTTTTCCAAATGGCATTATTAAAATTAGGCTATTCGGGGAATACAACCGATCCTAAAGAGATTGAAGAAGCCTATAAAGAGCTACAAAAGCTGATGCCAAACGTATTGGCCTTTAATTCAGATAATCCTGCTAACCCTTATATGCAAGGGGAAGTCAATTTAGGGATGATTTGGAATGGCTCTGCATTTATTGCTCGCGATGCTGGTGCACCTATTGAAATGGTGTGGCCAAAAGAGGGGGGTATTTTCTGGATGGATAGCTTAGCTATTCCTGCTAATGCCAAAAATGTCGAAGGTGCTCATAAACTTATCGACTTCTTATTACGCCCTGAAATTGCAGCAAAAGTGGCTGAAAACATTGGTTACCCAACACCTAATCTCGCTGCGCAAAAGCTACTGCCAAATGTGATCACTAAAGATAATTCTCTTTATCCAACAGAAGAGATTATCAATAAAGGCGAATGGCAAAATGATGTGGGTGATGCGACAGTGTTGTATGAAAGCTATTATCAAAAATTAAAAGCGGGACGCTAATCGCATCTTATTTGCTAAAAAGCCACCTTTATAAAGGTGGCTTTTTTTATGTCGAAAAAGGCATAAGGTTTCCATTAAGTTAACAATAAAAATAAATGAGAGAGGTTGTGTAAGCCAAAGATAATTAAAGAAAATAAGCGTGGCTTGTATTATTTTTTTATACAACATTCAGCAACAAGTCGACTGTTTTTTTCTTGCGTTTTGCGTTGTTGTTCAATATTAATTAAATAATTGCTCTGTAGAAAATAACTAATATGAACATCAAATTTTTCAGAAATCAGATAAATAAATTCAATACTTATCCTGTTTGTTCCCCGTTCATAACGAGAAAGTTGTTGTTGGCTTATTCCTAACTCTTGAGCAAAAAGGGCTCCTGAGTATTTTAATTTCTTTCGTAAATGACGTATTCGTTGCCCTATACGAAAATTAATGGTTTTGCTGTTATCAATCATTTAATCAGCCTTAAAAATTCAAATCATTATTGATAAGAAAAAGTCAGACTGGCTAACCCGTTTGCTTTACCAGGTTTTAGTGTTCCAGTCGTGATATAGCGAGTTGACAGGTTTAATGTGTAGTTTTCGTTATTAGAAGTTGTTATATGAAGTAAACGTTGATTAGGTTGTCCAGTCGCGCTGATATCAGGCCCATAAACGACGGGGGTTGGATTATCATTAAAAAGAAACTGTATCCCAATACCCGAAGCATCAGAGTCTGATGTTAGTGTGAGTACATCTGTATTATTAGAATAGGTAGATTGATCGGTCATGCTGGCATATAGGTGAACATTGGTATCACAAGTGACAGAAATGGGCTTACTTTGTGTTTTTGACGTTGAACCAATGGTTGCCATATCTCGCATTGAGATATCGCCTAATTCATAGGTGAGATTTTTCGTATTGACCGTACAACCTCTAGCTTTAATGGTGATTGTCACTGGATTAATAGCAACGAGAGAGGTGTTATTACCTTTATGTGCACCACCATATTCAGACCAAGTATTGGCGATAACGGTATAAGGAATATTATAAATACCCGTTTCTAAGTGTTCATCTGTGACAACAAACACCACTTTACCTTTTAACGAAACGCGGTCAACATTATGGTTAACAGTAGAGCCTGCTGCTGGATAAATGATGGTTGCACCAGAACCATTATTAACATCAATTGGTACATAAGAAACATTGTCATTGTTATCTTTTAGGCCGAAAGCATAGCCAATACCTTTGACTCCAGGCAGTGAATAAACTGGATAACGATTTCCCCCTTCGTAATAGTAAATACCACTAATTTTTGAGCCTAACGCATTGGCATACAGTGTTTCTACCCAACATTTTTGTAAGAACTTATTTTCACATTTAAAGCCATTATGAACGGAAGTTTCACCTATCCATGTTGAGGTAATGGGAGTGCCTGCGGGTGTACCATCCGCAGCGCCATCAAAATTCATTGGCGGCGGTGAAACTACAAGAGGATCTGCCACCGCCCATGCCATTTCTGTGGGAAGAAAAACAAGGGAAACCAGTAATGTAAGGGGGAATAAAATACGTTTCATTATTGGTACTCCAATAAAAATGTGGTGGTTGCATTGGCTTGTCCTGCACTGACTGGCACTTGAGTGGCGACATAGCGAGCGTAAAATTGCAGGGTATTATCTTGATTAGGTAACAGGGGATAAGATTGGCTTTTATCATTAACTGCGATTGATGTTCTATTTTTATCCATAATTGAAATAGCGACACCTTTTGCGCCATTATCATTAATCGCCAGTAATGTATTATCAGAGAGATCACCCGTACCGTTAAAACTGACTTTCACCGCACTGGCCTCTGGCTGACAGTCCACTAATTTAATACTAAAAGGAATAACAGGTGTTCGTTGTTGGCTCATCGCCGTTGATGTGAAGTCTTTCGTCGCAATATCGCCAAGTTTCACTGTAATATTTTCTGAGTTTGTCTCAACGGTGCAGGTGTTGCCTGTCACTCGTGCATGAATTTGCACTAAAGTGTCATAGGCATATCCTTTAGTCATAAAAAGGAATGGTAGAGCCAAAATAAGCGTGAGTTTATGCATTATTGGCACTCCTGTGTCATTTTTACAAAAGGTTCATCTTGTTGATTTTCAGGTAATTTATAATTTACTTGGCACTGTTCAGACGCACGATTACCCCAACGAATATCTAATACACCTGATTCAGGGACACCAGAAAGGTAAAGTAAGCCATCATCACCAATAATGCCGGATAGGTGATTTTGCTTGTCGGATGCTATGGCACCAAAAGGAAGTGGGCGCCCTTGTCGTTGCAGTGTTAGGAGTAGACGATATCCTGTTTTAGCATCAAAATTGACTTTGATAACAGCGCCTTGGGTCGGAATAACTTGCTGAATATTCTGTTCAATTTCGACATTATCAGGGAGTGCTGTGGTATCAAGCGCGACTTTATTTTGGCGATAAGCGGTTGCGTAAGGAATAACAGCAAATCCACGCCAGTCGGTATAAATCCCGGTTGCATTATCGATAGGAACATCTGCGGTTTTGCGAGCATCAACGAGAATGGCATTTGAGCTTAAAGGCTGGCTTAATGTTAAACCTTCGCTGTGAAGTAACATCCCTCCAGCAACGCTATAATTCAGTTGTTGAGCCTCTTTGTTATAGTTATAACCCACATTAAGGTTGCCATAGCGACTTTGATAACCTAATGCTGCGTTACCCGTATAACTTCCGCCTTGATTACTATAGCCTTGCTGAACACTGTAATTGAGCGTGTTATCTTCAAATAATGTGCCTGCTACACCAGCATTATGTGCTGAATAACCATTATCATTATGACTATAGTTATAAGTGAGATAAGCACTATTAACAGATTGATAGCTTGAAGGCATTAATAATTGCAATGGAATCGAAATACCCAAAGAGAGTGTTTGATCGCGCTGACCGCTATTCATCATGCGGTTATATCCATAAATAATATTGTAAGAGAGGCCTTTTACATTGCCGTTATAACCTGCTTGAAACAGAACATTTTTTTCATTGGTTTCCCAATAATTTTGCCAATTGGTTGTCATAAAAACAGAACCATAATCTCCAAGTTGCTGTGATAAATTCACTTGAAGACTGCCTTTTTTTCTATTGTATAAATTAAAATAGCGTAATGGTTCTTCTTTATTATTTTCATAGAGATAGCCTGACATTCGAGTATTAAGTGTTTCATCTAGCGTATAAAAACCCGAAGTGGAATAGCGATATCCTAATAATTGAAAATTTGTTCCAAATTGGTTTAATGATTTGGCATAGAGAAAGCGCAGGGAATACCCTTCAGAAGTCGAATTATCAGGTAATTTACTATGGGCAAAGGTGATATCCGTTGAGAATGCACCTAAAGTTCCCATATTCCGACCTACACCTAGTGCATAAGATTGATAATCAGAGGTAATTAATGCACCACCGTAAGCGGTGCTGTCATAAGGCAGACCATAAATAAGATGACCTTGGATAAAGCGAGGCTTTTTATTTTGGCTATCTTGGCGAACTTCACCCGCTTGAATAACAAACTTTTTTTGACCTTCTCGTTGTAAAATAGGCACAGCAGAATAAGGCACAATATAGTCGTGCTTACTTCCATCGTTCTCTTCAACCGAGACATATAAATCGCCACTATTTGAAGTGGGATAAAGATCGCGAATTTCAAATGCACCAGGAGAGACAAAAGTCTGATAAATAACATAGCCATTTTGTCGAATAACGACTTTGGCATTGCCACTTGCAATACCTCTCACAACAGGTGCAAATCCTCGTTGGCTATCTGGCAACATGGTGTCATCACTTTCTAAAGAAACACCTCGGAAATTAACGCTGTCGAATAATGTTGATGAGGTATAACTATCGCCAACTTTTAACTGACTTCTTAATGACACAATATTTCGTTGAAGATAGGTATTGATGTGATCCCATTGATGCTTTCCATTTGATGAATTCCATGTGGAATAATCTCTCAATCGCCAAGCGCCAATATTGATCCCGCTACGTAGATTAAGGTAATAGCTATTATTATGAGAATTTCCCCAATTATTGGCACCACTAAAACTGTAATTTAATAAACCTGCGGTAATTCCGTTATCCCATTTTTCCGGTGGAATATAACCTCGTGCTTGGAGATTTAATGCGGCTTGAGGTACTTGAATTTTTAATGCTTGTTTTTCAATATCATAATTAACGCTGGTATTAGGAATAGAATCCGAAATATCAATACATTCTTTTTCTGATTTTAAATCAAAGTCAGTAATTAACTTAATGTTAATCCCTAGTGACTGTAAAAAAGCTTTATTTAAACAAGGGATCACATTTTTATTATTGCTAATAAAATGAATACTTTCATTTCGTAGATATTCATTATTAAAAATAATATCCAGAGGATAATCACCGGGTTTAATACTGTTTCCTGCTTCAAAATAGCTTAAATCAGTGACTGCTTCAGGTGAATCAGATAAAAATGCAGGATTAAATCGGTTTGCACTATATGAAGGAAATGGCAATATTAATGAAATCGTAATGATGCCAGAAAAAAGAAAACAAACTGTATTTTTATTAACCATGATTTTTAACCAACAAGCTAAAAGCAGATGTAATTGTTAATGAGTAATTTCTTTTTTTAATACTGGGGTCTGTGCGCCGTAATCATTAATTGTTTGGAATGAAATTGTATTTTCATTTCTATTTATTTTTCCCAATGTTAATTGGGATAAAGGATTGAGCATGATACTTGATGGAAGTTGACTACCTGCCGCGGCTAGATTCACCATCGTAATATAATAAGGCGTTGGATTAGTGGCAATAAGCTCACCATTTTGATAAGAAAACTTAATTTCATTAGCAAATTTTTCACTATAAGCTGGTAAAATACTTGGGCGATAAAATAATTTAATTCGACTTTGTATTGCAATTTGCATGGTATTTTCTTTATCAAGCCCTTCTTGTAATGAAGGTATAACTTTTACATTCATCCAAAATAAACTTTCTTTATCTTTTGGTAATGATTTACCGACATACATAATTCTTAATGCATTTTCTTTATTAGCATCAAGAATATATAAAGGAGGTGTAACAATAAAGTCAGCTGTTTTATTTCCTTCGATATCTGAAACCCAAGATTGAATTAAAAAACTATTTTCTTTATCTGAGTTAGTTACTACAAGATTCGTTTGTTTAATATTGGAATTATAAACAATACGTGTTGCACCTAATGAAACGCCATTAGAATAAGAAAATAACGGAAATAAAAACGTAATAAGGAAAATAAGTGTCTTTTTCATAATAAAAATTATCAAGTAATGAAGATATCGCAATAATATTTTGATAGAAAAATATGCCGTCCCTGGCAATAAGACATCAATCAAAAGTCATAAAGCAATTAAGAGTAAGTCACCATAAAGTTTGTGGTAACGTTTGCGCTACCTGCCTTAACCGCATCTTCAGTCGAAATAAGGGAGGCGTTGTAATTTAATTGGTTTTCACCATCAATTAGTTTTTGAGTTGTAGAAGCTTGGTTTGGCGCAACAATGGCACTAGTAGAATCAGTGATTTTTAAGGCAATATTTTCTGCCGCATCAGCACCTTGTAATGCAAACGCATTTGCATCACCACTAGAAGCCGTACCGTTGAAGGTAATTGCAGCATTAGTTGATACTGTAGTATCACAATTATTTAATTTGATACTAAAAGGAATACGGCCTGTTTCATCACCTTTCGCTGCAAATTCAGCAACACGGAATTGACCTAAGCGAACAGTTTGGTTTGATGAGCTACTATCAACACCACAAGCTGCATTAACAACAGAACCTTCGAAGTTAACAGAACCACCATTTACAGTGGTGGTAGTTGCTGCTAGTGCAGGTGCAGCCATGACTGCCATTGTTGAAGTAATAATTGCAGATAATAATAACTTTTTCATTCATTGTTCCTATATTTTCAATATATATCTTTGTTTTTAGCTTAATAAAATAAGCTATATTTAACTCTGCTTATCATTTCTATATAAATGAAGAAACAGTGATTAAAATAGGTTTGAGAAGCGTAAATAGAATTATTAATACACTTATTAAAATAAGAGTAGATAGATCAAAATTTAATTAAACAGGAATAAAATGCATATTGCACTTAAGTCAAATTTACGAAAATTATAGATGGGCTAGAAAAATTATAGAAATCGTTTAAAACGATCATTTTTGAGGGGTTTGATAGTTAAAAACTACTGATAATCTGTTAACTATAGGTAAAAATTAATGTTAAGAAATAGAAAAATACATAAGTTTATATAATGTATGTTAATTTTGAATTTATCTGATTGATATTTATTGTATTTTTTGCAGTCAAATAATGATCATCCAAAATAGATAAGGTGTTTATACGTATAACATTATGTTTCATAATATATATTTTATGATAAAAATATTCACATGGTGAAACAAAAATTTACACGTATTGAGGGGAAAAGAAACGAAATAGAATGTTTTTTTACAGAAATAAAAGATTTAAATTTGTTTTTTCAAAAAAAATAGAAGTAATATTAATTCATTTTTTTTTGAAATTAGATGTCATAATTTTACAATTTATAATTCTTCTCTCTTTTTTTACAACCAAGGGGAGTGGATCAATATATTTTATTTTCAATATAAATTGTAACAAAATGTTTCATTACTCAAGATTTCCTTTTTATTTTTGCCTATTCGTTTTTCATTTTTTGCATGATAGTAATTAAAGCAATTACATTGATTCTGTTTTAATATCGGTTCTAATGACCGGATCCTGAACTCGAAGGCAAAAAAATGATATCTAGCTCATCAAAAGGGACATTATATGGCATTGTTGCCATTCTACTTTGGAGCACCATTGTTGGCTTAATTCGTAATATTAGTGAGTATTTTGGTGCTGTAGGGGGTGCCGCACTGATTTATACCACAGGTACACTCTTTCTTATTTTGATTTTAGGTGTACCTAAGTTATCACGCTTTCCTAAACGCTATCTTTTCTGGGGAGGGCTATTATTTGTTACTTATGAAGTCTGTTTATCTTTAGCTTTGGGATTTGCAACAGACAGAACACAAGCCATAGAGCTAGGAATGGTGAATTATTTATGGCCTAGTTTTACACTAGCGCTTGCCGTAATACTTAATAAGCAGCGATTCTCTATTTTACTGATTGTCGGATTATTATGTGCATTTAGTGGATTAGTCTGGGTTGTGAGTGGCGATAATCCGCTGACAATTGACGGTTTATGGAAGAATATTCAAAGCAATCCATTAAGCTATATATTGGCGTTTTCAGGTGCCATTCTATGGGCGTTTTATAGCAATTTAACTCGCCTTATGTCTGGCGGGAATAACGGCATTGTACCTTTCTTTTTATTAACGTCACTTGCATTGTGGGGACAATACCTATTTTCAGCACCAGTAGAGTGGATCGTGAATACAAAAAGTATCACACTACTATTAATAACGGGTGCGGCTATTGGGCTTGCAAATGCGGCTTGGACAATCGGCATGATCAGAGGCAATGTGACCTTATTAGCCACACTCTCTTATTTTACTCCCGTTATTTCTACTGCATTCTCATCAATATTATTGTCTACCGCACTCTCTTTCTCATTTTGGCAAGGCGTAATGATGGTGACTGGTGGCTCTTTAATTTGCTGGTTAGCCACTCGTCAAAAAAGAATGAAACCACTTAAAATGGCTAAATAGCACAAAAATTAGCTTCAATATAAACCAAATTGCGTATTTATTGAGAAGTGAATTTTATTCGTCTTCCAGTTAATTAATCGAAGTTGAAATTATTTCACTATGCGATAGGTGGAATATCAGCTTATCTATATTAGTTATAGACTAAAAGATCCTACTTCGATTTAGTATCTAAGTAATACGATAAGAACAAATGCAATAAAAAGGGATTGCTATGAAACTTGAGACACTTTCTATTCACGCCGGTTATTCACCTGATCCAACCACAAAAGCTGTTGCTGTGCCTATTTATCAAACGACTTCTTATGCGTTTGATGATACGCAACATGGTGCTGATCTATTTGATTTAAAAGTACCTGGAAATATTTATACCCGAATAATGAACCCAACCAATGACGTATTAGAAAAAAGGGTTGCGGCATTAGAAGGCGGAATTGCGTCTGTTGCTGTGGCATCAGGTATGGCGGCAATTACTTACGCTATTCAAACTATTGCCCAAGTGGGTGACAATATTGTTTCTGTCGCGAAGCTTTATGGCGGCACATATAATTTAATGGCGCATACATTTCCACGAATTGGTATTGAAGCGCGTTTTGCTCCTCATGATGATATTGCTGCACTTGAAGCGCTAATTGATGAAAATACCAAAGCGGTATTTTGCGAAACAATAACAAACCCAAGTGGGAATATTGTTGATATTAAAGCATTAGCAGATGCTGCTCATCGTCATGGTGTGCCTTTAATTGTTGATAATACGGTTGCAACACCTTATTTGTGCCGTCCTTTTGAACATGGTGCGGATATTATTATTCATTCGTTAACCAAATATATTGGTGGTCACGGTAATTCGATTGGCGGTATTGTTGTGGATTCTGGTAAATTTCCGTGGGCTGAACATAAAGATCGCTTTGAAATATTAAATACACCCGATGTTTCTTATCACGGGGTAAATTATGTTGAGCATTTTGGTGCAGCTGCTTATATAGCAAGATGTCGTGTTGCTCCTTTGCGTGGAACGGGGGCGGCACTATCGCCATTTAATGCTTTTTTAATTCTACAAGGGTTAGAAACGTTGGCGCTACGCATGGATCGCCACACTGAAAATACACAGAAAGTGGCAGAATATCTGCAAAGTCATCCTCAAGTCGCATGGGTTAAATATGCGGGCTTAACTCATCATCCTGAACATGATTTAGCGGTACGTTATATGTCAGGTAAACCTGCGGGTATTCTCTCTTTTGGGATCAAAGGGGGGGCAGAGTCTGGGGCGAAATTTATTGATGCATTGCAACTCATTGTTCGCCTTGTGAATATCGGTGATGCAAAATCATTAGCATGTCATCCAGCATCAACCACTCATCGCCAATTAAATGATGAAGAATTAGAACGTGCAGGCGTTTCACGTGATTTAATTCGTTTATCTATTGGTATTGAACATATTGACGATATTCTTGCAGATTTAGAGCAGGCATTAATGGCCAGTATTTAAATAAAAAAACACTTTATATTTTATTCTTATGAAAATCTTACCAAGCTTGGTAAGATTTTTTATTTCTATGGAATGTGAAATGGATTTATTTAAAATAAGGAATAATCATGCTAGAACCTATTGGCGAAAATAAAGTTTTACCAAAAGTATCTGAAATAAATTGTGATTGTGGATATTCTCATCCTTCTGGTGAATATCTTTTAGATATAAAAAATACTTCTGTTGAATATAAATCTTTTAAACCTGAATGTGAAATTCTGTTTGCTAGAGAGTTAAAGAAAATTAAAGAAGAAATAAATATTAATAATAGAGTTGATATGGATAATCTCATTTATGAATGCAATGATAAATATAATTGTAGTGATTTAAAGGAAAATACAGAGCTAGGGAATGGTAAAAAAAGAGAAGTAAATAAGAAAGATTATATTTTATTTGAGAATGGAGGAAATGTTATAGAAAATCAAGACAGTTACTATACATCTATGAATGGAATGAAATTACCTTATTTTATAGAGAATGTGGCAGATAAACTCAATTTCTATCAAAAAAAACTGAGGAAAATGAATTTAAATGGTATAAATAATAGTGTTTTATCTAAATTGGAAAATATAACTCTTAAAGAAATTGGTAAGCAAAGTAATAAGTTGCTTAATAATCTAAATAATTATGTTTATCCTAAAGATAAATATACCCAAGTAGATAATCAAAGGAATAAGCACAGTCAATTTTGTCAAAATACACTAATTAAAAATTCATCTCAAATTTTTCCAGCTAATGAAATATTAACGCCTTCAGAGAATAAGGCTATTTTATCTGAATATCCATTACATACGAAGGAAGAATTAAATCAATATCTAAAAATGTTGTTAAATGAAAATATTGATGTTGTCTATATTTTATCTGATAAAAATGAGATTTTTAATTATAATGATATAAAATCAATTGAAAGAAACAATGTTAATAATAATTCTTTTATGCTTGATGGGGGTAAATTTAAATATTTTAAGTATTTTGATTATTTTATGAATAATAATGATGTGGCTGTAATAGGAAATAGTTATGAAAAAAAACAAAGTGAGATGTATGATAATTATCCTATTATAAATTTTGAATTATATACTAATAATGTAAGCGATCGAGATAAAGAAAAGTATATTAAATTTGTTCATATAAATAATTGGAGAGCTGGAACATTAATGGATCCTTTTATCTTAGAAAACACGATTAAGTTTATAGAAAAAGAAAAGTTAGAGACAGACAACTATAACTTCCTTATTCATGGAACTGATGGAATGAATAGAACAAGTGAGTTCTTTGTTATAAAGGAGATAATGGATACTATAAATAATAGTGGGGAAAATAACCAATCATTAGAGGATATTATTCATCAATTAAAAGCTGATAGAAGCCCTCACATGCTTAATAGTCCTGAGATCCTTATTGAACTTGCTGCTTATGCTTTGGCTAAAGGTATTCCTTTGGTTAAATAGTAAAATAATGGGTAAAATTGACAAGTAATAAGTAAATATTTTTAATGGTTTATTGTTTGTTGATAATAGTCAAATTGTTATTATCTCAAATTTATAAATATAAAGATGAAATCAATATTTATATTTTTATTTTATATTTTCAAAAATAATATAGTTAAATAAATAAGGGAGTGTGAAGTGAACTACAATATTTATAATTAATCGACTTGAGTCTAAAAGGGATTGATTTCGATCAATAAGGAACATACCGACTGGTCGGTATCATCCTATGTATGAATACAACTGCGCATCACCGAAAAAAAGATCCTATCCGAGTTCAAGAACAATTATTGGAAGCGGCAAGTATTATTGTGGCTAATGAAGGTATAGCGTCTCTTTCTTTAAATGCCGTAGCAAAAGAAGCGGGAGTGAGTAAAGGTGGGCTACTTCATCATTTCCCCGGAAAGCTAGAGTTGGTGCACGCGGTCTTTAAACGTTTATTAGGTATTATGGATAGCCGTATTGCCGTTATTATGGACAATGATCCTATTGAAGCGGGGCGTTTTTCTCGCGCATATTTAACTTATATTTCTGATTTAAAACAGTCAGACGAAAGTCGCCAATTAGCCATATTGTCTTTAGCCATGCCAAATGAACCTATTATGCGCAAATGCTGGCGAGATTGGATGTTAGAACATTTAGCCAAAGGCGATAAATTAGATAATAGTTATTTAGGGACTTTAATTCGTTATGCTGCCGATGGTCTTTGGTTATCTGAATTAACAGAAGGCCCTACGATTTCACAAGAAGAGCGTAGTGCATTAGTTAGACGATTATCTGAAATGACATTTGACTATATGGCAAACACAGCAAATCAGTAATTTTAATCAGGATGAATGAGGGCACAATGAAATACAAAATAAATGCCTTAATTTATTACGACGCAACGGATGGCGCGATATCGTTAGAAAAAGAGAGTGTTGATACACATCTTTCTATTACCGCAAATGCGTTACTCTTTTATTTTATTCAGCACCCTGGAGTTGTTAATCGTGATGAAGTATTAAAACGGGTTTGGGATGATAACGGATTAGTTTCATCAAACAGTAATTTAAACCAATATTTGAGTTTATTACGAAAAACATTTCGCCATTATGGTATTGAAAATATCATTGTTACCATTGCGAAAGGACGATTAGAATTTAATCCAGATATTTCAGTTGAACTGATTGATGATTCAACGTTATTACCTTCAATTCAAACGAATGAAGAAACGCCTATTTTAGTTAAAGATGAAAATCAAGTCGCTGTTGAAACAACGACACCTTTATCTTTAACGCAAACTCAAATACCTTTAGAGTCTACGCAAGAAGAAGCGCCCCAAAAAACACAGAAACCTGAAATTTGCTGGTATTTAGCCAGCATTGGTTTTTTATTAGGTACAATATTTCTTGCGGTGATCATCTTTTTTAACCAACATCAATCAAAGCCAATTTCACTAACACCATTAACACACAATGATTGTGAATTACTTTCTAATGAAGCCATGATTAATTCTGCAGTAAGTGATAATTATGTTCGCAATTTTGATGCGGTAAGAAAGAAGCTTAATTTACAGTGTGTAAAAGGCGAGCGATTTGTTTTCTTTTATGGTGATAAATTACAAACAAATGGATTAGGGCGGGTATTTTTAGCACATTGTGCAAAGAACGAAGATAACCCATTTAGTTATTGCGATAATTACTTTTACTATTCTTGGAAATACTAATGAAAATCTCAGGGAAACTTTTATGTTTTTTATCGGCCCTGATTTTTATCTTGGTCGCCACTTATGCCGCAACAAGATTATTAACCATTAAAAATGAAGGTGTCATGGTTTGCTCAACCAAAGGCATTATGCGTTTTGAAAATATGGAAGATGAAAATGTAAATGGTAATATTCATTTTTCATTTGGTGCCAATGGTAAAGGGTCAATTGTCGTTGAAGGTTATACCACCTCAAAAGCAGGGTGGTTGTATTTACAACGCTATGTGAAATTTGATTATACAACTAAGCGTGTTTCACCGACTGAACGTCACTATTTTGTTAGCCAATGGGATGCTAGTGCATCATCAATTGATGAATCACCTGATGTGATTTTTGACTATTTTATGCGTGAAATGTCAGACAGTCATGATGGGTTATTTATTAATGCACAGAAGCTAAATGAGAAAACATTACTTTTAAGTTCGCTCAATTCACCACTCTATATTTGTACCTTAAAGCCGGGTAGTAAATTCGATTAATTGCCCTGATTATCTGATCTTATTTTTGCAAGGTGGCCTCTATATAGCCGCCTTTTTGTTTATCTAAAACTCAATATATCCCATCCCCTTAATTAATCTTCTTTTCTCACACATTCCTGATTTTAGCTCTTTTGCTTATTCCTTAATTTGAACCGATTGTCTACATGACATTTATAGTAAAGAGTACCCATCTTTATTTTTTATACACCGTAGTAAAGGTTTAATTTTGATAAATACGTTATCAACAAAAAAATAGCACGATTTGTATATAGACTCTATTTAGCCTTTTTCAATTATTGATCTCACGTTCAAATATCAGTGATATTCCGCACATCTTTCCCGTCGATATGTACTGGCTTTTTGCACCTTTTCAACATCCTTCTAACAAAGTTAATTTGCCTGTTTTTTAATCTATTTTTTATGAAATTCAATAATTTTATAACGATGAAAAAATGAAATTAACAGTATGAAAAGATAAATAGAGGCATAAATAACGCTAAATAGCAGAGTTAAATTCTATATGTGTTCATATCATGGATTTATATTTTGTTTTCTTTTTTGCGCGTTATAGTGATTTTGAAACCAACGTCTGCGTTTAAAAAATCACCACGCAGACACAATGGGCAAACGTAAACCGTTAAACGGCTTCTCGGAGGAAATGAAAATGGGTGATGCATTAGGTCTGATCGAAACCAAAGGTCTGGTGGCATGTATTGAAGCCGCTGACGCTATGTGTAAAGCCGCGAACGTTGAACTTATTGGCTATGAAAATGTGGGTTCAGGTCTCGTGACTGCGATGGTGAAAGGCGACGTAGGCGCAGTGAAAGCTGCAGTGGATTCAGGTGTGGAGTCAGCACAACGCGTGGGTGAAGTTGTTACATCGCTCGTGATTGCTCGTCCTCACAATGACATCAACAAGATTGTTATCAAACACAAGGCATAGTTTCTGCCTTAGGAGAACGTATGGGTGATGCATTAGGACTTATTGAAACTCAAGGGCTGGTTGCTTGTATTGAAGCAGCTGACGCGATGTGTAAAGCGGCAAATGTTGAGTTAATCGGCTACGAAAATGTGGGTTCAGGTTTAGTAACTGCAATGGTGAAAGGTGATGTAGGTGCCGTTAAAGCCGCTGTGGAATCTGGCTTAGAAGCTGCTCAACGTGTTGGTACGGTTGTGACTTCATTAGTCATCGCTCGTCCACATAACGATATTCAAAAAATCGTTGCCCAGTACAAAGTGACTGAATAACGAAGGAAATAAATATGAAAGAAGCACTAGGTCTAGTTGAAACCAAAGGTCTTGTCGCTTGCATTGAAGCTGCTGATGCAATGTGTAAAGCAGCCAATGTTGAACTGATTGGTTATGAAAACGTCGGTTCAGGTTTAGTGACAGCGATGGTGAAAGGCGATGTCGGTGCAGTCAATGCAGCGGTTGAGTCAGGTGTTGAAGCGGCGAAACGTATCGGCACCGTCGTGACTTCTCGTGTTATTGCAAGACCGCATAACGATATCGAGAAAATCGCACAACAGCACAAAGCCTGATTACTCAGGCGTGCTGTAAAGCAAAGAAATAAGTTATTCAGCTAAATTTTTTAACTCCTGTATGGGGGAAGACATGGTTGCATTAGATAAAGATTTGCAATCCAGACAACTGGCTCGTGAGCTAGTTCGTAACGCGAAAAATGCACAACTTGTTTATGCTAAGTTTTCGCAGGAAAAAATCGACAGTATTGTAAAACACATTGCATTTGAAGCCGCTCGTCATGCAGAAGAGTTGGCGAAAATGGCGAACGAAGAAACAGGCTTTGGTAAGTGGGAAGACAAAGTGCTGAAGAATACCTTCGCGTCATTGCGTGTGTATGAACATATGAAAGACATGAAGACCGTTGGCATTATCAATGACGATAAAGTGAAAAAAGTCATGGATGTTGGCGTGCCTTTAGGTGTTATCACGGCGTTAGTCCCTTCAACTAACCCAACATCAACCATTATCTATAAAACCCTAATTGCACTGAAAGCGGGTAATGCGATTATTTTCTCTCCACATCCAAATGCAAAACAGTGTAGTTTCCGTGCGTTAGAAATTGTTAAAAAAGCGGCGCTAGAAGCTGGTGCGCCAGCAGGTATTGTTGATGGTGTGACATTACTGACTCTGGAAGCGACAAAAGAATTAATGCACAGCAAAGATGTGTCATTGATTTTAGCGACTGGTGGTGAAGGTATGGTGCGTGCAGCTTATGCATCTGGTACGCCAACCATCAGTGGCGGCCCAGGTAATGGTCCTGCATTTATCGAACGTAGTGCGGATATCAAAAAAGCAGTGAGCGATATCATCACCAGTAAAACATTCGATAACGGAGTTATCTGCGCATCAGAGCAATCCATTATCGTAGAACGTTGCATTTATAACGAAGTTCACCGCGAGTTATTAGCGCAAGGTGCTTACTTTATGAATGACGAAGAAGCAACAAAAGTGGCTTCAATGTTACTGCGTGCTAACGGTACGATTAACCCAGCCGTTGTGGGTAAAGATGCGATTTATTTAAGCCAACGTGCGGGCTTTAGCGTACCCGCAAATACGCGTGTATTAATCGCATTACAAGATACTGTTTCACCAAAAAATCCGTATTCACGCGAAAAACTATGCCCAATCTTAGGAATGTATATCGAAGAAGATTGGAAATCAGCGTGCGATCGTGTGGTGCAATTACTGACTAACGAAGGTTTAGGTCATACCTTAGTTATTCATACTAAAAATGAAGATGTTATTCGTCAGTTCTCTTTAGAAAAACCCGTTAACCGTATTCTGATTAATACCCCTGCGGCATTAGGCGGTATCGGAGCAACAACCAATATTACTCCTGCACTTACTTTAGGTTGCGGTGCTGTTGGTGGTGGTTCTAGCTCTGACAACGTTGGCCCAATGAATCTACTGAATATTCGTAAAGTAGGTTATGGCGTGCGTACCGTTGAAGAGTTGAAACAACCTTGTCCTTTAGCACAAGAAGCTACTCAAGTTGCTGTTTCTGCTTGTGCTGTTTCTAGCGCAAATCACCAGACCAGCATTCTTGATGATGACCGTTTTCGTTCACCTTTTTTAACCCCTGTTCATGCTGAATGTGCCACTGCACAACGTCAAACTCAAGGTGATGATCGCTTTGGTGCATCTCCTTATGCAACGACGGTCAGTGCTTGTGCGCAGCAAGTGATTGAACAAGGTGATATTACCGAAGAAAACGTGGAACGCATTATCAAGGAAGTTCTCGGACGTCTGAGTAAATAACTCATTGATATAAGGCGATATAAACCATGATCCTCGCAAAGGTAATCGGACACGTAGTAGCGACACAAAAAAGCCCAGAACTTAAAGGTAGCAATTTATTAATGATAGCCACTTTAGATGATGAGCTTAAACCACTGAAAAACAAAACGTATGTTGCAGTGGACAGTGTAGGTGCAGGTATCAACGATGTTGTGTTGGCTGAAGAATACTTTGCACTGAACAAAGATCGTTACAAGGCGATGTCAGTGGTTGCCATTGTTGAGAAGGTTTATCGGGACAGTAAGGAGTAATAACGACATGAGTGAGTTTCTGATAAAACCCAAAATTCAGTTTGGCGCCAATGCACTGGATTTTCTCTCTGGGTTAACTGCCCGCCGCGCATTTGTGGTGACAGATAAAGCAATGGTGAAGTTTGGCTTTGCAAATAAAGTCACTGATAAGTTAATGCAACGAGGTATCGAGTTTCAAGTCTATGATGATGTGGCATCTGATCCTGATATTTCAGCCATTGTCAGTGGTATGAAAATGATGGATGCCAACTATCCAGACTTGGTTATCGCACTCGGTGGTGGGTCTGTTATCGATGCCGCGAAAGCCGTTATGTACTCCCTCTGGCATACCCGTAAAGAGAGCAACAGAACAAAACCACAATTTATTGCGATCCCAACCACAAGTGGCACGGGCTCTGAAGTGACCTCTTTTTCAGTGATCAAATCACGCAGTGAAAAACTGGTCTTGGTTGATGAGTTTATGTTGCCTGATGTCGCCATTCTCGATCCTGAGTTGGTGAAATCTGTACCACCTGCCATTACCGCTGATACAGGTATGGATGTCCTTTGTCATGCGCTAGAAGCTTATGTTTCTAAAGCTGCATCTGATTTCTCTGATGCGATGGCAGAGAAAGCCGTCAAGTTAGTCTTTGGTCATCTTATTGATTGCCACCATCAAGGTGACAACTTAATGGCTCGCGAAAAAATGCATAACGCATCTTGTATTGCAGGCATGGCATTTACTAACGCTTCGCTGGGTATTACTCACAGTCTTGCCCACGCATTAGGCGGTGTATTCCACGTTCCTCACGGTCGTGCAAATGCGTTATTGATGACACATGTTGTCGCCTTTAACGCCAATCTTCATGGTGATTGTAATAGTGAAGCAGCAAAACGTTACGCCTATCTTGCTCAAAGCTTAGGGCTTCCGGCTAGCACCGTAAGAGAAGGGGTAACCAGTTTAATCGTCGCCATTAATGTATTGAAAGATGAAATGGGTATGCCGAAGAGTATTCGCGATACCGGTGTCAGTGAAGCGGACTTTTATGCCCGTTTAATGGAAATGGTCGGACAGGCTTTACGAGATAGCTGTACGCCGACAAATCCGCGTGACGTGAACACACACCAATTAGAAACATTGTATCGTCAGGCATTTGCCGGTGTATCACACAGTTAATGCTCAACCGAATTAATACCGATTAGGTCAAGTAAAGAACATCAGGAGAGCCTCACATGGCCAAATATTCTTTGACGCCACGCGTAAAAATGCTGGCAGAACGTTTAGTTTCACGTAATAGCTCAATCAGTACAGAGCGTGCGACAATTTTTGATTCATTAGACAACAGCATTGCAGGTGTTCCTCAAGCGATTAAACCTGCACAGCGTTTTTATGAGTTTATCCGCCATTTTCCAAGCTATATTGCACAAGATGAACTGATTATCGGCAGCCAGTCATCAACACCACGCGGTGCGATTTTTCACTCTGAAGAAGAAGTGCGTAGTGATTCTATCTACCGTTTCTTAAGTATTAATAATAGCGTTGCATCACCTGATTATATGCTGGTGGTAAACCAAGGTTTCTTAGCAATTAAAGCACAGCTTGAAGACAGAATTAGAAGTATTGGTAGTGCCGTAAATCGTAGCAGTATGGACGAAGCTAATTACTGTAAATCAGCTATTTATGCATGTGATGCAGCACTGTATTTCGCACAAATTCTGTCTGCAAAAGCAGAGAATTTAGCAGCAATGGAAGATAACCCATACCGTAAAGCTGAATTATTAGATAGTGCGACTGTATTACGTAAAGTCCCTGCAAAACCAGCAGAAACCTTTAAAGAAGCGGTTCAAGTATTCTATTTACTGCAATTAGTTTTACATCTGGAAAATGGTAGTTACGCAATCAACCCAATGGGATTTGATAAAGCGTTATATCCATTCTATCAACGTGATATTGACCAAGGTCGCTTAACGCAAGCACAAGCCTATGAAATTGTTGAAAGCGTATGGCTGAAATTAGCGGAGCTTTCAGAAGTGCGCGCAACCAAAGAAGTTGATGGTTACCCAATGTTTGATGCAATGACACAGGGTGTGGATATTAACGATCCACGAGTCAGCATCAACGAACTGTCAGAGATGCTGTTATCAGCTCGCGCTAATCTGTCAACCTTACACAGCTCACTGCAAGTGCGTTTATATAATGGCCGTGTGAATTCACAACCTCAATACGCTGCACCTTCTGCAAATTTTGTTGCAGCACCAAGTGCTGATGCGGGCGAATTCAAAGTAATGGAAGGTTTAACGCCTCGCTTACAACGCTTACGTAATCGCTATTTAGAAGCACGCCCAAGTGTCTCTATTTATAGAGCATTAGCATTTACTGAAATTGTCCGTAATAACCCGGGTTTACCACCAATTTTACTGCGCGCTAAAGCTTTCCGTCGCGCATGTGAAACCGCACCTATCTTAATTCAAGATGAAGAGCTGATTGTGGGACATCCTTGTGGAAAAGCGCGTGCTGGTGCTTTCTCTCCTGATATCGCATGGCGATGGGTTCGTGATGAACTCGATACCATGAGTACACGTCCACAAGATCCATTCCAAATTTCAGAAGAAGACAAAAAAGTTATTCGCGAAGAGATTGTTCCATTCTGGGAAGGTCGTTCTTTAGATGAGATCTGCGAAGCACAATATCGTGAAGCGGGTGTGTGGGAATTTAGTGGTGAAACCTTTGTCAGTGACCTTTCTTATCACCAAATTAATGGTGGTGGCGATACTTGTCCTGGTTATGACGTACTGCTTTTCACTAAAGGTATGAACGGTATTAAAGCCGATGCGCAAGCCAAACTGGCTGAATTAAGCATGGAAAACCCTGCTGATATCGACCGTATCTACTTCTACAAAGCATCTATTGAAAGTTGTGAAGGTGTCATTGCTTACGCACATCGCATTGCAGAACATGCGCGTGAATTAGCATCAAAAGAGCGTGATCCACAACGTCGTGAAGAGTTACTGACGATTGCTCAAGTCAACGAAAATGTACCCGCTAACCCACCAAAAACGCTACAAGAAGCATTGCAAAGTATTTGGACAGTTGAGTCATTGTTTGAAGTAGAAGAAAACCAAACAGGTCTTTCTTTAGGTCGTTTAGACCAATACTGCTTCCCAATGTATGAAAACGATATCAAATCAGGGCGTTTAACGCGTGAACAAGCACTGGAAATGATGCAAGCCTTTATCATCAAATGTGCTGAATTAATGTGGATGTCGAGTGAGTTAGGTGCGAAATATTTTGCAGGTTATCAACCATTTATCAACTTAACTATCGGTGGACAAAAACGCTCTGGTGGCGATGCATGTAACGATTTAACTTACTTGATTATGGATGCTGTGCGCTTTGTGAAAGTGTATCAACCATCACTCGCATGTCGTATTCATAACCAATCACCACAGCAATATATGGAAAAAATCGTTGATGTAGTAAAAGCGGGTATGGGTTTCCCAGCCTGTCACTTCGATGATTCTCATATCAAGATGATGCTGCGTAAAGGCTTCGACTTTGAAGATGCACGAGACTACTGCTTGATGGGTTGTGTTGAGCCACAAAAATCAGGTCGTATTTATCAGTGGACATCAACAGGTTATACCCAATGGCCTATCGCAATTGAATTTGTATTAAACCGTGGTCGTATGGTGCTGTTTGATAGCTATCAAGGTTTAGATACAGGCGATTTACGCGACCTGCGTACTTATGAAGATTTCGACCGCGCTGTAAAAGAGCAAGTGGCACATATCGTTCGTTTATCGGCAATCGGTACGGTGATCAGCCAACGTGTTCACCGCGATGTTGCACCGAAACCATTAATGTCTCTGCTGGTTGAAGGCTGTATGGAACAAGGTAAAGACGTCACTGCGGGTGGTGCGATGGTTAACCATGGCCCAGGTCTGATTTTCTCAGGTTTAGCGACTTATGTGGACTCAATGGCGGCTATTCGCAAACTTGTTTATGAAGATAAGAAATACACCTTAGAGCAAATTCGTGATGCGCTATTAGCTAACTTTGAAGGTCATGATGAGTTATTACGTGACTGCTTAAATGCACCGAAATTTGGTAACGACGACGATGTTGTTGACCAATATGCGCTGGATATTACGGAATGGACTGAGCGTGAATGCCGTAAATACAAAATGCTCTATTCCACTCTGAGCCACGGTACGCTGTCTATCTCTAATAACACGCCAATTGGTGAGTTAACCGCAGCGACTCCAAATGGTCGTTTTGCATGGAAACCATTGTCAGATGGTATCAGCCCAACACAAGGCGCAGATAAACATGGCCCAACAGCGATTATCAAATCAATCAGTAAGATGAATGTTGAAACCATGAATATCGGTATGGTTCATAACTTCAAATTCCTGAAAGGTTTATTAGATACCAATGAAGGACGCCAAGGTTTAATTACCTTATTAAGAACGGCTTCAATTCTGGGTAACGGTCAGATGCAATTTAGCTATGTTGATAATGAAGTACTGAAAAAAGCGCAATTAGAGCCTGAAAAATACCGCGATTTGATTGTTCGCGTTGCAGGTTACAGTGCTTACTTCGTTGAATTATGTAAAGAAGTTCAGGATGAAATTATCAGTCGTACTGTGATTGAGAAATTCTAATCATAGCCATAGGGATGGCACAGGCTATCCCTTTTAATCGACAAGACAAGATTTAAATTTATCGAACAGGGATGTTTGATGCAGATTTGGAGGCGTAAAGATGGAGACGGCGGCAGAAACAAGAGGTCGGATATTTAATATCCAGAAATACTCTATTTATGACGGTGATGGTATTCGTACTCTCGTTTTTTTAAAAGGCTGTAATATCCGCTGCCCTTGGTGTTCAAATCCAGAAGGTCTTAGCAGTGAATTTCAAGTGATGTACTCTCGCGACAAATGTGTAGATTGCGGTAAATGCGTTGATGTTTGTCCGGCGGGTGTGCATTACATGACAACCAATGAAAGTGGTAAACAAGTTCATCGTGTTGATCGCGCTGTTGATTGTATTGGTTGTCGCAAATGTGAAGAAGTGTGTATCTCTGATGCGCTTGATATTATGGGAAAAGATGTTTCCGTTTCTGAGTTAATGAAAATCATCATGCAAGATTATGACTTTTACATCTCTTCAGGAGGTGGTGTCACAATCGGTGGCGGTGAAATGAGTTTACAAACTGATTTTGCGGTTGCGCTTTTACGAGAATGTAAAAAGATGATGATCAATACCGCCGTGGAAACACAAGCAACCACTAATGTGGCGAATTATGAAAAATTAGCGGAAGTTGTTGATCAATTTCTTATTGATATCAAACACATTGATACCACTCAGCATAAAGCGTTGTTTGGCATTGGTAATGAGAATGTCCGCCGTAATCTAGAGCGTTTAATGGATCTTGGTGCAAATGTGGTTGTCCGTATGCCTTTAGTGCGAGGTTATAACGACTCTTATGATGCGATCACTGGCGCGATTAACTATGCAATGGAACTTTCAAAACGCGGTAATCTTCAGCGCATCGATATTCTCCCTTATCACCAATTTGGACGTAATAAATACGAAAAATTGGAAATGATTTACCCAATGAAAACTGATCCCAGTTATACGCCTGAAGAGCTTGACAGCTTAGAAGCCTTCTTTAAGAAATTTGATTTCGATATCCGTCTTGTCCGCCACTAAGTAGGAGAGAAAGATGAACAGTTTAGGTGTGATTGAAACACGAGGGTTGACTGCAGCCATTCAGGCAGCTGATGCCGCTTGTAAAGCAGCAAACGTGGAAATTATCGGGTACCGAAAAGTGGGTTCTGGGTTGGTATCAGTCTGTTTTCAAGGTGAGATCAGTGCTGTTAAAACAGCGATTGATCATGGTGTTGATGTCGTGAGCCAAAAAGAGTTGGTTATCGGATCATTGGTGATCGCAAGACCAGAGCTAAGTGTTATTACTAAATTACTGACAGTAAAAAGTAAGAAAAAAGCGCCCGCCGTTGCTGAAATAACGCAAGAGACTGCTCTTGAAACAGTCGTTGAAACAATTGCTGAAAAAATAGCTGAAACAAGAGTTGAAGCCCCTGTTAAAAACGAAGTTGAAAACCCTGAAGCTACAAAAGCAGTTGCAGATTTACAGGTTCAAAAGATTGCCTCTGAAACTAAGGCCGCTACAGATAAAGCTCAAAGCAGTAAAAAAGAGATCAAACCAGAAAGCCGCAAAGGTAAAAAATAATGATTAATCAACAACTCATGGGAAAAATTCTCTCTCGCTTACCCGCACATGGCGTAATGTTGGGAGAGACGCAAGGAATGGCTATCCCTGTTGGTATTTCTAATCGTCATGTGCATCTTTCACAGCAAGATGTTGAAGTCTTATTTGGCAAAGGTTATCAACTCACCCCGTTTAAAGATCTTAAACAACCGGGTCAGTTTGCAGCAAAAGAGTGTGTGATTGTTGTGGGATCTAAAGGCTCGATCAGTAAAGTTCGTGTTTTAGGGCCAGTTCGTCCCCAAAGCCAATTAGAAATTTCAAAAGCTGACTGTTTTGCATTAGGTGTAAAAGCGCCAGTACGTGAATCGGGTGATTTAGCCGGTTCTGGCAATGCTGTTTTAATGGGACCTGCGGGTCATGTTGAATTAAAAGAGCAAGTGATTTGTGCTCAACGCCATATTCATATGAGTGAAATTGACGCCAGAATGTTAAACGTCACTAATGGTCAAAAAGTGCATGTCAAAACAGAAGGCGAGCGTAGCCTGATTTTTGATGAGGTCGTTGTTCGAGTTAGTGAGAAATTTTCTTTGGAATTTCATATAGATACTGATGAGGCGAATGCTGCAGGACTTCGTAACAACGATAGCGTATTTATTGTCAGCTAAGGCAATGAGGTGACGTAATGGACAATCAGTTAATTGAAAGGATAGTCGCTGAAATAGAAAAAAGAATGAAAAAGTCAGTGTTGTTAGCGCTTACACCTGCACCGGGATACCAAGATGAAATCTGTCAGCGTATCAACACGTTTTCTCATATCCGATTTTCTCTTTTTGTTACAACACAGGCACAAGTCAGTCATGATTTGTCGAAATGGCGTCATCTAGGAGAAATGCATAACGCGAGTGAGTTCGATTGCCAGCAGTTATCGACTTATCACGCACTGTTTGTTCCTTATTTTGATAAAAAGCTGGTGGGTGAAATTATTAATGGGCTATTTATCAGTGAAGAAGGGAAGTTAATTCATTCTGCACTCGCTCAAAATATTCCTGTTATCGCATTACCTTATTTTTGCCAACCAGAAAGTGAATTAAATGAGATTTTAGGTTTAAATAAAAATAAAGAGTACAACCTGCTTATTCAGGAAAATATTAGTCGATTAAAATCAATGGGTATTATTTTTCATCCTATAAATGATGTTGAAGCTAATTTAATAAACCATGATATTAACCATCAAGCTAAACCTGAATATAAACCTGAAATTAAACAAGAGAATAATAATCGCTATATTACTTTAAATGAAGTAATGAATAAACCTGGAGAATATCATTTATCGAAAGATAAATTGACGGATTCTGCTATTGAATATTTAAAAAGTTTGAAAAATTAATCTTAAATTATATCTGATAACTCAGGAGTCTTATTATGTCACCAAAAGCTAAATCATGGCTTTGGATGCTGGCGGTTATTATTTCAGAAACCTCAGCAACCTCTACCTTAAAAATGTTTGATAATAGTGAAGGTACAACTAAAACATTATTATTAGGCTTAATTGTTGTTCTTTATGTTATTTGTTATTACTCGTTATCGCGTGCAGTAAAAAATATTCCAGTTGGTTTAGCTTATGCGACGTGGTCTGGTACTGGTATTTTAGTAGTTTCTTCTTTAGGTATGTTATTTTATGGTCAACATCCTGATACTGCGGCAATAATAGGTATGGCAGTGATTGCCAGTGGTATTGTGATTATGAATCTCTTCTCCAAAATGGGATCAGAAGAAGAGGAAGAAGAGACAACTGAAACTCCTAATATTAAACAGGCAGCATCGCCAGTTAATAAATAAATCTATTTCTTAATAAATCTAATTTTTAATAAGACTTATCTTTGATAAATAAGAGTTTTGTTAAAATAAATAAGGATAACAATTATGTTTACCGGATTCTTATGGCTGGCGCTGTCTATCGGTTCTGAAATCACCGGCACGTCGATGATCAAAAAGACCAATGGCTTTAGTAAATTAGCTCCTTCTGTTTTAGTGATTGCTGCTTACTGTATTTGTTATTTCGCTTTAACGCGTGCAATGGGATATATTCCTGTTGGTGTAGCGTATTCACTATGGTGTGGGTTTGGTATTGTGGGGGTGACTTTAGTTGCCATGATTCTATATAAACAAAAACCAGACTTACCCGCTATATTTTCAATGGCATTAATTATCTCTGGCGGGATAATTATGAATACATTCTCTACGATGTAAGCTAACTTTATAAATTAGATAGTGATTTTACCTTTTTAACTTAAATGCCGATATGTGATTAAACTGTATCGGTATTTTAATTTGTTTTTTATAAATTTTATAAAGGTGTTTTTTTTATATATCAAATCGTTCTCTAATAAGATAATACAGTTTTATATTTAAGGGCATAGATATGATATTATCACCAGTTAATTCAATAAGTGTACCTATTACAAATTCATTAGGATCAAGTGGAGAGGTAAAAAATAGTACTCGTGACAATATAATAAGTATTAAAAATAGCCATAATGAAATTAAGCCAATACTGTTTCCTAAACCACCAGCAGGTTCATCAATATATAAATTATCAAATACGATTTATAGTCTTCCTACTGACTTGTCACCTAAAACACGAATAGTAAATAATAGCTTACGTTCTAGACGACAAATTAATAATGCAGATATATCAAATTTTAATTTCACTCAATCTAATAAAGAAGTAAATTTGCGTAATGTGAGAGATAATTTTTTAGTTTCGGTTAAAAAATGCACTGGTACAGATAAGTATAATGAAAAAGCTGAACAGTTATTTAATAACTTAAATGGTTTAAAATATAGTTCCGCTGATTATCAATCGGTTGAAAATTCTAGATACAGTAAGCAATTAATGTATCGTACAGATACTTTAATAAAATCAGGCAATGTATCATTGCCAGCGAATAATGTTAGTTCTTATAATTCTTCTAATATAACTATTGCATCCCAATATCCTTTGAATAGTAAAGAGAGTTTAAATCATTATTTCAATATGTTATTTAATAACAATATAGATACAGTTTATGTTTTAGCATCGAATGATGATATCAAAAAAGATCTCTCAAAACTGGGTGGTGAATATAATAAAAGTGATTTTGAAAAAGAAGGTTTTAAATATTTTAGAGAAGATTTGGATTTAGATAATATAAATTCTCGCCCCATTGAAAAGTGGGATTTCAATAAGTTTAAAATAAAAGATAAAAATGGAATAGTTAAAGTTGTAGAAAATAAAAATGGAGAAAATGAATTTTCAGGAAATAAAAGATATTTAAATTGCAAAACATATACTAATTTAGTGACTAAAGAAAACAGTAATGAAAAGAGAATAATAAACTTTGTCCATATTTATGATTGGGCTGATCATACAGGAATAGATGCGACAAAATTAAAAAATACAATTAATGTTATTGGCGATAAATTAAAAATAAACCCAACAAAAGAAAATATAGCGGTTCATTGCCTTGCTGGATTAGGAAGAACAGGGGAATTTATTGCTTTAATGGATATGATGAAAGCAGAACAATCTGGGAATAAAGAAGGAAAAAGTTTAGAAAGTATTATCTCTGATTTAAGAGAAAAACGCAGTGTCCGAGCGCTTTATCAGCCTGAGCAAATTGCTGAACTTTTGAAATATGCAATAAATAATAATATACCGCTACTTAATGATGATATTAAAATAAAACAACATTTGTTTAAATAGCTATAAACAATCCCCATTGCATTCACAATGGGGATTATTTTTACGACATGACTACGACATATGACTTCTTGTTATTATTGAGATTTACAACTCACTCACTTGCTGTAACTGTTTTTGACGTTCTGTTTGGGCGCTGATTTGATGGTTTCGCGCTAAAAAGCTGTACATTGTTGGCAATACAAACAAGGTAAACAATGTGCCAACTAACATTCCTGAGACGATAATTAGTCCTAATCCATAGCGGCTATTTGCCCCAGCACCACTAGCGAATAACAGTGGGATAAGCCCAATCACCATTGCCGCCGTGGTCATTAACACAGGGCGTAAGCGGATTTTTGCTGCTTCAATAATCGCATCACGTCGGTTTAGGTTTTTATGAACTTGCAATTCATTAGCAAATTCCACCATTAGAATGCCGTGCTTACTGATAAGTCCAATCAGGGTGACTAAACCAATTTGAGTGTAGATATTTAATGTCACTATACCTAAAGCTAATGGCACTAATGCACCACAAATCGATAACGGAACCGTAATCAAAATAATCAATGGATCAACCAAGCTTTCATACTGTGCGGCTAACACTAAATAGATAATGATAAGCGCCGCAATAAAAGCGAAGACTAAGGTATTTCCTTCTTGGGTAAATTGGCGAGAATCAGATTGCCAGTCATGGCTAAAGCCCGCAGGTAATGAATCTGCTACGTTTTCTAAAAAGGCGACTGCTTGCCCCATTGTGATACCCGGTGCGGGGATCGCTTGGAAAATTGCTGCATTTTGTTGATTAAATTGCGTGAGCTTATTAGGCTCAACTTGTGTCGTAATATTTACCACTGTCGATAATGGAATTAACACATTATCTTGAGTACGAATATAGTGCCCAGCAAGTGCTGCTGGCGTTAAACGTTGGTGACGTACACTTTGCGGGATCACATCATAAGATCGACCATCCATACCAAAGCGGTTGATATAATGTTCACCGACTAACAGAGACAGTGATTCACCAATATCCTGCATACGAATACCTAAACTATTGGCTTTTGCTCTATCTATTGCAACTTGAACGACAGGGTTGTTGTAATCTAAATCGCTATCTACCACGACAAACAGACCGCTTTCTCTGGCTTGTTGTTTGATTTGTTCCATTGTTTCAAATAAAACGGGATAACCTAATGGGCTGCGTAATACCATTTGCACAGGTAATCCCCCCACCGAACCGGGCAAAGAAGCTAATTGGAAAGCAAAAATACTGGTTCCTTCAATATGACTTACGCGGTTTTGCAAGTCAGCTTGGATTTGATCTGCATTGCGGTCACGTAAATCCCAACCATCAAAGTTGATCCCACCAAAGCTTGCCGAAGGGCCATCTGTGCCATTAATTATCCATGTGCTATCTGTTTCAGGCAGACTCATATAAATTTCATCAAGCTTCTGATTAAAACGTTCTGCATAGGCTAAATTTGCATGTTGTGGTGCTTTTACGGCGGTTAAGACGCTCGCCTGATCTTCTGAAGGCGCTAATTCTTGTTTTGTCTGGCTATATAAAAACGGCAAGCTGACAAATACGGCTAAGGCGAAAACGAGGGTTAACCAGCGGTTAGCTAAAGAAAAATTGAGTACGTAACCATAATAATGAGCCAATTTATCAAAGACATACTCGGCAATTTTTGCCATTTTGCCTTCATTTTCTTTTGGTTTTAACATTAATGAGCTCATCACGGGTGATAAGGTTAATGCCACAATACCGGATACAATCACACTACCTGCCAGTGTTATCGCAAATTCTTTAAATAGTGCGCCAGTCAAACCTGCCATTAAACCAATAGGCGCATAAACTGCGGCTAATGTAATGGTCATTGCAATAACAGGGCCTGCAACTTCTCTTGCACCCACTAGTGCCGCTTGAACCGGTGATAGTCCTTCTTCAATATGGCGATGCACATTTTCAACAACCACTATCGCATCATCCACGACTAACCCAATGGCTAAAACCATTGCCAATAAAGTCAGTAAGTTAATGCTAAAGCCAAAGGCAAGCATTAATCCTGCTGCACCCAGCATAGATAACGGAATGGCAAGTACAGGAATAAGAACAGAGCGAAATGAGCCCAAACAGAGATAAATAACAGCAATAACAATTAAAATTGCTTCAATTAATGTTTGTACTACTTGGTCAATAGAGGCTTTGATAAAACGTGAAGTTTCAAAAGCAAGCTCCACTTCAACACTTGGAGGTAAGGTTTTTTCAATATCAGCGAGATTTTCACGAATACCATCAACAATAACGAGAGGGTTGCCTGTTGGTGTGGGAAATAGACCTAAAAATACCGCTTTTTTGCTATTCATAATACCACTGGTTTCGGTGGTCGCCGCACCAAGCTCCACTGTGCCAATATCACGTAAACGCACCAGACTATTGCCATCATTACTAATCACCATATCTTTAAATTCTTCGACATTAGTGAGATCAGTATTGACATAAACGTTGGCAATCACAAACTCACCCTCGACTTTACCCGCAGCGGCTTGATAGTTATTACGACGAACAGCCTCTGCCACATCGCTGGCTGTTAAATTGCGTCCTGCTAGTCGATCAGCATCTAACCATAAGCGCATTGCCAGTTGTTGACCGCCAAATACTTGAACTTTAGCCACACCATTAATAGATGAAAAGATGGGTTCAACAACACGAGAAAGATAGTCGGTTAGTTCAGGAATAGAAAGCTGTTCACTAGAAAAACCAACATATGCAACGGCTGTTGATTCACCAGATGAAAGCTCGATAACGGGATCATAAGCTTGCTCAGGTAGCTTATAGCGCACTTGATTCACCTTTGCCATCACTTGCGTTAAAGCTTGAGTAGGGTCACGGTTTAGCTCCATTCTCACCGTGACTAAGCTTTTCCCTTGTACCGAAGAAGATGAAATATAATCCACGCCCTCAACAGAGGAAACGGCTTGTGTGATCGGTTGTGTCACAAATCCTTGCATTAATTCAGATGAAGCGCCGGGATAATCCGTTGCTATCGTGATCGTTGAATTTTGCAACATCGGATATTGGCGAATGGGCAATTTACTGAACGCAAATGCGCCCAGTAAAAAAATCAGCGTGCTAACAACTAACGCCAAAACAGGGCGCCGAACAAAAATATCGGTAAATTTCATTATTAGCTCCCGTTATGGTTTTGTTGTTGCTGATTGAGCCAACGCCAATGTATCTTGCTCAATGGGTTCAATTGCTATCCCATCACTTAATTTAATTTGGCCTGATGAAACAATTTGATCTCCAAGGGCTAAACCCTCTTTTATTTCAATCATGCCGTTGTAGCGCAATCCAACTTTCACAGAGACACGCTTAGCGATAAGGTTTTTTTGATTGTCAGATTGCGCTACAAACACGGTATCTCCATAAGCAGTATAAGTAACTGCCGTTTCTGGTACGGTTAATACCATAGGACTATCAGGAGAAGTAACTTGAACACGAGCAAACATGCCCGCTTTTAATTTATTGTCAGTATTCGGTAAAACAGCCTGTATTTGCACTGTACGAGAAGGGCTAATAAGAGGATCAATCGCATTTATTGAACCCGTAAAAATAATATCTGGGTAAGCATCGACTTCGATATTGATTGGCTGTTTGGTTGAAATTTTCGGTGCAGCTTGTTCATCAAGGGAGAAATTGAGCTTTAAATGGCTTGCATCAACGAGTGAGGCAACACGTTCACCCGCATTAAGATATTGCCCTTCATGGACAAGTTTTATTCCAACAATACCGTCAAAGGGCGCTTTAATTGCTTTTTGTGCAATCCGCGCTTTCACTTCACGAATGGAGGCCACAATCATATCGCGTTCTGATAACGTGCTATCTAATTGCGCTGTTGCCACCATATTTTTACTATAAAGCTGTCTGGTTCGAGAATAGAGTTTTTCTGCGTTGGTTAATTGCGCTTGTAAACGTAATAACTCGGCTTGTTCAGGTTCATCATTTAATTTCGCTAAAACTTGACCCGCTTTAACAGTTTGCCCCGACTCAAAATTAATCACAGCAATTCGACCATTGGTTTCAGCAGCTAAATAAACTTGGCGCGCAGCTTCTAATTCTCCAACCCCTTGCATATTGTTGGGTAATTTTGATGATTGTACGGTTGCTAATGCCACTTTTGTTGGAGGGTAAGCAAATTGCTGCGTTTCCTCATCATTTGATGAAGTTGTCGCGTAGACCATCGCACCTGCACTGAGCAAAAAAAGCGAGGCACAGACGGTAAAAGTGAGTTTTTTATTCATATTATTGCCTATCCCATGATGAGCATTTTTCTATTTTTATTGATTGAATTGTTGCCACAGTGCTTTGAAATAACGGTTATTTGCCGTTGCTATAAATCATTTCTCAACGATCTTAAACATAGAAGTCAGTATTCCACTGGCTTGACTTAATTTGAGGAGAGGACTATAAAACCTCAAGTTAAGTTGAGGTCAAGAGGAAAAGTTAAAAATGAAAAAAGAAAAAATAGATTTCAATAGAGCACTTACTGTTGGTGAGGTAGCAAAACGAAGTGGTGTTGCAATTTCAACGTTACATTTTTATGAAGAAAAAGGATTGATAGAAAGCTATCGAAGCGCAGGTAATCAACGCCGTTACCCTCCAGTTGTATTGCGTTATGTGGCAATTATCAAAGCGGCGCAGAGTACAGGTATTCCACTAAAAGAAATTCAGGAAATACTAGGAAAATATCCACCAAATAGTAAATTGACCGCAGAACAATGGCACGAAATATCAACGGATTGGAAAGTGCGATTAGATGAAAGAATTCACCGCCTTAAGCGACTACGTAACGGACTTGATCACTGTATTGGCTGTGGTTGTTTATCGCTAAGTGATTGCCCATTACGTAATCCAGATGACATTTTAGGTGAGAAAGGTGCAGGAGCTCAGATCCTATAATTAACGTTAAAATGAAAACGAAGCGCTATCAGGTTTAAAGAAGCTATCATAATCGTCTTGGTTATCGTTCATTCCTAATAAGTCGAGTGTAAATTGGTGATAAAAACCTTGGTAAGAAAGAAGTGAAATTAACGCCTGATTAATGACCTCTTTATTATCACTATTTTCTAATTCACTTTCTTGGTGAGCATACATTAATAGCGCAACTTGACGTTTTTCTTTTAAGGTTTGATTGCCTTCATTTTTAACATCAAATTGATTTAATAACGCTAAGATATCTTTGACTGTATTCACGTTGGCCGTTTTTAAATTTTGGTAAAAAGTAGGATTTAGTGTCGCCATTAAAGGATCTAATTCCTTATTTACGATACTTTTTGATGCAGGAAAATGAGGCTGTGGTTCATATAAAGTCTGTGTTTTCAAAGCATCAATCTTCATTATTGCCCCCACTGGATGTTTCTATTTGAGGATGCATATCATCCGATATATCAAACGTATTAATAAATTTCAGCAGAGCCTCTTTAATTTCTTGAGTAAATGTTGCTTGATAAGATTCAGAAAAAGGTTGGTGAAATTGTGCTTTTAAATCATTGAGTAACAGTGCAGGATCAAAAAAAGTCACTTGATCACCAGCATGAATAGCAATGACCTTGTTGTCATGAGATACCAATTCAATATTGATATTATTGAGTTCTTTCTCAAGATATGGACGTAGCGTTGCAGGAATATCTAGCGTAATTTTTTTCTCTGAAGGTGTTGCTGAAATTAAACGACGTGTGAGTTCAACTTGTATTTCTGGTGAGTCAAAAAATTGAGCAATAGTTGCGGTTATTTGCTCTCTTTGTTGAAATTCATAGTGTGCCAGTTGCTCTTGATATTGAATTGAGAATTTTAATATATCCCCTAATAATGCTTGTAATCCTTTACTATAAGCTTGGTTTGCTATCTCCTTATTATGCGCATCTAATTTATCATTAAAATCTCGGAGCATTTTTTTTGTCGCGTGTTTGGCCGCTAATCCAGCTTTATAAATATTATCAAGCTGTCGAACATAGCGAGCCCGTATTAATACACCTTCACGAGTGTATGTTAAAAGATCTTTAGACAGCGAGCGCAGCATAATCTAATACCAAAAGAAAAAGTGAACGGGATAAAAAGAGTGACTGAGGAAGTTCAACCAGTGATGATTGTGGTGCAAAAAGCAATGTAAAACGTTGAGCCAGTGCGGTTGAAATTGACTGAATAAAATCAAGCAGTAATTGATAACCAACACTAATTGGATCACTCACTTTAAGTGAAAGCACACTATTTTTATTTCCGTTTAAAACAGGATAAAGAGATAAGAATGCTTTTAATGGTGGATCTAAACGATAGTAATTTCCCGATAATAAAAGTGTTTCTCGAGAATAAAAATAGCCTAAGAATAAAGCACAACGAGGAAGTAATGCCCAATGGGTAAAAATCTTGTCTACGATAATATCAATGTCACAATCTAGTTGATTAATAAGTTGATATCGTTGAATTAATTGGCGATTGGCTAATTTTTGCCATATCGCACTTTCTTCTTTTGAGGCTAATACAGAATAATTAGCATGAATATAACTAAGGGGTTCATACATTACCTTAGATATCGTTTCAAATTGTTCAGGAGTTAGATTCATTATCACTCTCTATCTTCTGTATTTTTTTACGTCGATACATTACTAATGCAATCACAATGACAGCGGCAATAATCACTAATAATAAGCTGGGGAATAACCAAGAGCTAAAAGATGAATTAGGATCATCTTGATGTAATTGGTTGTTTATTAACGTGAATTTATTGATGTTTCGTGGATATAGCAAAACGGTAATATTATTCTCATCCATATCGCTAAAAGCATTATGAATGAAAGCACGAACATCTTCGCTTAATTGGTCATTATCTAGCATACCCTCTTCATAAAAAACTAAAGCTGAAGAATGAGGTGTTGGAATAACACGTTCTGTGGGGGATATTGGATAACTCACATGTACCCTAGCATCAATAACATGGTCAATTGTAAGTAATGATTGTTCTAATCGCTGCTCAATAGCTGAAATTAAACGGGCTTTTTCTGCTTGAGGCGACGATACCAATGCGTCTGATGGAAATAATTGAGTAACCTCAATACGGGAGAGTGTGGGTAATTGATATTCTTCTAAGATCTGAATAGCAATTCCCATATCTTCTTTTTTGACCGAAACATCAAATAACCCTTTTCCTAATGCTTTACGAGTACTGGTTATTTGGTGTTTTTGTAAAACAGCTTGAATTTCCGTTGCCTGTCTTTGATCCAAATTAGTGAGTAGAGATTGATCTTTACAGCCACTTAATAATGGAAACAGGCAACATAATAATGCCAAAAACAAATATCGCATTTTCATTACTATTGTGCCTTGAGTAATGTTTCAACAATATTCAGTGATTTTCTGGCTAACGTGCTCGCTAAATTCATTGTAATTGTATAGTCATTAAGTGTTGTTTGTAGTTGTGTGTAACTTTGAACATCACTTAATTGGCTTAATGTTGTTAGCTTTTCTTGGATCTGTTTTTCATATTGAAAACCACTTGTGATGCTGTTTACCATTATTGAGGATAAATTATCATCACTTGTGCTTTTATCGTTTGGTAATGTAGCCAAATGAACAGGAACAACTGGGGTAATCGCCATATACAGCCTCCATTAAATAAAAACTAACGCATATTCCCAATAATGCTCATTGCCAAATCTTTCACAACTTTAATCGACGTTGATTCTGCATTACGCGTAATATTATATTCAGCAAGCTTTGCTTGGTAATCGGCTAAGGCCGCAGCATTTGATGTGTCTGTTTTTAATGCATTTAATGCAATTTTTAATGCCTCACTTTGTTTTTGTACAGGCTCTTGAAAATAACTATCAACTTGGTTAATAGTGCTGACATCATCGGCAACAGAATAAGCTGGCATAATAGTATTCCTCTAAGATTGATTCTAAATTATCGGTTATAAATATCGTTATTATCCTTGAGGAAAATAACGATGTTGGTTATCAAGAAAGATATATCCATGATCTTCTTGTAATGTTGCTTTATTTTTCAACATAGGATTGCTTATATTTTCACGGTAAAAAATAAATTTTCTGCCAAAAATAGCCGTTTGTTTTTTGATATAAGTATCCAGTTTTTCTTTGTTACTGATATTTAATGCATCATCAAAAATAAAGGTTAATCCGTTATTTTTTTCTTCAATGGTATAACCTATTGTTTTAGTTAGCTCAAATTCATTTATATCATTAATAATGTTGGGTATTGATATTCCTTTAATGGTTGGCTGGCAATTTTTTGAAAAATCAGAATTGATATTATTGATTATTTTTAATTTTTCAGTTTCATTATGATAAAAAAAACTAACAATAGGTTTGAATTTATCTTTAAAAATTATATGTATTTTTTGATGATTATTACCGGTAGATAAGTTTTTTATTTTTTCCAGATAGATAATTTTATTTTCTAATGTATTTTCTATTTTTGACGTCGGGTATAAATTATCATAAATGCAATAATATCCATTTTTTCCTTGATATCCTTTAAAATTTAAACTTTTTGATAAAGTTGGAATAATTTTTTCTTCTGTCGGTCTCTTTATATAAAAAACTAATGCTATAAAGAATAGTGTTATTAATATTAATAATAAAAGATTTTTTTTATTTATGATGCCTGTTTTTTTCTTTTTTTTAAAATCAAATGATGCGAAAGATAAATCATTTTTATCACTAATGAAAAAGATAGGCGTATCATTGCTATATATTGGACTATCGACTTTCAACGAATATTCTTTATCGATTTCTTTTTGTATTAAGCTACTTTCAATTCTATATTTATTATTTTCACTATTATCTTCATCAAGTATAATAGCGAGCTTTTTCTCATCTTCCTGTTTATCACAAGGGATATAAAGTATGGTTTTATCATTTTCTTCTTTGTTTTCAATGTATTCTTTATTATATAAGAATAATGAATAGCGATTGGGTGGTAGAGGAATGATTGTTCCTTTTAATGGGCCACTGAGGATGTAAATATAATAAAGCATGGATTTAGCCTAATGATAAATTGTTATTAATTCATAATATAAATATAGTTTAGCCAAACGAGCATAAAAATTCTTTTAAAAAAAGCACATGTTTTTTATTTGATAGTGGTATTGATATTTTACTATCACTTTTTTTAAATAATAAACAGAAAAAATTTGTTATTCATCTTTATAGTTAATAATAGGTGATATTATTGTAAGATTATATAAAGTAAAACCATAAAAATGAGTTAGCTAAAAGTTTATTATCTTTAATTTTTTAAATTTACGATAAGTATAAGTCGAGGTATTTGCTATGTTAATAAATGATATAAAAATAAGTGGCGATAAAAATATATTGCTGGGGAATTCATTGTTCTTTTGCATTCCTTTAAATAATGATTTCCCAGTAAAAATATATGATGAAAAAACGACTAAAATTATAAAAGGAAAGGCTTTTATTTATAATGCAAAAAATGAAGATGTTATTTTTCAATCTGAAAATCAGTCATGGAAAATTGAGAAATGTTCATTTTTTATTTGTGCGAGGTTATTGGCGTTTATTGATTATGCTCGTGATTTTTCAAAAATGACAGCAATAGGATCTGAATTTGATATTAATCAACAGATTTTTTATATAGAAGATACTAATAAATCTCTAGAATACGTATTAATAAATGAAGCAATAAAAACAGAAAGTCAATTAGAGCCTTTATTTGTCACGATAAGACACAGTGAAAGTTATTGGCTTATTTTGCATCTCATTAGCTATTTAGATGAGAAGAAAAGTAATATTGCACAAATCGGAGAGCGATATGGAGTATCAGGTACACATTTTAGACGACTATGTAAACGTTATTTAGGTAATTGTGGAAAAAGTCAATTGCGTTCATGGCGTGCAGCATCTTCAATTTTAACCACGCTATCAACCGATGAATCATTGACACAAATTGCAGTCGATAATGGGTTTAGTTCAGCGTCTCATTTCTCTAATGAAATTAAGACATTATTTGGTATTACGCCAACAGAATTTCGCCGAATTGGTCAGCATCTTTATGAAAATAAAAAATAAGATTTATTGTGCTATTGGGCTAGCACTTTGCTGCAGTTTGTCTTTTCAAACTCAAGCTGTACAAGGAAAAGTTATTTATACACATCAGGTGAAAAAACCTGATGTTTTTATTGCGGTTGATACGCGAGTAGAACAATTCTTTCTTGTGTTATCAGATAAACTAAATAAACCTTTTATTCTGAGTAATGCGGTAAAAAAGGAAAGAGTAACTGGAAATTTTGATATTTCCTCACCAGAAGAAGCATTTGAATTGATGATAAAACGCTTGTCATTACTCTATTTTAATGATGGAAAATCAATTTATATTTATGAGAACAGTGAGATCCTACAAGAGCTATTTCAGGTACAAAATATAGGTTTAATCGAGCTAAAAGAATATTTACAAGATGTGGGATTATATGATCCTCGTTATCCACTGCGAGCAGGTCGTGATCAACGCACTTTTTATATTTCTGGTCCCCCTGTCTATATTCGGTTGGTTAAAGCGGCGGCTGAGTTTTTAGATAATGATGTGCAAGAGCAAATTAATGAAAATATAAATAATCAAGTACCAACGGGAAGTTCTCGTTATGGTGATGAGTTTGTACAAATATTTCCATTAAAAAACACTTTTGTACAAGACCGAGCTTACACTTTACGTGATGAAAAAATTGTTTTACCTGGTATCACTTCTGTTTTACAGCAACTATTTATGTCTTCTGAGGGAATCAAAAGAACAGCAATAGAGCCTAGCCGTAATATAGAAAATGACAATGCACAGCAAGATGATGAAACGATAAATAGCATTCAAGAAGCTAATGCTCCTATTATGACCAAAATGGGACAATACAATGTCGAATTAGTCCCTTTACCGGGCTCAAATAGTCTTTTAGTTAAAACGAGCCGAGAAGGTTTAGCGCTGATTGGTTCGCTGATTACTCAATTAGATAAACCGAAAAGGCAAGTTGAACTGTCACTATGGATAATCGATATTTCTAAAAATAAAGCCGATAGTTTAGGGGTTAATTGGCAGGCGAGTTATGGCTCGAGTAAAGGTACTTTCTTTTTTAATACGGCAAGTTTAAGTGCAGCATCTGGTTTGAGTTTCTTAGGAAAAATCAAAGCATTGAGTGAAGATGGTGAAGCACAAATGGTGTCTCGTCCTATTTTATTAACTCAAGAAAATACACCTGCTATTTTTGATAACAACACCACTTTTTATACACAAATAAAAGGCGAACGCGTTGCTTCATTAGAATCAACAACGTTTGGTACGATGATCAGTGTATTACCTCGCATTGGTAATTTGAATAAAGATATTGAGATGATCATTAATCTTGAAGATGGTGCTGAGAAAAAAGATGAGAATGGTGATGATGAAAGTGTTGAAAAATTACCGGTTATAAACCGTACAAACATTAGTACTGTTGCCCGTGTTTCTGAAGGTGGAAGTTTATTAATTGGTGGATATACACGCGAAGATAATGTGAAAGCTGAGAATAGCGTTCCTTTTTTAAGCACTATTCCTTTAATTGGCCGAGCATTTAGTTATCAATCTGAGAATAACAAAAAAATGATCCGTATTTTTATGTTGCAACCTCGATTATTAGAAAATTCGGATACTGAAGATTTTGGATCTTTAATTGAAAATCCATTTCAACCGATTGATAAAAAAACATCTCAAGCATTAAAACAACTTCAAGCCTTTATGAGGTAGCACTATGATCGGGCCAATTAATACCTCTACTTCCACAAATTTAGCAAACAACAGTATTGGTAAAAAAAGCCAACAAGAAACAGAATATAAACAACCAAAAATAAATGAAAGTCAAAACTATCAAAATCAATTAATCGAGATATCTGATGATATGTCTATGGTTGCAACACTGTTTTCTCAACGCTTTGGTCAATCATTAGATAAAAAAGCAAATAGAGGGCAAAGCACATTATATATTGCAGAAGAGGGGGCAGATAAGAAACTCGATAAAGTCATGATGTTATTTAGAAAATCAGGGCGAAGTTTGCAAGAATTGCTCAGTTATTTACGTAAAATGTTCCCTGATGAAAGTGATCTCGTGATGGTTTTACGAGAATTACTTAGAAAAAAAAAGTTAGGTGCACAATTAGATGCAGGTATTGAGAATGAGATAAACCGTTTACTTGAGGGGGAGAATGGAAAGCAAATTAGAGCTGGTATTAATATTGCGCTTCAGGCTAAAACATTTGCAAAGTTACTTTCTCTCAATGCTCAGACATTAAGAGATCTTTATCGTAGTTTTATTAACCTTGATTTTGAACCTATTTATTTTTTTAAGATGTGGGTAGAAGAGTATGACATTAAACAATGCACAATTATTTTGAGTTTTTTAACACAAAGCTTGATTTGTGATATGCAATCATTAATGCCCAGTTGTTCTCAAAGTTCAGAGTTTGGTTATTTTCTAGACCGTGTTAATAAGTTACGGACTTTATGTAGCTTTATCGAAATCAATATAGAAAAACTAGAAAAACAAGATTTAAAAAATACAATAACAGATAAAGAGCTGTATCAATTGGTTTTTCATGGAATGACATTTCCAGAAGAAATGGAAAAATATTTAATATCTCTTTTAGAAAATAAATGGATAGATTATTTAGTTAATATAAAAATGAAATTATTACAAGGAATAAAAACGATATTTAATAACTATCCAGAGTCATTATATTTATCTTATGAATTTAGAGATGAATGCCAAATAATCATACAAAAACTTATAGATAATTACCTTCGATTAGAACAATATCAACAAAGAAAATAAACAAAAAATAATTTATGGATAATTTCTATGATTTATAGATTCCTATTGGCAATAAAAAATAGACCAGAACTAATCGTATTATCGGTTATGATTTTGGTTATTATGATGTTAATTATACCTTTGCCAACATATATTGTGGATTTCCTTATTGGATTGAATATTACTATTTCTCTTCTTATTTTTATGAGTTCATTTTATATTACTCGAATATTGAACTTCATGACCTTTCCAGCATTATTACTGATTACGACACTTTTTCGTCTTGCTCTTTCTATTAGTACAAGTCGATTAATCTTATTGGATGCGGATGCTGGTGAAATTATTACTTCATTTGGTGAGTTTGTTATTGGTGAAAATTTAGTGGTAGGTTTTGTTGTTTTCTCAATTGTGACTATTGTGCAATTTTTGGTAATTACTAAAGGTTCTGAACGTGTTGCAGAAGTTGCGGCGCGTTTTTCTTTGGATGGTATGCCCGGAAAACAAATGAGTATTGATGCTGATTTAAAATCTGGGATCATTACTAATGAAGAAGTGAAAATAAGAAGAAAAGAATTAGGTCAAGAAAGTCAATTATATGGCTCCTTCGATGGTGCAATGAAATTTATTAAAGGCGATGCAATTGCGGGCATTGTCATTATTTTTGTTAACTTAATTGGGGGAATTTCTGTCGGTATGGCGCAAATGGATCTCTCAATTTCACAAGCGTTACATACTTATACACTTTTGACCATTGGTGATGGGCTTGTTGCTCAAATTCCTGCATTGCTGATTTCTATCAGTGCGGGTTTTATTGTTACGCGCGTTGGTGGTGAAAATAATAATCTTGGTTTTAGCATAATGAATGAATTGTTAGCTCAAGATTTTGCGTTGTTAGTAACTGCAATCCTTGCCTTTGTTATTGGTTTTTTACCTGGTTTTCCAACCCCTGTTTTTCTTATTTTATCGGTAATATTAGGAGGCTATTTCTTTAAAAAACAATGGAAAAGTAAGAAAAAAGAAGCCTCTACAGAAAGTGGGGATGAAAAAAATGAAGATGATGCTTCAGATCCTGATAGTAAAAAAGGCATTATTTCAAATCTATTTTCAAATAAAAATGAATCAGACGATGAAAATAGTTTATTAACTGAGAATATTACCTTATCTCAAGCAGAAACATTACCTTTAATTATTACGGTTTCCGCTAAGAAGAAAGCGTATCTTTCAAAACTAGTTTTTGAAAAATGGTTGAAAAAAGAATTTATTTTACAATACGGTGTGTTGCTTCCCGATATTGTTATTCATTATTCGGATAAAATTGATGAAAATAAAATTATTATCTTAATAAACGAAGTTAAGGCGGATGAATTTGATTGTCCTTTCCCCTTTGTTTATGTTGAAAATCCTAATGATGAACTTTTTTCTTTAGATTTTAAAATGATAGAGATTAAGGATAATGATGTTATCCATTATTGGATTAATAAGAATGATACAGATAAATTAACATCGTTAGGTTATAAAGTAGAATTGCCAGAAATCTATTTTTATAGAAAATTTTCCAACTTGATTACATTGAATATTGTTGAATTTCTTGGAATACAAGAGACAAAAAATATTCTTGATAAAATAGAGGAAAATTCACCTGAACTTTTGAAAGAGTGTTATAGACAAGTCTCTATTCAACGAATTAATGATGTTTTACAACGCCTAGTACAAGAAAAAATTCCTATTAGAAATATAAAAACAATAATAGGAGGTTTAGTACAATGGGGAAGTAGAGAAAAGGACCCTGTACTTTTAACTGAACATATCCGATCACTGCTTTCACGTTATATTAGCCACTTTTTTTCAAAAGATGGAAAATTTAATGTAATTATTTTATCTCATAATGTAGAAGAGATTATTCGTAGTGGAATAAGGCAAAGTTCTTCGGGAACATTTTTAAATTTAGAACCTGCGGAGCTTGATATGATAATAGAAAAAATATCTACTGCTATTGATGAGATTAAATATATTCAAGATTATGTGTTTTTAACAGCAATAGATATAAGGCGATTTGTTAAAAAACTAATAGAAACACAATATCCACAGCTATCTGTATTGTCTTATGATGAAATTACATCTGATATTGAAATTAACGTTTTACAATCTATTTAGGAGAGATTATGTCTTTTGATCTAGCAAGTTTAATTATGGATGCCATGAATGTAATTGGACGCAATGATTTATTCTCAGAGGGAAAATCTGTTGATAATCATTCAACAATAACAATTAGTTTAGGCGATATGCCTGATATTAATTTATTGGTTGTTGATGAGGTTCCTATGATCTGGTCTGTGCTTGGTGAATATGATGAAAATTTATTATCACAATGCAGTACATCATTATTATTAACCAGTATTAATAATCAAATGGAGAGTTTTTATCCGGGGCAGCCTGCTTTAGTGAAAGTAGAATCTGAATTAGAACTACGTGCCTCATTTATGCCCATTGCTTTACAAAATGGTGAATCAATGGCGAAAGCGATTGATGAATATTTCCAAATGATGAATAGCGTTCATCAACAGTTTATTGGGTAAAAAATGAATAACACATTTTCAATATTTCATCACGCGGCTCATCCTATGCGAATACAAGGTAATATTCTTGAAGTCATGCTACGTGATGTATTTATTGGAGAAATTTGTCTATTAAAAGATCCCATCATTAATGGTCAAATTATTGGTGAAGCGATAGTGATTGGTTTCCGTAATGGTATTACGATTTTAAGTATGATGGGAAGTTCGCAAGGTTATTCTTTGCAAATAATCGTAGTACCGACGGGAAATGCTTTTTCAGTCGCTTTAAGCCCTAATGTTTTAGGGAGTATGATTGATATTAAAGGTAACTATTTATTACGCTTTAGTAATAAAAAAATGGAAGAAGAAAACTTCTATTCATATTTACCTATTGATGGTCATCCTCCCTTATTTAGTGAAAGACGACCTATCACTACAATTTTTGAATCAGGTGTTCGTGCAGTTGATGGATTATTAAGTTGTGGATTAGGGCAACGAATGGGAATTTTTGCCAGTGCAGGAACGGGTAAAACAATGCTTATGAATATGTTTATCCGTTTTTCTCAAGCCGATGTTTTTGTTATCGGGTTAATTGGTGAAAGAGGGCGTGAAATCACAGAGTTTGTCGAGGAATTAAAAGCAGATAAACGATGCGAAAAAACAGTATTAATTTGCTCAACTTCAGATCAACCCGCAATAGAGCGTTGTAACGCAGCATTAGTTGCCACCACAGTTGCTGAATACTTCCGAGAACAAGGCAAGAATGTCGTATTATTTATTGACTCAATGACACGTTATTGTCGAGCTTTAAGGGATGTCGCTCTTACGGCTGGCGAACTTCCTGTTCGTAAAGGTTATCCTGCTTCTGTCTTTGATAAATTACCCGCGATCCTAGAAAGACCTGGAGTGACTGAAAAAGGTTCAATCACGGCATTTTACACTGTCTTGCTTGAAAGTGATGATGAACCAGATGCCATAGGAGAAGAAATTCGTTCTATTTTAGATGGACATATCTATCTTTCACGAAAAATTGCCGCTTCGGGTCATTATCCTGCGATTGATATTTTAGGCAGTGTGAGCCGTATTTTTCAGCAAATAACCCATGTTGAGCAACAAAAAGCAGCATTGAAAATAAGACAAATATTGATGCGTTTACAGGATATTAAATTATTACAAGAGGTGGGTGAATATCGTGTAGGTGAAAATGAATTAAACGATCTTGCTGTAAATAAACAATCAGCAATAGAGGCGTTTCTTGTTCAATCCTTCAAAGAAAAAGCCGATTTTCAACAAACTTTGAACCAACTTTATGCGCTTACCTCTTAATCAACAGGTATTGATGAATGCTATTGCTAAGCGCCAGCAAAGAATAGAAAGAGAGCAACAAAAGCATCAACAGTTAATAAAAGAGGCTGAAGATAAGAAAAAAGAACAAATGCGATTAGCTTCTGCGCTAGAAAATGAAATCCCTATGTATGAAAGAGTGGGGCATTATTCAACGCTTTCGTTAAATCAACAAAAACGTAAACAAGCTATTGTCTTAGCGTCATTGAATATTTCCATTACTCAAATTAAGGAAATAGAGTATCAATTAGATAAATTAAAAAAAGGAAGTCTAAAGTTACAAAAAGAAAGGGAAGTGGTGATCAAAAAACAAAAGAAAATGAAGCTTTATCTTGAAAGAAAAGCATTAAAAAAAGAGTTATATATTGAAAGATTAGAACAGAACGAAATACAGGAGATGGTATTGTATGATATTAATAAAGACAGATAATGTTATCTTAAATACAAATTTATCAAATGAAAGAATTAGTGAAAATAAGTCTGTTTTTTCTAAAAAATCATCACTTTCTTCTACTGATTTAGAATTATCAATGACTGATAATGAGAGTGTTTCTTCTGAAAATGTCAGTAAGATAAAACAAAAACTAGATGACTTTTATCATCTAAATCATAAGGATGATATTGACCTAAAAAGTCATCTAAAAATAAATTCCAATAAAACAAAAACTAAAGACGAAAAGGATAAAAAGGATGAAACCGATTTTTTAAATTTAGAAGGATTATTATTAACACAAAGGAAAATATATTCACAAATTTGCGTTCATGCAAAGCAAGTGAAAATAGAAAAAAAATCACTATCTAATCATGAAAGTAAAAAAATACCTGTTTCTCATAAGATAACGGTAGAGAGTAATTTAAAAGTTACGAATGATCTTAAATCAAGTAAAGACATAAGTGTTGGTGTTTCTGATGGCAAAAAGGAAAATAAATTAGATATTAATGGGGCAGGTTTGCTTGATGAAAGGAAAGTCGTCAATCAGAAAGTAAAAAGTGTAGAGAAAAATAAAGTTATTAATCATAATGTAGAAGAAATAGATAATAAAATTAAAACTCATAAATTTATCAAGAACAATGAAAAACAAGTAGAAAACAACATAGAGAACAATACAGAGAATAAACAGTATTCCTATGGGGAAGAACGCTCTTTTTCTAAAGATAATACTGCATTTAAAATAAAAGAGAATACATTGGGTATTCAAAATGACCTAATAGAAAAATCAGATCATTCAGCCCATAAAAATAGTCATTCAAAGAGTAATGAAATAGAGAAAAATAGTCTTTCATTTAATACTGAAAAACGAAATTCGAATATAGATAAATTGGATGAAAAAAAAGTAAAAGAAGAAGTTAGTAATATATCTATATTTAATAATATAAAGCCAGAATATCAACAGAAAATACAAGAACCCTTAATTGATAAAAAACTGCTTGATATACCCGCTTTAAGTCTTCTTTATAAAGAAGTATCAAAGATGACTCAACCTCCTAGTATTACTTATGTTTTTAAAAAATGGGGAAGTGAGCTTCATCAGATGAAAGTTAATTTTGATATCAATAAAAAGATCGAATTGATTGCTTCTACTGGACGCGTTTATCAGTCCTCTTTAGACAATTTTAATCAATACCAAGGACGATTAGCGCTTTCATTAGAAAATGATAATTCTCATTGGCAGATTAATGCAATTGATCCTTCCAATGATAAAGAAGATGAAAAATGATCTTATCAGATGTTAAAGAAAGTATTACTCAAGATCAAAATAGCGATTCAATGAATATTCTATCTTCTTTATACGAAGCACAATTGCCGATCACTTCTGCTTATTATTTTAAAATAAAAGGTAAAAATACATTAGGTTCATTTACAGGGCTTATTGCCGTTAACCAAGTCATGGATAGCCTGTATTCTGAAAAAAAAATAGATTGGGAGCAGGTTCCAGAAGCTTATCTTCGCGTTCTATTCTCACAGAAATGTTCACAATTATTGTTTCCTTTTTCGAAAGAAGAGATGTCAGTAGCGGTAGAAAATATCTGTTTAGGAGAGCAAAAAGAAGTTAGCTATCCCGTTGTAAATACCTCAATAGGAGATGTATTTATTTGCTCTTTTGAGGGGCATTATGAATGGATGTTATCTTCAAAAAATAAAATAAATGCTATTGCTCAATTCCAGCTTGGTAATAGCAAAATGACCGTTTCGTTATTAAAAACCCTTTCTTTGGGGGATATTGTGTTGATTGATAGCATTGATTCTTCACTTATTATTGGTGAAAAAAAATGGATGCGTTATCAATGGCAAGAAGGAGAAAACACGGTGGTTTTAGATGAAGAGTTACTAGCTAATGAGGTAGAGGAAGAAGCATTAATTGAAGATATTGATACAAATACAGCGACACAAGAAAATGAGGATTTAAAATCAATTGGTACTATTCCCATCACCTTGTCTTTTTTACTCGCAAGTAAAGTATTATCTATTGAAGAAATTGAAAAACTAGCCCCAGGACAACAAATTATATTACCTGATAATGCTTCACGACAGATTACATTAGTTGTTAATGGTGTTGCTATTGCTCAAGGGGAATTAATTAAAGTGGGTGAGCGATTAGCTGTAGAAATTCAACGTTCCCATTTACAGCAAGATTAAATATATGGAAAGCTCAACGACGCTCATTTTAACGTTAGCACTAGCAACATTAGCTCCTTTTATTATTGCTGCCGGAACCTGCTACTTAAAATTCTCTATCGTACTTGTGATGACTCGTAATGCTTTAGGTGTTCAGCAAGTGCCTTCTAATATGGTACTCAATGCGATTGCATTAATGATGGCTTTGTTTGTTATGACACCAATAGCAAAAAATACCTATCATTATCTTATTGAAAACCCGGTTGATATAACTTCTCCTGATTCTTTTGAGCGATTTTCTGACGATGCATTAGGGGAATATAAACAATATTTATACAAATATTCTGATCCTGAGTTATTAGATTTTTTTGAACAAGCACAAGGAAACCGACCTGATAGCTATGGCGAGAAAGAAAATATAGAAAAATCGTTGTTATCACTGCTTCCCGCATATGCATTAAGTGAAATAAAGTCTGCTTTTATTATTGGTTTTTATCTTTATCTACCTTTTATTGTTATTGATTTAGTTGTTTCTTGTATTTTATTAGCGCTGGGGATGATGATGATGAGCCCAGTCACATTATCAGTGCCGTTAAAATTAATTTTATTTATCGCTATGGATGGTTGGACTCTCTTAGCTAAAGGACTAATTAATCAATATCTTGAACTCATGGCGGTAAGGTAATGGATATGGTTTATGCGGCTAATAAAGCCGTTTATTTAGTGATATTACTTTCAGCGGGACCTATTGCCATTGCGACATTTATTGGATTGGCGATTGGCTTATTACAGACCATTACACAAATCCAAGAACAAACATTACCTTTTGGTGTAAAACTTGTTGGTGTTTTTGTTTGCTTATTAGTCACTATGGGTTGGATGGGCGATAAAATATTAGTGTATGCAAAAGAGATGATGACGTTAGGATTAGCAGGATAAATAATATGTTAATACTGCTAGGGTATATACAGACTTATTTAATCGATCTTTTTTTACTTGTTGCAAGATTATTTCCTATCTTTCTTTTTATTCCTTTTTTAAATAGTCGAGTTCTTAATAGCCAATTATTAAAATATATTATTATTTTTTATATTGCTATGGGAATTAGACCCAGCATTATTATTACAGATGAAGTAAGAAATATATGGGGAATTATATTATTAAGTGAATTACTTCTTGGCGTTTTAATAGGGCTTCTTTTTGCTACTCCATTTTGGATCGCGTCTGCATTTGGCGAGTTTGTGGATAACCAACGAGGGGCGAGTATTGGGGATACTATTAACCCAACTACGGGAATTGAGTCTTCTGAATTCGCTTCATTAACGGGTTTATTTTGCGCTGCCTATTTTTTATCGACAGGTGGCCTAACCTTATTGATGACTACGATAAAAGATAGCTATGATGTATTTCCCATTGGTTATTTTAACAAAGAAATTGGTTATTCTTTTATTGGGCACTGGCTTAATAGTATGATTCATACTGCGCTTGTTTTAGTCTCACCCGTACTGATTATTATGTTTTTAAGTGAAGTTGCACTGGGTGTTTATTCTCTATTTTGTCCTCAACTAAATGCATTTTCACTGTCATTATGTATAAAAGGAATTATTGCCTTTATATCATTACTTCTTTTCTTTACTTCGGCGATGACCACAGAACTTTATGCATTTTTTAATAATAGATACTTTTATACGATCTTTATGAGTATTTATCATGGCTGAAAAAACAGAAAAACCCACTCAGAAAAAACTCGATGACTCTGCAAAAAAAGGGCAAAGTTTTAAGAGTAAAGAGTTAACGTCAGGACTTGTTTATCTTATCGGTGTTATGTATTTATTTCATCAAGTTGATTTAGGTGAATTTAGTCGTTTTTATCAATCTCTTTTACTTCATCCAACAAATATTACCTTAAAGAGTTACGTCGATGTGATATCAAAACTATTCTTTGATATTGTTTTGCCGATACTTGTTGTTGCTTTTTTATCTGGTGCTATTCCTTCTTTATTTAATTCGCGTTTTAAACTTGCAACTGAAGCTATTAAGATTGATCTTAATCATATCAATCCAATTTCAGGATTTAAAAAAATATTTAGTATAAGAACAATAAAAGATTTATTAAAAACATTATTATTTATAGTTATATTTTTAATTACTTGTTATGTTTTTATTATTTTACATGGTAAGGAAATATTTATATTATACCGCTCTGATTTAAATGTTGTTGTTGATAAATGGTGTTCACTCGTCGTTAATTTTGTATTTATATTTTTTATTCTTTCAATACCTATTCTTATTTTAAATATTATTGCTGATTTCTTTATCTTTATGAAAGATATGATGATGGAAAAACATGAAGTTAAGCAAGAATATAAAAATATGGAAGGCGATCCAGAAATAAAATCAACTCGTCGACAGTTTCATCAAGAATTGCTTGATGAACCGATGAAAAAAGTAATTCGAGATTCATCTGCTGTTATTGTCAATCCAACCCATGTGGCTGTTGGTATCTATTTTGATCCTGATAATGGCATTATGCCTTTAGTTTCATTGAGCTGTATTAATGATAAAGCATTGGCGGTGAAAGCTTATGCTAAAAAAGTAGGAACACCAGTTGTTCGTTATCCTGAACTGGCGAGAAAAATTTATCATAAATATCATTTATTTGATGTAATGATAGATCAAGATTTATTAGATGTTATGGATATTCTTATTTGGCTTAAGAAAATAGAAATTGAAGGATTATTAAGAGAAGAAATGGACTATATAAATTAGTAATAAATCAACCTAGCGCATATATATTTTAATTATAAAAATAATGTATTTATTTTTATAAATATAGGCGTGTGTTTTATTAAAGTAATTAATTAATGATTAAATTAGAATTTCATTATTAATTATTCATCATCGATGAAAGGATTAACATCATGTCAGTATATAAAAAAATGTCAGAAAATGAACTTGATCAATTAGCAAACTACATTGTTTCTATTGTTCAGAACGGGACATCACTCAAGGACGAAGGCGCTATCCCAGAAGGATTTATGGAAGGAATCTATTCATTTGCTTATGACTTTTACCAGAAAGGAAAACTGGATGAGGCCGAAGCAATTTTCAAATTTTTGTGCCTCTACGATTTTTATAATGTTGATTACATTATGGGGCTTGCTGCTGTTAAACAATTGAAAAAACAGTATCAAGCGGCAATTGATCTTTATGCTTTAGCTTATCTCAATGCGAAAAATGATTATCGACCTGTCTTCTATGCTGGGCAATGTAATTTATCGCTTGGTGAAAAAGAAAAAGCAAAATATTGTTTTAATCAAGTTTCAGAAAAGATTAACGATCAATCTATCAAAGAAAGAGCCAATGTTTATTTAGAATCATTAAAAGATATTCCTCTTGTTGTTCTTAATGCAGATAAGGAAGAACAGTATGAATGATATTAATAAGGTTAATGATAAATTTATATTTTCTACACCTCTACCTTCTAAGGAGGTAGAAAATATCACTATAAATACGACACAGCAAGCTCAAAGAATTAATACTGTAAATGAGCATATTGTATCTTCACAAATTAAAGATAAAGAAAATAAAATTTCTGCACCTGCTCTTAGAGCACCTATTGAGCAGAAGAAAAATAATCAAAGAATTAATGTTCAAAATGATGTGCAGTATAAAATCAATGTTTTTTCTCAACAAAATAAAAAAGAAAATGACAAGGCTGCTTATAGCCAAGAAAAAGGTAATACACTAGATATATCTCAAAATCAAAAATCCTCTTTAGCATTCTCAGCACCAAGTCAATCAGAGAATAAAAAATCGACGAAAGATTATGATTTTTTATTTTTACAACTCTCTTATCAGAATGTCATTCATCAGAATGTTTTAGATAAAATTAAAGATCCAGATAAGCTTGATTATTATATAGATAAGCTAAATAAATTAGCTCAAGGCATTGATGGCTTAAAAGAAAAATTTAACTCTGTTCTAGATACTATAAAGAATAGTAAAGATGCTTATGTTGATTATTGGATGGAAATTGATAGTCAAATTAAATCGAATAAATTCAAAACAGAAGCTGAAGTCGAAAAATTCTTAAAAAATAATAATATTCCTAGGTCATTAATTAAAGATTTATTATCAGGAAATATTAAATCTAAAAGTGATATGGAAAATTCACTTAAAAAAGCATTTCCATTTTTGAATTTACCAGATGATATTTCTAAATTATCGTTAGATGATTTAGATAAATTATACAGTACGTTATCTGATTTTTTTGATAATGCTTTTAAATATATGCCTAATGTTTCTATTAGTGAAGATAGAATTAATCAGATCACTTCACATAAGGACGAATTAAAAGCCTTAATAAATAAAAAAGAAAATACATCAATAAAAACAAATTTAGATGAAATCAGAGAAACCTATAGAGTCCTTACATCTACTCAAAGTGCATTAGAACTTGAAATAATGTCAGACTCCTTATCAGGAATGGCATTATTAACTTTCTTATTAGCGAAAACACGTGAATTAACACTCAAAGTAATGTTGCAGCGTTCTGAAAATGAACAAGCGCTCTTTGAGGAAATGCAAGAAGTGACGGAAAAATCGCTTAAAGACAAAATTGACGATCAAAAAGCCCAAATAAAAAAGCAAGAGGAAATTCAATTTTGGGCAGGTATTGGTTTGAAGCTGTTAGCTGGATTATTAGCAATCGTTGCGGGTGTTGCTTCTATTTTTACGGCAGGCGCTTCCATGGCTTTAATGGCGGTTGCAGTTGTATTAATGGTCGCCGATGCTGCATTAACTATTGCAGATGAAGTGTATCAAGCGATACATGGCACATCGTTTATGGATGAATTAATGCAACCTCTTACTGAAGCTTTGATGGAGGCTTTAGATAAGGTGGTCGATTTTCTAGCGGATATGATTTATGGCTCTTTAGATGCATTAAAGAAATTAGGTATAGATAAAAAAATCATTGAGGATATAAAAAACTCAATACAAGATAAATTAAAAATGGGACTTAAGGCTTTAATTACCGCGGTTTTATTTATTGCCGCAATTGCATTAAGTTTTGTTGTTGGTCCAGCTGTAAATGGTATAACCAATGTAGCCAAGAAAATTGTTAATCAACAAGTCAGAGATATGTTGAAAAGAGTCTTCAATGAAGCACTTGAACTTATGATGGGAAAAATGATTAAAGAAATCATTGTTCAAGCACTTGAAGAAGCCATGAAGAAAATTAATAAACTACTTGCTAAAGAGTTCAGTCAGAAAGCAGGTGTTATGTTAAACAGAACCGTAGTTATTTCTAAGTTAGCCAATGCAACAGCAACAAATGCAGTTAATATTTATAGTAGTGTTCTTTCTGCAAAAATTATGCAATCTGTCGCTGATAGTAAAAAATTAGATGCCATATTAAATCTTATTCAAAAGCTAATGGATAAGATAATGGAAAGTTATCATGAGAATATCGATACCATCACTGAAATTTTAAAAAATATGAGTGAAAAATCTTCTATAAGTAATCGAACTAAATCAGATATGATCAGAAATATATCTATTTAATAAAATTTATTTTTATTAAGGAGTTAATATGAATATTAAAGTAAGTAATGATAATTTATTTAATAACTATAAGTCTGAACTTAATGAAGTCAGTGGGAATAAAGATTTTATTAATGATGGAAAATTAAGTAAAGAAAATTTAGAGAGTTTAAGTAAAGATATTGATAATAGATTAAATAGTATTTTAGAAAAAGCAAAAAATACATCAAAGCCAATTCTAACTGAACCAGGAGTAAAAACACCGGATATAAAAAAGATATTAAAATCACTCGAAGTTGATAACGATAATGATATTTATGATCATATAAAAACAGAAAGTTTAGGTATGTTTAATTTTGTATCTTCGGATATGATGAAATTAATCAATTTGATTGTTAAGTATTTAGAAGCAATGATTAAAAAGTTCGAAGCATCTAGAGAAATGGGTGTGATGCTGATGAATATTGAGTTAAATATCGCTGATCAAATAAAAGATAATCTTAATAAAAAAGCCAATATTATGATTGGTGCCGCAATTACGAGTGCGGGTATTTCAATGGCAATACATGGTATGGGGGCTTTTGTTTCTATTAAAGGTATGGGTAAAGATCTTATTGGTCATTCTAACCCAACGATGATCACCGGTAACTTAGTGACTTCAACTGCGGATCCTTTAGCTAGAGTAGCAGACCAAACTTTGCAATCTCAAGGAATTGTACTGGATGGTAAACAGAAAGTATTGGAAGCAAGAGGAAGTATTAATAATCATGTCATTAATAATAATAACGAGATGCAACGCGAAGTAACGGAAGTGATAAAAGCATTGTTACAAGCCATTGAAGCAATTATTCATGCGCAGCAGGATGCTGCTTCTGCAATTGGTTCGAATGTAAGAGGATAATTTATGGCTAAAGCTATTGATTCAGGGATGTCTAATATAGCAAGTCATTCAAAAATCTATTTTTCAGATAATGATATTGTTTCTACATCTAAAAATGAAAAACATGTTTTAGATGATATGAAAGAGTTATTAATAAATATAAGGCGAGAAAAAAAAGATTTTGATCTTGATAACTGGATTGATTGTAATAATTTAAAAGGAAAAACAGAGAGGGAAATATATGTTTCTCTCTCTGCACAATATGATAAAAATATTATTTTTCATAATCAATGTTTAAGCTCTATAAAAAAATTAGAACCCATTATAAAAGATGTACGTCCAAATCATGGTTATCCTACTGATTCATTAAGTGATTTTTTTTATGAAGTTAAGCAATCAATCGTTGTAGGTAAAAATGATTATTTAGATATTCTAAAGGATGTTTTTTCCAATTATATGGATTATGTAAGGGACTTAAGAGCAGCAATAACATCCATTACCCAATATACCAAAGCGGGTAAGAAAGATGGGTGTATTGCAATTAATTATATTGAACTTAAAAAAGTATTGGAGAATGTTAAAAAAAGTTATCATGAAAAATTAGGAGAGAAATCATTTTTTTACACTAAACTTTTATTTGAATGTCAAAATGATGGGAGTTACATTAGAAAATTAGGGGGGCATTTAATAAGTTATAAAGAGAAAGAACAAGTTTATCAATCATTAAATGCAATAGAAAAATTATTAAAAGATATAAAAGGTATTAAGGTAATAAAAGAAAATCACTCATTAGAAATAAAAAATAATATTGAATTTAATTTTATTGGCCATATCGATTTTGATGATCTTGATAATCTCTTGGAAAAAATAAATACTGATATTTCTATGGATGGCGTATTATCGGACTCTGAGATAGAGAAAAAAAGAAAACAACTACTTTATGATAATACATCTTTATTTGGTTTAGTTAAACCTGGTTTTGATATTGAAGAAGAAATGAGAAAGATAAAAGCAGATAATGAAAATAAAAAAGAAGAAGTAAAATATAAAAATGTTTTACAAACTGAATTTGATTTATTTAAAAAATCGCTTGATTCATTAGAAAAGAGAATGAATTCTAATCTTGATGAACTCTCTAAAAAATACAGCTCAGCAAATAGTAATTATGATAATTTTGTAAAAATAGTGAGCAGTACAATGAATACATTATTAGAAATGGCGAAAGGTTTTTTACGATTTTAACTCTTTAGAGAAATTGAAAATAGAGATTATGTTTTTAGAGGTAATAGCCTAATAATGCTAACGTTTAATGTTTTGTTTTAAGTTTATTAATATTTATTTATTTTTTTCTTAAAACAACTTTTATATAAAAGGTTAATATTATGGCTACTGCTATTAATTTTTATGTATCTAAAAGTAACAATAAATCACATATAGAAAATAAATCCTATAATGCGATAGTACATAATCAGGAAGAGTTTTTAAATAATACAAATTTTTTATTAGAAGATGTGAAAAGAGAGTATCAAGAATTATCTCTTAATGATGTTAAAGATGATAATAGATTTGAACATCTCTCTAGTAAAGAAAAAGGTTTTTACCTTGATGAACAATATGTAAAAAATAATATTAATCAAAAGAAAAGTTTAAATGAAATTAGTTATGCTTCTCGTGCAATAGAAAATGCGCAATCAAATGACAGTTATCCAACAGATTCATTAAGTGATTTATTTGATGAAGTAAAACAATCTATTGTCGCGGGTAAAAATGATTATTTAGATGTTTTGAAAGATATTTTTTCCAAGTATATGGATTTTGTAAAAGAATTAAGAGAAATATTGTCTGAATTAAGTCAAGCAACAAAGGCTGGGAGTAAAGATGGATATATAAGTGTATTTCCTGTTGATATTGCTAATAATTTAAGTCTTTTTATGAATAGGTTAAAGTCATCATTTTTTTCTATGAAATTTTTTAAAGATAATGATGGTCGATTATATAGAATAATTAATGGGGAAAAGATATATTATAAAGATGAGGCTGAGGTAAGTAATGCAGTTAATGCAGTACGAAAATTACTTAGTCAAATTAAAGGAGTATCATTAGTAAAAGAAAATCATACTAATATGAGTTTTTCGTTTGAAATTAAATTTGATGTGTCGGGGATTAGAAAATTAGATGATCATTTATTTAGCATGCCAAATGGTTGGTCGGATATATTACAAACAGAGTTTGAATTATTAAAGAAAACATTCGATACCGTTGAAAAAGGCGTTAATACTAACTTGGATGAACTGTCAAAAAAATACAGTGCAGCCAATAGTAATTATGATAATTTTGTAAAAATAGTGAGCAGTACAATGAATACATTATTAGAAATGGCGAAAGGTTTTTTACGATTTTAACTCTTTAGAGAAATTGAAAATAGAGATTATATTTTTAGAGATAATAGCCTAATAATGCTAACGTTTAATATTTTGTTTTAAGTTTATTAATATTTATTTATTTTTTTCTTAAAACAACTTTTATATAAAAGGTTAATGTTATGGCTACTGCTATTAATTTTGATGTATCTAAAAGTAACAATAAATCACATATAGAAAATAAATCCTATAATGCGATAGTACATAATCAGGAAGAGTTTTTAAATAATACAAATTTTTTATTAGAAGATGTGAAAAGAGAGTATCAAGAATTATCTCTTAATGATGTTAAAGATGATAATAGATTTGAACATCTCTCTAGTAAAGAAAAAGGTTTTTACCTTGATGAACAATATGTAAAAAATAATATTAATCAAAAGAAAAGTTTAAATGAAATTAGTTATGCTTCTCGTGCAATAGAAAATGCGCAATCAAATGACAGTTATCCAACAGATTCATTAAGTGATTTATTTGATGAAGTAAAACAATCTATTGTCGCGGGTAAAAATGATTATTTAGATGTTTTGAAAGATATTTTTTCCAAGTATATGGATTTTGTAAAAGAATTAAGAGAAATATTGTCTGAATTAAGTCAGTCAACAAAGGCTGGGAGTAAAGATGGATATATAAGTGTATCCCCTGCTTATCTTTTTAATGCATTAAAGATTTTTATGAATAGGTTGCAGTCATTATCTTTTCATATGGAATTTTTTAAAGATAATGATGGTCGATTTTATAGAATAATTAATGGGGAAAAGATATATTATAAAGATGAGGCTGAGGTGAATAATGCAGTTAATGCAGTACGAAAATTACTTAGTCAAATTAAAGGAGTATCATTAATAAAAGATAATCATACTAATATGAATTTTTCGTTTGAAGTTAAATTTGATGTGTCGGGGATTAAAAAATTAACTGAACATTTATTTAGCATGCCAGATGGTTGGTCGGATATATTACAAACAGAGTTTGAATTATTAAAGAAAACATTCGATACCGTTGAAAAAGGCGTTAATACTAACTTGGATGAACTGTCAAAAAAATATAGTGCAGCCAATAGTAATTATGATAATTTTGTAAAAATAGTGAGTAGTACTATGAATACTTTATTAGAAATGGCAAAAGGTTTTTTACGATTTTAATTATATTTAGAGTATTATCATGGAAAGTAAGGTTATTTTAGGGACGAAAAGAGCTGATATTAAAATAAATATCAGCTCTTAAATTTATAGAAAATAAATTAGAATTTATATTCAATACCTAACCAGTAATTACGGCCATCTTCCATATAGCCTTGTGTATACTCGTAAGACTTATCGAATAAGTTATTGACAGAGGCATTAGCAGAAACACCATAACCAAAGTCATAATCTAAACGTAGATCGGTTTTTGCATAGCCTGCGAGTTTGTCATCTTCATCAATACGGTTATATGTCCAACCTTGTGCTTCTTCCATAACAGTAAAGCGAACGTGTTCTACTGGAATAAACGTTATCCACATATAGGCTTTATGTTTTGGTAAGCCTTCAATATGTTCGATTTTTTTCGGATCACTGTGAATATAGCTATAGTTTACACCAAGTTCTAACCAATCAGTGACGTTACCTTTCGTGCCTAAATCAAGACCTACATAGTCGATGCGTCCACTATTTTGGTTTTGGAAAAATGCTTTGCCATCACGATAAACGGTGTGTGCCATAATTGCATCACTGACACGGTTGTAGTAAATGCTGGTTTGGTAACCCCATTTATCAGTAATGTGCCCTTCATAGGTTAAGTCGAACGATAATGCACGTTCTGGATCTAAATCTGGGTTAATAATCCCTTTTGAGCCATCTTTGGGTTTTTCAGTAGTGTAACGTTCTTTTTGCGTCGGGAAGCGACTACGATCAGATACGGAGAAGCGGACTGCATCATCATTGGCTAAAGAATATTTCGCCATCATTTCCCAGTTAAAAGCCGTTTGCTTGTTGTCATCAGCCCCTTTATCGGTATCAACACTGTCACGCCAGTCATAGCTAATGGCACCCACTAAATCGAGATCATTGGTGACAACCCATTGGTATTCTGTGGCTAAAGACCATGTTCTGTCTTTATAACGCATCCAATCGCCACCTTTCTCTTTTTGAGCGCGGTGAACGTCATCTTTCCAATGTGCGGCAAAAGAGAGTAGGTCACTGTCGCGTGTATCAATACCTAATTGCAATGCAGCGCCCGTGCTGTAGTCGTCATAGTGGCTATAGTCAGGTGTATCCCCTTTTTTGGGATACATATAGAGGGTATTTTCGAATTTATCGTGATAAGCACGGCTTTGTAGATTAATACTGTCTGTGATTTGTGTTACGCCGCTATAGTAATAGCTCTCTTTGTTGTAATCCGGCCATGCCCAATATTTAAATTTACCTTTACCTAATGTTGACGGCGGGCTATTTTTTTCACCGTCTTGTTTTACATAAGTCAGGGTATATTCGTCAGAAGCGCGTGGCGTCCAACCCACTTTGATCATGCCACGTTTATCATCTGTTGCCGAATTATCACGGCGTCCATGTGTACCGGCTGCTTGATTATTTTCATCAGCGCCTGGAATTGGGGTAAAGCGTTGCTTTAATTGGCTACCACTGATTTGAATAAAACCTAAATCATTACGTGCGCCTAAACGTGCGCTCATGTTATGGGCATAATCGGCACCGCGTGCAAAACCTTGTGAGTAAGCAATACTCCCTTCTAAAGGTTTTTTCGGTGATGCGGTAGTGATATTGATAGCGCCACCCATTAAGTTAGGGCCTTGTAGTAATGAGGTATAGCCTTTGTTGACTTCAATACTTGCTAGATCATTGGTGGTAAAGCGGGCTAAGTCTAAGTTGCCATCATAAGGAACATACGTTGGAATACCATCAAAGAATACAGGCACTTGGCGGCTATCAAAGCCACGCACTTTAATGGTGTATTCATTGCGGTTGCCCGATTTTTGCATCACAACACCGGGTAATGTAGCAATAGCTTGTGCCGCATTGACTTTATTTTGTTCAAGCATCTGCTCTTGTGTTAACACATCTGGATTGGCTGCAATCGGGCTACTCCAAACGGTTAATAAATCAGGCGTTAATTGCCCATAAGTGGTGTCGGCGATTGCAATACTTGGTAATAGAGCAAAAGATAAACAGTAGCATAGAGGTTTTAATTTCATCATTCCAATCTCAATTTGTAATCTATATATAAATTTTTATATAACGAATTACGTAAAAATAAATGGATAAAATGAGTGCTGACAATATGTTAGCACTCGGTTTTGTTTATTATTGATTAAATATGTAAATACTTACTTATAAGTTATTATTTTTATTTAATCTTTTGGGTAAAGACGAACTTTAATATCTGTCGGTGGAGCATAATAAGGCGCAGACGTTACCATTAAATGGATACCTGTTTGTGCGTATTTTTCAATTGTGTTCAGGTTAATTCCGCCAGCTAACGAAAGATGGCATTGAGGCGCAACTTGAGGCGCTTCATATTGAAGCCGAGCAATATCTTCAACGGAGAATTTATCAAGCTGTAAAATATCTGGTTGGGCTTTTAACGCTTCTCTTGCTTGTTCAATATCATCAGCTTCTACCACGATACATTTTTCAGGTGCCGCTTGGCGTAACTGTTTAACATGCTGTGCCCAATTATCTGGCTCTGATAAAAATCGACGATGATTAGCAAAGAGTAAAATTGTTTCAGAACAACCTTGGCGATGAATAACACCACCGCCTGCAAGTATCGCTTGAGTTGCTAATAGTTTGGTATTCGGGATATTTTTACGTGTACACGCAATTTGCCCTTTAGGTTGATAGCGATGATAGATTTCTAGCATTCTTGCCATATAGTCACTAACACCACAACTCCACTCCAGCACATTTTGCACTACTTTCCAGCCTTGATGCAGCGCATCGGCTCGACCTTCCGCGGTGATTAAGCAATCACCTTTATCGGCAAAATCACCATCTTGTCGATGCGCTTTTACCTCTAACCCTAACTTTTCCAATAAACGGCAACCTAGCGTGATCCCACTAACACAACCCGCTTCACGGCGTGTAAATGTCATCGTACCTAATTGATCACTGATATTCAGGGCGCGACTTGTTAAATCACCATACTGAATATCTTCCATCAATAAATTATCAAGAAAGGCATCAGGGTAATAAATCATAGTGTTAACTCACTTTCTGGCACGACATCCCAAGAAACCATCGCCCAATCACGCGTAGGCGAAATCAGTGAAACGCCATTTTTAATGCTGTCATGATAGTAGTTCGTTAAATGTGTTATTTCATCTTCACTTAAAGGTCCTACGGAGAAGTTGATCCCCTCAATAAATTGCTCAAGGCTATTGAAATTGCTTTGACAATTACGGCTACGGATATAATCCACTTTAGGGTGAATGCCCATTTGGTTAAGCATATTTACAGCATAAATGTAGGTTGGTAGCGTAGGAACATCTCGACCCAGTAAGCGAATAATGCGTTGATCAACAAAAGTTGGGGATACGGTGTGTGTCGTATAAACACGTAATTTAGCTTGGCGATTAAGCTTTAATAGCGCGGCTTTTAAATCCATCACGAGCGTTGAGCGTGAAGCGACCGCAATATCACAACGAGGAAGTGCATCCCAGCTATCTTCCCATGAGCAAGTGATAAAGTCGGCGTGATTGATGCCTGCTTGTTCTGCTCTACGTTTAGCCACTGTGAGCATGCCTGTACTGTAATCAATACCAATGACTTTTTTGAATTTATCCGCAACATGAATGCTGATAGAGCCAGGGCCACAACCCACATCTAGTAAGGTTTCAGCACCCGTAAAATCCATCATTTCACGAAACTTGATTAAATAAGGATCGTTAGGATTGGCACAGGTTTCTGCCATTTTTTCAGCACGTTTATCCCAATGTTCTGGCTCTTTTTTGGTTCTTTCAGCCTGTACCATGTGGTTTTTATAAAGTTCAGCAAAATCCGTAGTTTCAATGGTGTTCATATTCTTGCCTATATTCATTGTTATTACCCGAGTAGGCGTGAAAATGCGCCTGAATATCTGTGGGTTTTACACCATAAAGGTGCGCTAAATTGTTGGGTGTTAGCAAAATTTCAGGACTATTTTGCAAAACAGGAGTATGAGGTGTCAGTAAAATGACTTCATCAGCCAATGAAGCGGCATGTTGTGGATGGTGTGTTGACATAAAAACACTGATCCCTAACGCTTTTAGTGCCTTAACTTGGGTAAGCAGCTTTATTTGATTACCAAAATCAAGGCTGGCCGCGGGTTCATCCATAATCAGTAATTTGGGCTGTTGTACTAAAGCACGAGCAATCAAGACCATCTGCTTTTCACCACCACTTAAGGTATCAAAAGTTCGGTGAGCAAGATGAGAAAGCGAGAGCATTTCTAAGGTTTCCATTGCCATTGTTTTATCTTGAGAACTTGGCATTGAGAAAAAGGATAAATGTGCGCCTCGTCCCATCACAACCATATCGATAACATTGAAAGAAAAGGGGATATGCGTTGCTTGAGGAACATAAGCCACCACTTTGGCAAGTTCTGTTGGTGACCACTCACTTAGTTTTTTCCCCGCAACATTAATCTCACCTTCAATACAAGGTATTAGCCCTAACAACGTTCGCATCAGTGTGGTTTTTCCACAACCATTTGCGCCTAATAAGCAGATGATTTGCCCTTGTTCGATGTGGAATGAGAGATCTTTAATTAAGGTTTTGCCTTTATAGCCAATGGCGAGCTTTTTTGCATTAGCAATGATCATGCGTCTTTCCTTGTTCTAAGTAACAACATTAGGAAGAATGGCGCACCAATGGCGGAGGTTAAAATACCCAATGGAAGTTCGATATTGGCAATAGTGCGAGCTAATGTGTCAGTGATTAACAGCATAATGGCGCCCACAAGCAAAGAAACAGGCAGTTGTTGGCTAAAGTTAGCGCCCACTAACAATCTTGCAATATGAGGCACTATTAAGCCTAGCCAGCCAATAATGCCCGCAATAGAAACGGCACTTGCGGTTATCAATGTTGCTGACAAAATAAAAACTAGCCGCGTCACTTCGACATTTAAACCTAATGCTCTGGCTTCTTCATCAGATAAACTGAGGATATTCATACGCCAGCGCAGTAAAATCAGTGGAATAAAGCCAATCAACATTAAAGGGGCGACAGAAATTAAATCAGAAGCCGTAATGGTCGAAAGCCCCCCTAAAAGCCAAAAGGTAATTGAGGGCAATTGCGTATAAGGATCAGCGAGAATTTTCATTAATGAAATTGCTGAGCCACATAATGCACTAATCGCAATACCAACCAAGACAAGCGAAAGAACAGGATCGTGTTGTTTAGCAAGTCTTGCAATAAAATAGACTAAGGCAACTGTTGCCAAACCGCCTGCAAAGGCAAATAGCTGAATAGACAACATCGATTGCCCAAGGAAAATACCTAAAACCGCACCCACGCCCGCACCCGATGAAACGCCAAGAATATCAGGAGAAACCAAGGGGTTACGGAACATACCTTGATAAGCTGCTCCTGCAATAGCGAGTCCTCCACCAATTAAGATTGCCGCAAGAACACGGGGAAATCTTATTTGCCAAAAGACGGTTTCAGTTCTGCTGTATTCCACATTGCCTATTAATTTATTACTTACCAGTGTCCACAGTTCATTAGCGGTAAGTGAATACTTACCACTAGTGATTGCAATTAAAGCAACGATGGAAAATACCGCAAATAAAAGCGTGATACGTACTGATTGACTCATGAATACCCCAGCAATTGCTGACATTGTTCAGCACTTAATTGCGTGTGGTAAAAATGAGCAAAGTAATTTTGTAGATCTTGAGTGGTTTGTTTTTCTATTCGAACGTCAAAATGACTTTGTAAGCGACGCATCCCCATTAAACGGTTGATACCCGGAGGACCATCTAACCAACCAAATGGTAATCCTTTAAACAGTAACACTTTGTTGTTTTTAACGGCTTGAATGCTGTTCCATACAGAACTTTGAGTGATTTGCTGATAGGCATTTTCATCTTGTGTGATGATAATTTCAGGGTTCCACATTAACAGTTGTTCAGGGGAAACATCAGTCAAACCAGTAAAATCAGGAACATCAACCACGTTTTCAAAACCTAAGGCTTCAATGGCTTCTGTGTGAATAGAGCCTCTTGCACCCGTTTGCAATCCTTTAGCACCCCGAGCAAGGTAAAAACGTGGACTCTCTTTTTGTTCAGATACAAAAAGCGCAGCATCACTAAGATATTGCTCTGCAATCTGCGCTAATGTTTCTGCTCTTTCAGCAACACCTAATAAAGCCCCTGTTTGACGTAACTGAGCTGGGCTATCTTTTAATGTGCCATCAATTAACACATAAGGTACACCCGTTTGATCAGAGACACGCTTCGCCAATGAACGGTAGGTTTCATCCACATTACCACTATCAATAATGATATCGGGTTCTAACGTCAGTAAAGCTTCTAAAGAGAGTGTACTTCCTCGCCCTGATAAACGTCCTAAACGGGGTAATTTGCGTAGTTCATCTGAAAATAAAGGACTTTTTTCTAAATTAAGTGAGGAAAAACCCAATAATTTTTCAGGCGCTAATGCGAGTAACAATTGATCAGTAGGAGGCCCCGCACTAATCACACGATGGATTGTGGCTGATACAGGAATATGACCAAATTGTGCTACAATACGCGAGGTTATTGCGGCTCTTACCGAATGTGGAAGTGCCGATAATGTCGCAATAGTTGCGAGGTAAGTTAGAAATTGTCGTCTGGGGATCGCCATAGGTTCACGCTGTTTATTGTTTTATATTGATATCGTTATTTCATTTATTATACAGCGAAGAATACTATCTTTCCTTTGGCTTAAGTCAAGGGATCATCAGTCAAAATCAAATCTAGGCACACATCTGAAAAACTTTATTCGAAATAGTGTATAACCTAGGGCTATAATCAGCATTCTTGGAAAATTAAAGCGCGTATTAATACGAGTGTTTTTGGATAGTTGCGATATAAAATGAAGAAAAAACGCCCCTCATTACAGGATGTAGCTTCGCGAGTTGGTGTTACCAAAATGACCGTGAGTCGTTTTTTGCGTAACCCCGAACAAGTCTCTGAAGCTTTACGAGAAAAAATTGCGCGTGAATTAGAGAGCCTTAATTATATTCCTAATCGCGCTCCTGATATTTTATCTAATTCGACCAGTCATGCGATTGGGGTATTACTACCTTCTTTAACTAACCAAGTTTTTGCCGAAGTTATTCGTGGCATTGAATCAGTGACCGATAAATACGGTTATCAAACTATGTTAGCGCACTATGGATATCGTGCTGAAAAAGAAGAAGAGCGCCTGCTTTCATTACTCTCTTATAATATCGATGGGCTTATTCTTGCTGAAAGAACGCACACACCAAAAACAATGAAAATGTTAGAAACCGCGGGTATTCCTGTGGTAGAGATCATGGATAGCGTTTCGCCTTGTTTTGATTCGGCGGTAGGATTAGATAACGTTGAAGCCTCACAACAGATGGTCAATGAGATGATCAAACGTGGATGCAAACGTGTTATCTATCTTGGCGCAAGACAGGATGAACGAACCTTAATGCGTTTAAACGGTTATGAAAAAGCAATGCAAAATGCGGGTTTACCTGTTGGTAATGTGATGACGCCAAAAAGCTCATCTTATTCATTAGGGGCTGAATTATTACATGCTGCACGTAAGCAATATCCTGATTTAGACGGACTTTATTGCACCAATGACGATATTGCGATTGGTGCTGTTTTTGAGTGTCAACGTTTAGGTATTTCCGTGCCAGAGGATATTGCAATATCGGGTTTCCACGGACATGATGTTGGACAAGTGATGACGCCTCGTCTGGCGAGTATCTTTACCCCTCGTGATGAAATGGGGCAACAAGCAGCTGATTTATTGCTTAAACGAATGAAAGGTAAAATTGCGCGAGGCCAAGTGATTGATGTTGGTTTCCGCATTATTACTGGTGAAAGTATTTAAATATTTAACTTATTGATATTGAAATAAATTAATAATTTTACTAACCCTATTGTTATATGATTAACAGTAGGGTTTTTTATTGAGATACCTTCTCTCTTTCAACGTTATTACTCCCCTATTTTGCGGCGAATAAAAGGAAGCTGATCAGATGTTTTGTTGTCAGTTTGTAGATCATCTTACTTTCATTTGAGAGTCGCTTCACATTTTCGCTCCTTAGTTGATCTTCGTTGTTGTATTCACCTTACCACTTCGGATATGTTACCCGTAACAGTTACGGGTAACATTACAAAAAAGACTTAATATCTGCCTTAAAGGAGCATTCTATGAACGATACCCAATCCCTACACCATGTTTTTATCTTAATGGGGGTATCAGGCAGCGGTAAATCTGCGGTCGCAAGTGGTGTGGCACAACGTACAGGTGCGGCATTTTTAGACGGTGATTTCCTGCACCCTCGCTCAAATATTACTAAAATGGCATCAGGGCACGCTTTAAATGATGAAGATCGTAAGCCTTGGTTACAAGCATTAAATGATGCAGCATTTGCGATGCAAAGAACCAATGAAGTTTCGTTAATTGTTTGTTCTGCATTGAAAAAACAGTATCGCGATATGTTAAGAGAGGGCAATCAATGTCTACACTTTTTATATTTAAAAGGTGACTATGAGCTAATTGAAAGCCGCTTAAAAGCACGTAAAGGGCACTTCTTTAAACCTCAAATGTTAGTGACTCAATTTGAAACCCTAGAAGAGCCAACAAAAGCTGAAAATGATGTATATGAAATTGATATTTCAGTGCCACTTGATGACGTGATTGAAAGTGCAATTAAGACAATAAATTCAGTCACTCAAAAGACTTTTGAAGGGGAAACGGTATGAGTACATTAACACTGGTGCTAACCGCAGTTGGCTCGGTTTTATTATTGCTCTTTTTTGTGATGTACGCGCGTTTACACGCTTTTATAGCGTTAATGATTGTCGCTATTGGTGCTGGTATTTTCTCTGGTATGCCTTTAGAGAAGATCACACAAACCATGCAAAACGGGATGGGGGGGACGTTAGGTTTCCTCTCAATCGTCGTCGCGCTAGGGGCAATGTTTGGTAAGGTGCTACATGAAACAGGGGCATTAGATCAAATTGCAGTGCGATTATTAAAATACTTTGGTGAGAAACGGGCTAACTACGCATTAGGTATTGCAGGTTTAATCTGTGCTTTACCTCTGTTTTTTGATGTTGCCGTTGTCTTGTTAATTGGTGTTGTATTTGCTGTTGCTCGTCGTACTGGTGGCAATGTGGTGAAAATGGCCATCCCTCTCTTTGCGGGTGTCGCAGGTGCAGCCGCCTTCTTATTGCCAGGGCCAACACCAATGCTGTTAGCTGACCAAATGAATGCTGATTTTGGTTGGATGATTTTAATTGGTTTATGTGCAGCTATTCCTGGGATGTTATTAGCAGGTCCTATTTTCGGTAACTTTATTAGCCGTTACGTCACATTAGAATTACCAAAAGATTTGTCGGAACCGAGTTTAGGTCAAAACAAAATGCCTTCTTTTGGTTTTAGTCTTGCACTTGTGTTATTACCGCTAGTTTTAGTGGGCTTTAAAACCATTGGTGCGCGTTTCGTTGAGAAAGAGACTGAGCTATACAATATTCTTGAGTTTGTAGGTCATCCTTTTATTGCTATTCTTGTTGCTTGTTTAGTGGCTATTTACGGCTTAGCTATTCGCCGTGGTATGAGCAAAGAAAAAGTGATGGAGATTTGCTCCGCAGCAATTCAACCTGCTGGGATCATTTTATTGGTCACTGGTGCGGGTGGTGTCTTTAAACAAGTGTTAGTTGATTCTGGCGTTGGTCCTGCATTAGGTAATGCGTTAATTGGCGCGGGTATGCCAATTGCAATTGCGTGCTTTATTCTTGCAGGTGCTGTGCGTGTGATCCAAGGTTCTGCGACCGTTGCATGTTTAACCGCTGTTGGCTTAGTTTTACCGGTTATCAATGAGCTGGGCTACAGTGGCGCTCAAATGGCGGCATTATCAATCTGTATTGCGGGTGGCTCTATTATTCTTAGCCACGTTAATGATTCGGGTTTCTGGTTATTCGGTAAATTTACTGGAGCAACAGAAGCGCAAACATTAAAAACATGGTCATTGATGGAAACTATTCTCGGCACAACAGGTGCTGTCGTAGGTATGATTTTCTTCGCTTTTTTATAAAATTGAATCTTTATTTTCTTGTAATTAGCGCGTCTTTTGACGCGCTTTTTTTCATTGCTATAAATGACTATGAAATGTGACAGAAAATATCCCGTTTCTCATTAATCTATAGGTTTATTTATTAAGTGGGCAAACTAGGGCTGTTATTTTATGGTTGACTATAATTCGCTTTTTATTAAACACACGGATTGTAATATCCACACCATCACGCTAATTCGAGATTCGATTTTAGCATCAAGTAATAAATTACAAGATAAGCTCAATTTACTTGATGAAATGGAACATCTCTTTAGCAAGATGTTGGATAATTCGCAGTCATTGACTCAATTTCTAAATGAAGTGGATACGCATTTTACACATAGCCGAGAAGAGATAGAAGATTTCTCAAGTTGGTTGAAAAAAATTAAAGATAGCGCCAGCAATATTGATAGGCTTTCCAGCCAGGCGAATATTTTATCCATTAACTCAGCAATTGAGGCCGGACATATTGGGCGTGAAGGGGCGGGATTTGCAGTCTTAGCTCAAGAGATGAAAAAGTTGTCATTAGAGATCCAAAAACAAGCTTCTTCTATTGCTAGCATTAATAATAATTTAGGTGCTCGCTTTATTTCCGTTAAAGAAACCACAGAAAAAAACCAACAGCAAGTTCAACAAGTTAAAACACTGGTTGAAGAAGGGCATCAAAATTTAACGTCATTGTCAGAACAAGCCAATGAGCTTAAACATATTTTTACCTTTCTTTCGATGCAGCAATTTTTTAATACGGTCAAACTCGACCATGTTTTATGGAAAGAGGCGATTTATATTCACTTATTAAATAATGATGATGAACACTGTGTTAATCAGCATACAGAGTGCCGTTTAGGGAAATGGTATTATCAAGGTGATGGTAAAAAATTTGCAAAAACTGACGCCTTTCGTCGCTTAGAAGAACCCCATAAATTAGTGCATGAATGTGGTCGTTTAGCATTAAAGGCCAATATAGAAGATAATCAAGAAGCGGTTGCACACTATATAGAGAAAATGGAACAAGCCAGCGTTGATGTTATTAAATATGTCGATGTTTTATTAAATTCAGATAATTACTAACCTGATGAATAAAATGAGAAAAATAAAAAGGAGCGAAAGCTCCTTTTTATTTGTTAAACAAAGTGGGTCAGCCTTTGTTTATTAAGGTATTCAATTGGCTATAAAGTGTATTGGCACTGCTTTCATAACCTTCACGAGAAAGATGAACACCATCAGGTCTTGCCAAATCATACAGCGCCCATGCTTTTATCGAACATTCGCCACCCATATAATCACGCCAATCCCAAAAGAGCGTCTTCTCTTGTTGAGCCACTTCTTTTTGAATTCTGATAATATCGCTTAGCCATTGAGGCTGTTGTGAGCGACAATCAAGTGCTTCTTTATTTTTGATTGAGTCAGAAGGCCCAATTAATAAAATGGCGCTATTAGGAGCTTGCTGGCGAATTTGGCGAATTTTATCCGTAAGCTGTTGGCGATAGGTGTTCAAATCGAAAGTGTCATTAAACGCTTCATTTGTGCCATACGCTAAAATCACCATATCAGGGTTTAATTGACCAAGTGTTTCAGTCCATTGAGTTCCCCATTTATCCATCATATTGATAGTGGCGCCATTAATGCCTAATGAGGATAACATTACGCCAGGCTGTTGATTAGTGATCAACCAACCGCCTAATTTAACTGGTTGATTTTTGCTGATGGTAATACTAACAGGGAATGTCATGGCTGTTGGGTTTGAAAACTGCCATTTACCTTGCGTTTGCGATAATGAAAGCACTTTATTTGTTGACGATTGTACATTCATTTGTGCTGTTGTTGGGGCTTTATAGAGCGCTTGCAATTGATAACGTTGCTGAGTGACTGGGTTTTCAGATAACTGTAATTTTGCCCATTTCGCTTGAGGCTCACTAATAAAGCCACCTAATGGAAAATCAGGATCGCTATCTTTTCTGCTCGAAAGCAGTGTCCACGCTTTTTTATCACTCTGATATTGTACGTTTGCAATACGTTGACCCGCGATATTAGTCGGGGGAATAAAACCAATACCGCCATTGCCATAGTCTGCTTGAAAACGCTCACGCAACTTACCACTGAAAAAGTCAGCCGCAGTATGGGAATCACCTAACTGAACGATATGCACCGTTTGGCGGCCTTGTTGTAATTTCTTAACAAAGCCCGCAAAGTGAGGATCGTGATAGTTGTAAAGTTGTCTTGAACCATCAGCAGGTAATACTGTGGGTGTCGGCAACTTCACCGTTTTTTCAGTGTCTTGGTTACAAGCGACTAAGAGTGAAACCAAGGCCAGTATGATTGAACTACTGACTAAGGTTTTACGCTTAAGGATGTGCGTTAGTTGTTTCATTTACAATGACCGTGTTTTTATCTTTTACATCATCAACTGCATTATCTTCTTTCGTTTCTTCTTGAAGATGAATACGTGAGAATACGTGTTGAGCAATAATTTGCTGACCTTTTAAGCTAAAATGAATGCCATCACCGGCTCTTAACTTAACACGACTACTACCATCACCCATATAATCAGAATAAATATCTTTCTCATATTTAAACATATCATTGACGGAAAGGTAAATTTCGCCCATTTTCTCTGCTTCTTCACGGTAAAGTTTATCAAGATATGCCATCCCTTCGGACAACTTCTGCTTGCGCATATTGGGTGGTCCAACCCAAATAACCGTGACATTATTCTGTCTGGCATTTTCTATAATGCTTGCAATTCGCGCTCGGTAGGCTGATTCCCATGCTTCGCTTGCAAATTTTAAGTAGCGTCCTCCACCATCTGGAGGCATATCCCAAGGATCGTTAGGGCCTAAAAAGACCACTAATAATTTAATGGAGTCGTCACTGGCTAATCGCGTTGCAATCGTTTGAGGCCAATTGAAAAAGCGAGGATAAGCCAGCCCTGTACTTTGCTTACTTAAATCAATACTACTGATGTTGTAGTCCGTTTGAAGTTGGCGTTTAAGTAAAGGAGCAACACCCTGCATCATTGAGTCGCCTGCAAATAAGACTTTATCTTTAGGTGATAAAATAATTTCTGTTTTTTGTACGATAGGTTTTAAGGCTTCTAAGGCCGCATCAGACACATCCGTGACCGAATGGTAAGGTAATCCTCCCATTGCTTGCTTACGTTGCAGTAATTGCGGGAAGCGTTGCGTCAATTGAGATGCAGGTCGTGTATAACCATTAAAGAAATGCAATCCCACCGCAAAGCCTTCTGGAAGTTGCTCCGATGTTGAGATTTGTTCTATTGGCTTTGCCTGATTATCAGGATGATTAACCTGTAGATAATCTCCATAGCTTTCTACCGCAACAAATACGCCATCACGCAGTTGTCCTCCCACTTGCCAAGCATAATAGTGAGAAAGCCCAGACCAAGGCGCAGGACGATGATATTGCTGTTGCCAAAAGCGCTCTAGTGATGTTTGGTTTAGCCAAATCAGCAAGAGGATACTAAATAGCACCATTAAAGCGACTTTTGCTGTCTTTTTTAAGTTTGAGCAGAAATCAAAAGCTGGCATAAATAAATCCTGGCACCCCATCTGGAGACAACATAAAAATAATCGTGAGGATCAACGCAAGTGGTAGAGGATAAACATACCACGGCACTCTTTTCTCAAGACGAGCCACAATATCCCTTAAGGTGACAAAGCAAGGGTAAAGTAAGAAAAGTCCCCAGAACATAAAGAGCGTTAAGCCTTCAGCTTGTAATGAAGCCCAAGCACCTACACTAAAGAGTTGTTGTATCAGAACAAGAGCATCTCCGATTGTTTGGCTGCGGAAAAAGATCCAAGCAAAACAAACAAAGTGGAACGTGATAATCCATGACAACAACATATTTAACGAAGATAGCGCAGTGGGTGGCGCATTTTTCCTCACAGGAAACAGGCGGTGTTTAATATTTAATAACACCACGCCAATTCCATGAATTGCGCCCCAAATAATAAAGGTCATTGCTGCGCCATGCCACAATCCTGAAATGACCATTGCTGCAAAGGCATTAAAGTTCTGTCTGATAACGCCTTTACGATTGCCCCCTAAAGGAATATAGACGTAATCGCGAATAAAGGTAGATAGACTGATATGCCAACGACGCCAGAAATCAGCGAGGTTGATCGCTAAATACGGCGCATTAAAGTTACGAGGCACGACAAAGCCGAGTAATAAGGCAATACCTGTTACTAGATTGGTATAACCCGAGAAGTTGAAATAGATATGCCATGCGTAGGCATAGATAGCCGTTAAGACTTGCCCACTTTGCGCTAAATCGGGTGCATTAAAAACAGGATCAACATAGTTTGTTGAGAACCAACCACTTAACCAAAAGAGTTTTGCGATAGCTAAAACAATCAGCATGATCGCTCCTTTATAATCAATGATTTTTCGTGTTGGTGCCTGAATTTGAGGGAGAAATTCTTTGGCGCGATTAATTGGCCCGGCCACAATGCTTGGGAAAAAGCATAAATAAAGAACGACATCTAAAAAAGGCGCTTTGGGGATCTCTTTTCGACAAACGGAAACCACATAACTGACTGAGTGAAAAATATAGAAAGAAAGTCCTAATGGTGCCAGTAATTCAATAAGAGGAAGCTCAATACTGAGTCCCCATTGCTGGAATGCCTGTGTCAGTGATTCTTGGAAAAACGAGTAGTATTTAAAGGCAGTAAAATAAACAGCAACCAATAATCCCAATAGCCAATAGATGACTTTAGAAGAAGTGTACTTAGTTAATATATTTGCCAGTAAATAAATAAAGAGTGTATAGCTTAATAAGATAATCGCAGGACGATAATCCGCATAAAAGAGAAAAGCGTAACTGACTGTAATCAGTAGAATATTTTGGATCTTAATCTGCTTTTGAAAGAGCCAGTATAGAATAAAAAAGCTAACAAAGGCTCCGAGAAACTCGAATGAAAAAAAATTCATAAATGGCTCTAAGGGTGTGATTTAAAAGTCATACCAAACGTATTACCACATATATTATGAATTCTAAGCCGGCTTTCAATCAAAAGATTGTCTTGTGATAAATAAAAGCCACTTTTCTCTAGAAAGAAAAGTGGCTTTTTACACTATGAAAGCCTGCTAAGGCCTAACTTTCTTGTTTCGACTGCAACTGAACTTGGGTGATCAGTTTTTTATTTGAGTCGAACATTTCGGTCAGATAATCGTTATAACTTGAGCCCATTTCTGAGTAACCTTTCAAGTCAGTGATTAACTGGCGAGAGTCGAGTTGCTGTTGCGTCATTCTTTGCTGTGCTCTTGAGGAGCGCAATGAATTGTAGGCGCGGTGCGTATTGAGATTACGCATATAAGCAATCACAGAGCCTTCAATATCAGGGTAGGCTGCATAGCCTTTGGTTTTCCCTGGTACATTATTGCAAGACTGACTCCCACATCGCATACCGAATAAGTTATTGTTTTGCTGTGCCAACTTCGATGTGCCCCAACCTGATTCTGTAGCGGCTTGCGTTGCGACAAAGTGTGTCGGAATAATGTCAACGCGAGTCAATAACGAATCCCAATTTACTTTTTTGGGGCTGGTACATGTAACGCCATAGTATTGACAGATCTCACGCAGTTTTTTTAACTCTGCGCTGCCCCAGTGCTGGGCTTTACGTTGAGCGAGTAACCACTCACGATCTCTCAAAATCTTATTATTAACATTGTCAATAATAGGAACTATGACATTTAAAAACGCTTTCTTACGCTGCGTTCCCGATGGGTATTTTTTCAAATCTGGCAACGGTGTTGACGTGCTTTTGAAAGAATACGCCTGCAGCATTTGGGAACTGCCGGTACTGGTTGAAGCAAAGCTTACACCAGTAAAGAGTAGTGAAATCAAGAAAGCGAAGACGGCACTTGTCCTCATCAATTGAGAGGGCATTGCTTCTCCTCGTTTAACTGGATAAAAATCGAACGAATACTAACAAATTACTTTTTTCATAGCTACAAAATATCGCCTCACATTAGGATAACTACGAGTGGTTTGTTAAATAAATGTATAAGGTTTACTGGAAAGCCTCGTTTTATAATCGATTTTTTCCTTTAACAAAAAGTGCTTTTTTTGCGAAAACTTTAATTTATCTTATATAAAAAGGCGTGACTTAACCAAAATTTAGCAAAATTAAGGGTTTTTAATGTGTCAATTTTGTTTGTTATTTAGTCAATTTTTGTTGTTTTTGGTCTAGTTTTATTATCAATTTCGCGTGCTTTTTCTGTTAAATCAGTAAAATCCGCTTCACGCCAATAGGTTTTTGGGCGAGGTAAATCTTCCATTTGATTTGTTGGCCAAAGCTGAAATTCTGCTAATTGTTCTAGAATGTAACCGGAATAAGCACTAGGTAATGTGAGGTAATGAGGCGACGCCATTTCCTCAAAAGGTAAGACCGGATAGCGTTTATCAGAAATGTGATAATCACGCATTAAAACTAAAAATTTATCAGGTACACGTTGCTGACTATCCCACCATTGCCCATCAATCACATCAAACCATTGCTGAGTTAATTGACGAGGTTGAGCCTCTAATTGATAAAGCGCAGAAGGAATAATACCTTGCATCGATTGATTATATTGCTCAAGGCTGGTGGCGTGACCATTAAGGATCAAGGTGAGAGAAAGGCGAGCGCCAATCAAGTTAGAGTAGAGATCTTCGGGTGAAAATGCGGATATTCCTTCTGGAAATCCGGGCACCGAACGTAAACCATACCACTGTGCAATCTCATGCCATATTGCAAGGCGATAACCTAATCGAGCAGCAAGATAGGCACTTAAGGTATAACGCTGTGCTTCATTTTTAGGTGGTGTAAAGGCGTTAAAGTGTATTTTACGTTGTGCCAACTCATTACTTAGCGTTAACGTCCACTCTTGCCCTAATTTTGGATAGATATGACTAAAGAGATAATAAGTATAATCTGCGGTGTCACGAATATGGGCAATATCAAGAAACCCACCCTTATGAGAGTAAATTAAACCTGATTTTTCGCTGCCAATCCCTAATACTGCCGCGGTGCCGAGCCAAAAACTGTCGTTATAGCGATGATTGCCCAATGCAGAGGCTTCAACAACATTATCAATACGATAAAACGGGATAGGAATTTCGAGCGCTTTGACTTTTAAGTCATAGCCAAAAGCACAGCAAGGTCTTAATCCATTAGGCGCGGTAAGAGGAGGTGGTGTTTGCCAAGCTTGTGACGCTTCTTCATGAGTGACACTTTCAAGATTGGCATGAATGGGATTAACAGGTGTGACTTGAGTGCAACCTGCAATAAATAAGAAGAAGGCAATGGTGTTAATAAAAAGAAAACGCTTGAACATCAAAATGCTTCACCTACTTGAAAATAGAATCCTGTACTTTCTTTACCTATACCAAAATCGAGACGCACATTCATGCGTGGCTTAAATTCAAATCGATAACCAACACCAACACTAGGTAGCCAATGACCTTGACCTAAATCACGGGCTTGATCGCTTAACGTACCACCACCAATCCAAAGTGCGATGCCATGGCGCCAATTGAGTTTTTGGCGGTATTCTAATTGCGTAGAAAAGACGTGATTATCTTGATATCGCCCTTCGTAATAACCGCGCATCTGGTGCCCATTACTTAACTTAGAAAGTTGGCTCCAAGGTACATCGCCTGATGTGAAGCGGGCATAATTATCAAAAGCTAAAACCGCACTGTCACTTAAAGGATAATAGTAGTTATATTGCATCTGTGTCGCATTAAAGCGGTTATTACTGCCTGTATCAGGAGAATAGTGAGTATAACTAATATCAAATGCTTGCCCTTGACTCGCATTAGGTAAAAAATCACGGCTGTCGTAAGTAAAGCGGAGACTTAACCCAGAGCTTGTGGAGCGCAAAGGTAAATTGTGTTTATCCATATACGCTTTGAAGGGAGCGTCTGGGGCTGCGGCTTGTAAATTTGAATAGTCCCATCCTAATCCGATATAGGTGTTTTGGGCGATTTGACGCAATAAAGTCGGTGTTAAGTGCAATTCTTGAGAGCGGTATTCACCAAAATGATCTTTTACACGACCTTCATGATAACCCTCTCCCCAATAATTGGTTGGCACATTGTTTAACGAGCCAGTGAGATAAAAGCGCCAAGTATCATCCGCGAGATAAGTGTAGTTGCTAAAGGTCATCCCAAAAGCACCCGTTGATGAACCAAAGCCACTTAAAGAGAGTGACGAGATTTTGCTATCAGGGCGACTATCTGCTTGATAAAGACCAACAAGCGCAATACCTACACCAAACTCTAATTCTGGTGTATAGAAAGGTCCAGGCAAAACTCCCCAATCAATGGTTTTACTGCGGTCGAAACTATTTTCTCCTCCTAAGCCAACTAACCATTGGTCTATTTGTTGTCTATCTGGGAAGAGTTGTGCTTGTGCTGTGTGTGAAATAAAGAGGCTGGCAAATGCCAGCCCCAAAATAAAAGGGTATTTAACCATTAAAAACGGAACTCACCAGAAACAAAGAAGCTATTACGATTATTAAAGCCAAATTCGGTTATCACGTTAAAATTACGCGTTAATTCTAAACGGGCACCTAAAGTTTGGCTCCATTTATGGGCAAGATGCTGTTCAACATCGAATTTCATGCCAGGATCATCTAATGCTTGGATTAAGCCTGCAAATGCTGGTGGAAGGTTTAACTTATTAATATCCCCTTTAAAACGTTGGGTAATATCTTGGTACATTGCACCTGTCCATACTTGTAATTTGGTATTTCCTTGTCCAGCAATGAACGGTGAAAAGACAAATTCATAACCCACGCGAGGTGAAATCACTAATGCTTTAATATCACCATCTAAGATATCAAGGTTAGTTTTGGTGTAGTTTAAATCGAAAGTAGCGAAATATTGGTTATATCCTCCCGCCAAAGTAAAACCACCACCATAAGTATCACCTTTAAAATCAAGATCAAAAGGCATACCTTCTATAAACGGTAAAGGAAAACCAGCAAAACTACCTCCATTCAGGATTGTTTTTGATGTACCTTTAGTTCGACCATATAAGCCATAAACGTTCATAAAAGGGAATACCCAGCTATCGAGTTTTAGCATATGGGTTTCACTTTTTTCACGCGTATGACCTGCATCTATTTTTAACGCGTCTGCTGTTTCTGGATTTTTAGGCATGATAAAACCAATTTTATCTACGATGATATCTTGGCGTAGATTCATATAGCTGTAGCTGGCACCAAAAGGCTCTGGTAAATCATAACCACGGGCGCGGGCTTCATCGCCCCAAATAGGTAAAACGCGAGATTGGCTTGCTGGGGTGCGAGTATCTAACGAACCTTCGCTATTTAAGGCAGTACCGCCGGATTGGCTCACACTTAAAGAGAGCAGGGGGCGATCGCTATCAGCATAAGAAAAGCCAGTAGCAAGAAGAGAGGCAGTTAACACCACCTTATTTAAATTGGAAAAGTTCATACATAACCCACAGAAAATGTTTAAAAAGAAAGTAGTAAGTAAAAGAGTAGCCGGAAATTTTAATCTTTTTCTTTTTAATGGTCACCAGCTATAAGTGCGATATACAGTAAGAGATGCTTATATTCTGTATTATTATAGGATTATTAAGGGTTTATTAAGGGAAAAGCGCGATATTTTCTAAGTTAATCTTAATAAAAGTAGAAGATCTTTTTATAAAGAAGAATGATAACGTTTCTTTTAATTATTCTTATTTTGTTATTTTTCTTTTTATTGACTAAATAAACATCGAAATAAGATATTCGTGTGATAAACGGTTATGATAATAATCATCTAGTATGGATTATTTTTATAAAGGAACGTTATGACCTATCAAGAGCTTTATCAGTACGCTATTTTTATGCTCTCTCGCCGTGATTACGGCACAGTAGAGCTACAACGTCGCCTAGCACGAAGAATAAGAGAAAGCGATCGAGAAGCACAAACTGTCACTGATGAAACCTGCTTACCTCAAGTGATGGAACATTTATTAGAAAATCATTATCTTGATGATAATCGTACTGTTTATGCTTTCTTTCGCAGTTATTTAAATAAATCTTATGGTCCTTTGCGTATTCGTCAAGAATTACGCGTAAAAGGTTTCCCCGGTGAAATTATTGAACGTCTCTTCGAAGAAGATGAAACAGATTGGTATACTCTTTGCCAAGAGGTTCATGAAAAAAAATTTGGTGGTAGTAAACCCAAAGATTTTAAAGAGAAAGCGAAACACATTCGTTATCTACAATACCGAGGGTTTACCTCTGACACGATTAATGCCCTGTTTTAAATCATTAACGTAGTGTCATTGCGATATCATCTAATTTCTTATTATTCTCTTTTTTAAAATAGACTTTTTGATGTAAGAAAATATCAAAAGGAAAAGGAGAACGAATAAACTGTACTTCATCGTTTGTAATGGTTGAAATATAATGAATATTTTCAGGCATAAAGCAGTAACCCGCCCCTTCATCAACGCAGTGCAAAACATCCGCCATTTCTGTTAAACCTAAAGTATGGTATTGATAACCTTGATTTTTTAGTTTATCTAAAATCGTTGAAAATATGGGGTTTTGCAAAGTACTGCTTCTTTGTATCAAGGTTTCTTTGGCAAAAAATGTTTTGGTATTGGGATATTGTTCAAAGAGTTTTTTGCTCACCAATAATCCGACTTTTTGTGTGCATAAATTAATTGCATTGATATTTTTTTGTGGATAGTCAAACTCAAGAGAAGAAATCACAAGATCAAACTCTTTATCAAAAAGTTCCTCTTTAATATCATCAATATAACCATCTTCTAAAGATAGGCTATATTGACTGTTTTTTTGGCGGATCTCCAACAGTTTTGTTTTTAGATCAGGGTAATAAAGACCATCTAATTTAATGGAGAGCGAGGTTTTATCATCATTGGAATTCATTATCTGATTTTCAATTTTTCTAATTTTTTCATAATAGGGATATAAACGTTCATAGAGTGTTTTCCCCGCAGGGGTTAGATCCATTCCGTTTTTGGAGCGTTTAATCAGTGATTTACCTATTTGGCTTTCAAGTTCATTAATACCGTGGCGCAGTGCAGATGGGGTAACATTGATTTGTTCCGCTGCTTTTACTAGGCTTTGACAAGTCGCAACGGCAAAGAACTGATTTATTTTTCGTGAGAAAAACATGCAGACGTTCTCCATATTTATTTGTATATATATTTAAAATGAATAATCCTCTTGAATGAAATTTTTATATTGATATTTATCAATAATCATTTTAGCGCGACTAAAAATAAAAAAAAGCACAACGAATAATTTAAAAAATAACATTACCGACTAAAATTGATAATAAATCAGAATGTTTTTTATAAAAATAAAATCAAATGATTGATTGTATTATGTTGTCATATTTTGTTTGTTATTTACATCTCTTTTCTTGTTTTTTTTTCTTATTTAGAATCGCATTTAGCCGACAAAGAGTAAAAAAACTCAATAACAGATTATAAAAAATTCAATTTTCAATTTTTATTTTCTTGATATTTTAATTTTCGAGATGAAACGATGATTCCATTCTCTTAATTTTAAATTAACTTATATTAGGAAAATATTTAATGAAAAACATTAATACACTTTTAACGAAAATGAACTCTTCTACTTCAGAAGTGATTACATTAAAAGAATTAGCACCATTGTCACTTCATGAAATTCGTGCATTAAGCGAAGAGAAATTAAGTTGGCATGAGGCAAAAATATTATATACACACGCACAAGAAGCAACAAAAATTAATAAGCTTAATGAAGCTCATCATTTAGCACGTAATAACCCACAAGTGCAAAATGCCGTGGCGTTAGGTATTCAACAACAATCAGCACAAAGCCGTGCATTAGGTGATTGGATCCCAAATAGAGACAACCATTATGTCGATTCTAAATCTGTTGCATCAATGTTTTCACCCGCTGGTTATTTGACCGAGCTTTATCGTGAAGCAAAAGCCTTACATGCAGAAAATTCAATTTATCACTTGGATAAACGTCGTCCTGATTTAGCGCAATTAGTGTTATCTCAAGACAATATGGATAAAGAAGTTTCTACCCTTTCTTTATCAAATCAAATTTTAACCACAGTATTACAGAGTAAATTAGGTAGTAGCAAAGATCTATTTCGTGAATTAGCCACCAACCGTTTAACCGGTGGTACACCTTATCACCAACCTTATGAAACCATTCGCCAAGCTATTTTACTGCAAGATAAAAACCTTGAAGGATTAATGTCAGCCACTGATATCACTAAAACCTTCGACTCAGCAATACTAGCCTCTATTCAAGCCGATATTTCCCCTGAGCTTTATAATATTTTAACTGAAAATATTGATAAAGATACGAATGCACTTTTTGAGAAAAACTTTGGTAATATTAACGAAAAATTATTGAATAACTCTCACTTTATCGCTGAATATTATGATATTGATATTAAAGATGCTCAATCTGTTATCAAAGCATTTAATAAAAGAGAAACACTGTCAAATAAAGAGCTATTAAATTTAAATAAAATTATTCGATTATATAAAGCCACAGGAATGCCACTACTATCTGTGCTTACCGCCATTAAATCTAAAAATACTCTGTTTAATATTGATAAAGAAACGTTAAGTAGTTTTTTCCACTTGCAAGTAATAATGAAAAATTACCCTATTACCGTGGAACAAGCGATTGTGCTTAATGGAGGATTAATTTCAAAAATATCTTTTGATAATACACCATCTCAATTTGATCAATTATTTAATCATCCACTACTTAATGATACTTTTTTTATTGATGACAATCATTCTCTTGATTTAGTTAATGCAACATCTTCTACCGATATTACTCGTTTAAATACCTTAAAGCGTGCTTTTAATGTCAATAATATTGAACTGGTGATGTTATGGCAATTAGCATCGGATAATGCTAACTTTGCGTGTTCATTAGCGAATCTTTCTTTACTTTATCGTACCCATTTATTGGCTCAAATTTATGGCTTATCCGTTAATGAATTAATATTGCTTATTAATATTTTACCATCACCTTTTAATAAACAGATTGTGAAACATGAAACTTCTGATGATATGGGTCATTTAATTCACACTATTAATGATGTAGTGCAATTTGCCAAAAAAGAAAAATGGACAATTAGTGAACTATTTTTAATTTGTACGCAACAATATGAGTCTGAATTTAGTTCTGAACTTGAAGTGTTAATTAATACTTTAAAAGTCATATTAAAAAATACACTGACAGATTATGAAGCACAATTCTCAGCTGTTGCATCATTTATTGCCTCTGAGATGGGTGTTGATTCTATTGAAAAAGCAAATTCGATATTACAATGGGTTGACCTAGAAGTGGGTAATAAATATCTAAAAGATGTATTGCCAATAATTATTAAAGATACTCTAACTCAACAAGACAAAGTAGATATTGCACAATTCTTTAACAGGCTTAAAAAAATTACCTTGGTTTCCAATAAAGTGGGATTGAATAAGTATGAGTTGGAATTTATTAGTACTAAATTGAATTATCTTTATTCTAAAGAAGATTATATTTTAACAATTGATAAAATAAAATATGTCACTCAATTCCATCATTTTATTTCACAATGTGGCGATAGAGCGAATGATTTCTTAAATGGCCTTGAAAATAAATCACTAACCGCGAAAAAACTGGCATCTATTTTAAATATCGATGAAACAACGCTTACTCAAGCTTTGGCATTAACGCCAACCAATGCATTAAATGATTTTCAAAATATTACTGTTCTTATTCAATATCTTGAATTATCTAAGATGCTGGGTATTTCACCGAAAGATTTTGAATTATTCATTGAGTTAAAATACACCGAAAATAATAATGTTGCTGCTACATATGATAGTTGGGATAAACTTAGCCAAATTATTCAGGCAGGTTTAAGTCGTGAAAAAACAGCACAACTTGTTCAATTAATGGATGAGAAAAAAGCAACAGTATTAACTCACTATTATGCCAATCAAAGTAACAACCTATCGTTAACGGGTCGTGATGATGTTTATCACCACTTATTAATTGATAATCAAGTTTCTTCTGAGATTATGACAACGCCGATTGCACAGGCAATTGCCAATATTCAGTTTTATATTAATAACTGCTTATCGGGTGATGAAAAGGATGTTGATAAGAATGTGAAAGGCCGTACTTTCTTTGTGCAATGGAATGAGTTTAATAAACGTTATAGCACATGGGCAGGTGTCTCTAAATTAGTTTATTATCCTGAAAACTATGTTGACCCAACCATGCGTATTGGGCAAACCAAAATGATGGATACCCTATTACAATCCATTAGCCAAAATAGTGTGAACCGCGATACGGTAGAAGATGCCTTTAAAACCTATTTAACTTCATTTGAGCAAATCGCCAATTTAGAAGTATTAAGTGGATACCATGATAGTGTGACATTAAATGATGGTATAACCTATTTTATTGGACGTAACCCTGCTGACCAAATGAGTTATTACTGGCGCAGTGCTAATCATAGCAAAATTAAAGGTGATAAATTAGCCGCTAATGCTTGGACTGAGTGGACTAAAATTGAAAATGGTTTAAATCCGTATAATGATTTAATTCGTCCAGTTATTTTTAATAGCCGTTTATATATTGCTTGGATTGAAAGAACAGAAGTTGCTAAAGATAAAGCATCACAATCTATTGAAAAAGAAATTAAATATAGTTTAAAGCTATCTCATATTCGTTATGACGGTTCTTGGAGTGCGCCGGTTAGTTTTGAATTACAGGATGAAATGATTAAGGATAATAAAGGAAGTTTTCATTTAACTTATAATGAAGAGTTAGATGAGCTATTTGTTTTTTTATATAAAATGAAATCATCATATGATAGTGATAATAGTGATTATCATCTTTACTCTATTAATAATGAAATGAATATTTCGTCAATTTATGATTCAGGAAGTCCAGGTGAAAATATAAAAATAATATATAGTAGTGTAAAAAGTGAGTTTGATAAATTTAATGATGGTATTCAAAGAGTTGTCAATAATAAATATACAAGAAGAGATAAAACAAATTATAATATATCAAAAGATGCAGTGAATATTAAAAATGTAAGTGATAGTACTGATGCGTCATTATATGGATCTATATTAAATAATGCGAGTATAACTTATACGGAGGGGGATAAAATAACAAGTCACCTATCTGCATCTATACAATGTGGAATAAAAGAGACTCTATCAGCTTCTTATAAAATAAACGAAATTATTAGTTCTATATTACAAGATTTAAATGATAATAGTGAACTAGAAGATATTTTTTACTGCTCTTTTCCTTTTTATTTACAGAGATATTATCAGGGAGGTGTAGCAATAACAAATTACGAAGCTTATTATTGTTTTAGTATTAAGACTAATAATGTTTTATTTTTTATTTTTGATAAAGAAAATGAAGAATGGGTAACTGATATTACTCATGGAATTAATAACTCCAATCCTACATCTGACTATATGTCTAACGCTTATTTTGTTTATTATGATTCATTTTATTTTAAATTAAAGGATAATTATGGTTATTATTCTTTAACTGATTATAAAGTAAGTGATTTAATAAATTCTAAAATAATGTATAATGCTTTTTTTAGTGGTGGTGAAGAAATATTTAATACGTTAGATGCTGCTATTCCTGCAGAGGATGTTCCGTGTAATAAGCTCAATCAACTTTACAATAATTATGCTGATCATATAAAAGATATTAAAATTTCATTATCAGCAAATTCAAGAGTGAGTAATTATTCAATAAGCGATTGGAGTGATGATTATAATGGATTTTATGAAGATGTAAATTCTCATACTAGTAAAGATGATATTCTAAAGCTTGATATTCCAATTAGTGATTTTGGTGCTAGTGGTGTTATTACATTAAATGCAAATATCTCTGTTATTAATAAAAAAGATCAAGTTTTATCAGAAAAAATATTTGAATTTACGATAAAAAAAATCATCTATAATGAAACTGAAAATGTAATTAGCTTAAATCGTAATACTAAAGGTGCCCAATATCTCTCTATGAAACTGGCAGATAAAACCATGTTAGTGCGTTTAAATACTTTATTTGCGCGCCAATTGGTTAAACTCGCCAATAACGGTATTGATAGCATTTTAACTTTGGATACTCAGCGTTTACCGGAACCCGCATTAGAAGGTAATACTGATAAAACCATGGACTTTAATGGTGCTAATGCACTCTATTTTTGGGAGCTGTTCTATTACACCCCAATGATGGTCGCCAATGTGATGCTAGAAGGTCAAAACTATGATGAAGCGGGTCGTTGGTTGCGTTATGTGTTTAGTCCTAATGGTTATATTGACGGCGGTCAACATACTGATATCGTTTGGAATTCACAACCGCTCTTAACCGATACTGAGTGGGATAAAGAACAACTGGATTCAACCGACCCAGATGCCGTGGCACAAACTGACCCAATACATTATAAGTTAGCCACCTTTATGAAGTGCCTTGATATTCTTATGGAGCGTGGTGACAGTGCTTACCGTGTTTTAGAGCGCGATACCTTAAATGAAGCCAAAATGTGGTATATGCAGGCGCTGAAATTACTGGGTGATGAAACAGAACTACTAGGTGACAACGTTTGGTTAGCACCTAAATTAACCGAAGCGGCATCAAAAACAAAACAACCAACACGTGCTATCAATGAAGAAAGCGAAGAAACCGCATCACCGCGTACCGCTAATTCATTAACGTCGCTGTTTTTGCCACAAATTAATGAGAAGTTAGCACAGTACCATGACACGTTAAAAGTGCGTTTATTTAATTTACGTCACAATTTATCGATTGATGGACAACCGCTATCACTGCCTATTTATGCAACACCAGCGGATCCTAAGGCGTTGCAAAATGCAGCCGTTAATCAATCACAAGGTGGCAGTGCATTGCCAAATGCGGTGATGCCGACACAGCGCTTTCCTGTGATGTTAAACAGTGCAAAATCTGTAGTAAATCAGTTAATGCAGTTTGGTAGCTCGTTGTCTAGCATTACCGAACGTCAAGATGCCCAAGCATTGTCAGAATTACTCACTACGCAAGGTAGTGAAATTATTCTGCAAAATATGAAGTATCAAACAAAGAGTATTGAGGAATTTACCTATAACGAGAAAGCATTAAAAGCGTTACGAGAGGGTGCACAAAAACGCGTTGAGCACTATAGCAAATTGTATGATGAAAATATCAGTACCTCAGAACAACAAGCGATGGATCTCTATCTTGCCTCTTCGGTACTCAATACTGCCAGCCAAGGTCTGAATATCGCTGGTGCAGCTGCCGATTTAGTGCCGAATATTTACGGTTTAGCGGTCGGTGGCTCGCGTCTAGGCGCTATCTTTAATGCTACATCGATTGGTCTACAATTGTCTGGCTCTGCAACCCGTATTGCGGCAGATAGATTAAGTCAGTCAGAGTCTTATCGCCGTCGCCGTGATGAGTGGGCGTTATCTCGTGATAACGCAAAAGTGGAGTTAAAACAAATCGATGCGCAAATTGACGCCCTGAAAATACGTAAAGAAGCGGCAAATCTGCAACTAGATAGTTTGAAGTTACAACAGCAACAGACACAAGAACACTTAACTTTCTTGCAAAATAAATTTACCAATAAAGCCCTGTATAATTGGTTACGCGGTAAATTGATGGCGATTTATAAACCGTTCTACGACTTAACTGTTTCTCGTTGTCGTATGGCAGAATTAGCTTATCAATATGATTTAGGTGAAACACAAACCTTTATTCGCCCTGGTGCATGGCAAGGTAGCTATTCCGGTTTGATGGCAGGTGAAAGCCTAATGCATAACCTGACTCAAATGGAAAACAGTTACCTTGAAAAAGATAAACGTGCGTTGGAAATTACCAAAATTGTGTCGTTGAATGATGTATATCAAGGCTTAAGTAGCAATCAGTTTGGTTTTGAACAAGTCGCTGATGTGATTAATAAATCAAAAACACAGTTAGGTACGGCAGAAAACGGTGTTACGTTGAAAAATGGCCAATTACAAGCCTCTGTAAAACTCTCTGGTTTAGCTATCGACAAAGATTACCCTGCTGATTTAGGTCAATTACGTCGTGTTAAACAGATTAGTGTGACATTACCTGCGTTAACTGGCGCTTATCAGAATATCAGAGCGGTGTTGAGTTATGGCGGTAGTGCAGTGAAACCTCGTGGTTGTAATGCGATTGCGATTTCTCATGGCATGAATGACAGTGGTCAGTTCCAACTGAATTTCAATGATGATCGTTATCTGCCATTTGAAGGTTTACCAGTGAATGACACCAGTACACTGACTTTAAGCTTCCCTGATGCGACAGATAAGCAAAAAGAGATGTTACTGACACTGAGCGATATCATTCTCCACATTAATTACACCATTCGTTAATTATCCAAATCTTAATTAATTACAGGCTCCTTAGGGAGCCTGTCAGGAGTTCTACATGCAAAATTCAGAGAAATTGACCTTTGATGCGCCAAATTTACCCAAAGGGGGCGGTGCAGTCACAGGATTAACCGGCAATATGGGCGCCGTTGGCCCTGATGGTGCAGCCACTTTTAGCTTGCCGTTGCCCATTAGCCAAGGTCGTGGTTATGCCCCTTCTTTAGGCCTAAGTTATCAAAATCAAGCCGGTAATGGCACGTTTGGTTTTGGCTGGTCTGTGGGTGTGATGTCGATTCGTCGTCGTACTTCAAAAGGCGTGCCTACTTATACTCAGCAAGATGAATTTGTTGGGTCTGAAGGTGAAGTGATTGTGCCAATTATCAATAAGAAAGGCGAAATTGAAACAGCACAACGTAATGAGTTACTTGGCGTAAAACTCGCTCATCAATATCAAGTGACGACGTATCGTTCTCGTATTGAAAAAAGCTTTAGTCGTTTCGAATATTGGTCACTCAATGACAGCAAAGCACCAGCGAATACACCAACCCAATTTTGGGTAATGTATAGCGCAGATGGGGATGCACATTTATTTGGTTATGAAACCACAGCACAGATTGTAGATAGCCAAAACAGTGCGTATATCGCCCAATGGAACCTAAATGCTTCAGTTTCAGCAACAGGTGAACAAATTGAATATCACTATCGCCCTGAAGACGAACAAGGCTGCGATAAACAAGAAATTCAATCACATACCAATGCCAATACACAACGTTATTTAGATAAGGTTTATTACGGTAATTCTATCGGTGAGCGTGCTTTTTCATGTACGAAAACGGATAACACCTTACCTAACAATGCGTTATTTACGTTGGTGTTTGATTACGGTGAGCGCAGTAGTGCATTAGCAACTTATCCTCAGTGGCAGAGCAATTCAACATGGGCATTGCGTAAAGACTGCTTTTCACTTTTCCATTACGGTTTTGAAGTTCGTACTCGTCGTTTATGTCGCCAAGTGCTGATGTATCACCGTATTGAAAGTTTAGAAAAACAAACCGCACTAGCAGAAACTCCAGAATTGGTTGCCAGATTAACGCTCACTTACGATGAGTCAACATCAGGTACTGTTTTAGTTTCAGCACAACAATCAGCGTTTAATGACAATAAAGACACTCAATCGTTAGTGACATTACCGCCAGTAAAATTTGATTGGCAGAGGGTCGGTGCGACTCAACAAGCACAGTGGCAATCACTTGAGGAACTTGCATCATTTACGCCACAACAACCTTATCAATATGTCGATCTATTTGGCGAAGGGCTTGCGGGGGTACTTTATCAAGATAGCGGTGCTTGGTGGTATCGCGCACCGATTAGAAAAGAAGATAAGCAAAATCCTAATGCCATAACATGGGATAAAGCGAAAAAACTTCCTGTTATTCCGTCATTGCGAAATTCAGCCATGCTGACCGATGTCACGGGTGATGGAAAACTGGAATGGTTAGTCACACAAGGTGAGGTGAATGGCTATTACACCCAAGATGAAACAAAGGCAGAAAATTGGCTCAACTTTGTGCCACTTGATGCGCTACCGATAGAATATTTTCATCCTAACGCTGAAATTACTTCATTAACAGGCAGTGGTTTTGCTGATTTAGCTTTAATTGGTCCTCGCAGTATTCGTCTTTATGCGGGCTCTGCGCAAGGCTGGAAAAAAAGCAAAGAGGTGATGCAAACAGAAGGGGTGACGTTGCCGATTAAAAACGTTAATCGACGTACCTTAGTGGCATTTAGTGACGTGTTGGGTTCAGGTCAACAACATCTAATTAAAGTGGATTATCAAGGTGTAACCTGTTGGGTGCATTTAGGTGAGGGTAAATTTAGTTCACCTATTACTATTCCTGGTTTTTCTGCGGATCGTCTCAAATTTAATCCTAATCAACTCTATTTAGCGGATTTAGATGGTAGTGGCACAACGGATATTATTTACGCCCAATCGACCCACTTAGAAGTGTATTTTAACCAAAGTGGCAATCAATTTGTACGTGGTGATGATATCGCATTACCTAAAGATGTGCGTTTTGATAGCCATTGCCAGCTACAAGTGGCGGATGTGCAAGGTCTTGGTGTGGCCAGTATTTTATTGACGAAATTGTATCCTGTACCACAGCATTGGGTGCTTTCGTTACAAAATAAAAAGCCGTGGTTATTAACGTCCATTAATAACAATATGGGGCTTATTCAGAATTTGCATTACCGTAGTTCGGCGCAATATTGGTTAGATGAAAAATCAACTCGCCAACAACAAAATGAAGCTAAAGCGGTTAGCCACTTACCTTTCGCGTTGCATACGCTTTGGAAAACTGAAACGGTGGATGAAATTACCCAAAGCCGTTTCACACAGACTCTAAATTATCGCCATGGTGTTTGGGATGGTAAAGAAAAAGAGTTTCGTGGTTTTGGCTGTGTAGAAGCCACTAATGCCGAGTTATTTAAAAGTGAAGAAAACACCACGGATAAAACGCCAAGTGTGTTAACGCGTCAGTGGTTTTTAACGGGTAAATCCTTAGTTGATAACCAGTTTTTTAATGAGTTTTGGCAAGGCGATAATGTGGCATTTCCTCACTTCTCACCACGCTTTACCCAAGATGAAGGGAGCGACGAAAAGGCGTGTGATAACACAGTGCGTCAAGAACACGCCTATTGGCTTGAACGTGGACTGCAAGGTCAACTGTTCAGAAAAGAGGTCTATGGATTAGACAATATCGTTGTATCTGATGTGCCTTATACCGTTACGGAACAACGCCCGCAAGTGCGTTTAATTGAAGCGCAAGGGCGCTCACCCGTGGTGATGCCTTCAGTGGTGGAAAGTCGTACATACCATTATGAACGAATTGCAGCTGATCCGTCTTGTCATCAACAAATCACATTAGAGCAAGACGCCTATGGTGTTGTGACCAAAGCGGTTGCAATTGATTATCCAAGACGCGCTAAAGGTGCAAAAAATCCTTATCAGCATTATGAAAGCTTGCCTGAAACGTTATGGGCATCAAGTTATGATGAGCAACAACATACATTGCGTTTAGGTTTATCGCGTCAGACTTGCCATCATATTGTTCATCCTGAAAAACAGGTTTATCAGCTCGCGATCACCAACGCCAGTCGCCAAGATCGTTGGACATTCGGTGCGGAAAAACAGCCGAAAGAAGGCCTGAATGTCGAAGCCTTATTAGCGAGTAATAATTTGCTCACGCAAAAATCAGCTTTGGTATTTGCTGGGCAACAACAGCTTGCTTATCTGGATGCGAGTGGTAATGCGACATTAGCAGAACCCGATTTCCCTGTGCGTTTAGCGTATAGCGAAACCGCAGAATTAGACGAAGAAACCGCCAAAATCATTTCACAACCTTATCCAGATTTAAAACTGGATGAAGTGATGAAAAATGCGGGTTATCAGCAAAAAGATTACTTATTTGCAGACACATCAGAAAAAGGCAAAAAACTGTGGGTAAAACCGTTATTAGGTATCAAAGCCTATGGTTCATTAGCACAATTTTATAAGCCTTTAGTGTATAAAAAATCTGAGCTTTCTTGCGATTATATACTGTTATGGGATAAGCAATTCTGTGTGTTAATGGGGAAAGAGTCACCTTTAAATACACAAGATTTCCATCTTACTTATGATTGGCGTTTTTTATCACCTAACTCTATTACTGATGAAAACAAAAATATTCATCAGGTGACCTTTGATGGTTTTGGACGAGTCACTACAACCCGTTTTTCAGGCACTGAAAACGGTAAACAAAGTGGTTATAGCGATAAATCTTTTGTGATGCCAACGAATGTTGATGAAGCGTTAGCATTGACATCAACACTGCCTATTGCTTCTGGTTCTGTGTATGTGACTGACAGTTGGATGTCAGCATCCTCAAAAATGCCACCTCACGCGCTGCAAATCATGACAGACCGTTATGACAGCGATCCACAACAGCAAATTCGCCAACAAATCGCCTTTAGCGATGGTTTGGGACGCCTACTGCAAACTTCTGTCAGAGTGGAAGCGGGTGAGTCCTTTTTGCGTAGTGAAAAAGGTGAGTTAGTGGTTGATCGTGCACAACAGGCACAACAAAAAAGTACCACAACACGTTGGGCAATTTCAGGTGAAACCGAATATGACAACAAAGGGAATGTAAAGCGCGTTTATCAGCCTTATTTTCTGAATGATTGGCGTTATGTTTCGGAAAGTTCATCTCAACCTAATCGTTTTGCGGATACCCATTATTACGATGCATTAGGCCGTTTATATCAAGTGATTACTGCAAAACAATATCGCCGTCATACGATGATGACGCCGTGGTTTGTGGTTCAGGAAGATGAAAATGACACCTTAGTGTAGGTTATTTATTACGCGGATTAATTAACAATGTCGTTTAATCCGCTCTATTTAGGAATTTTATTATGCTGGTAGCAATCCCATCTGAAAGCGATGCGCTGGCTTGGATGATTATCGGTGGATTTTCAGCCTGGGGAGGTATCGTGAGGTATTTAATGGAAATTAGACAAAAACAAATTAAGTGGTCTTGGTGTGGCATTGGTAGCCAGATCGTGATTTCAGTGTTTACAGGATTATTAGGCGGATTATTAAGTTTTGAAAGTGGTGCAAGTCGCTATATGTCTTACATGATTGCAGGGCTTTTTGGATCAATGGGGAGCACGACATTGATTTGGCTATGGAATCGTATTTTTGGCATGAACAATCTTAAGGAGCCTAAATGAATACCTATACATTAAGTCAACGTAGCCAAAACAACCTAAACGACGTACATCAAGATTTAGTACGTATTGTTTATCTGGCACTGACATTCAGTGAATATGATTTTGTTGTTATTGAAGGTGTGCGTTCATTGATTCGACAAAAAGAGTTGATGAAAGAAGGTAAAAGCAAAACCCTCAATAGTCGTCATTTAACGGGTCATGCCGTGGATATTGTCCCGTTAGTGAATGGTGTTATTCCTTGGCAAGATTGGTCAGCGTTTGAATCAGTATCAAAAGCGATGAAGAAAGCCGCACATCAATTGGGCGTTTCGATAAATTGGGGAGGCGATTGGGTTTCTTTTCGTGATGGCCCTCATTACGAATTATGTCGCGGAGCATATCCATGAATATGAGTGCTTTTTTACGTTTAGGTATTAAAGGGGGGATAGCGATCATGATTGTTGTTGCTTTATTAGTACTTCGCTATCAATACAACCAAATTAATCGACTTTCAGAGCAAAATAGTCAGCTTGAATATCAACAACGTACATTGCAATCACAATTAATTCAATGGCACGAGCAAGCAGAAAAAGTCTCTGAAACACTCACGCACCAACAAGAGGAACAACGTTATTTAGAGGAAGAAAATCATGCTATACGCCAAGAGTTACGGTTACTTCTGGCTCAAACGCCTTGTGCTAATGAGCCTGTGCCTGACGCTGTTATCCAGTTGCAGCAAAACGCCTTCAATCATCGTTAAAGTACCTGAGAAATATGTGCCTTCACACCTGTTACAGCCTTGCTCAGCACCGTTTTTTAATGTGCAAGTGTGGGGAGATTACCCTGATTATGTGGCACGTTTAATATTGGTTTTAGAAAAATGCAATACTGATAAAAAGGCGATAGAAACATTATTATCATCAACAAGTTAATAAATTGACAAAACAATTTAAGGAAAGATTTATGAATAAATCAAATCAACAATTACATACACGAACGCCAACGGTGGTGGTTCGTGATAATCGCGGATCAACAATCCGTGAAATTAGCTATTGCCGTCATCCTGATGCAATTAACCAAACGGATGAGCGTATTACGCGCCACCATTATCATGCGCGCGGTTATTTAGAACGCAGTATTGATGCAAGATTGTATAAAACACAACAATCAGACGCCTCTATTCAACCCAATATTCAGCAAACAATCAGTTTAGGTGGCGCATTGTCACTTTCACAAGGTGTTGATAATGGCAATCACGTTAATCTCAATGATATTGAAGGCACTGTTGCACAACAGATTAATGGCAAAGGTACTGTTACAACTTATGAATATTCAGATCAACGCTTTGAGCGCTATTTAGAACAAGTCAAAGAAGGAACACTGGGTGAAAGCAGTATTGCCGTAGTACAAAAATTTAAATGGGGACAAGGATTAGATGAAGGCATCGTACAAAATCAGGTAGGAAAATGTATTGAACATTATGATACCGCAGGAAAAAAAACAGTCGATAGCTTTTCATTATTAGGAGCCGTGTTATCCGAAACGCAACAATTATATTACGGTAGTTATATTAACTGGGATTCAGATAATGAAGATGATAGTATTGAGCGAGCTGAAAAATTTATCACTCAATATACTTATGATGCAACAGGCGCGGTATTAGAAGAGACGGATGCAAAGGGGAATAAACGCCGTATCGCCTATGATATTGCAGGATTTGTAAAACAAACTTGGTTGACCTTAAAAGGGCAATCTGAACAAACTATTTTGCGTTCACTTTCTTATTCAGCAGCGGGGCAAAAACTGCGTGAAGAGAATGGTAATGGATTAGTTACCACTTATGAATACGAGCCTGAAACCCAACGTTTGTTGCATGTCAAAACCCAGCGTCCTCAAGGGCATGTTTTGGGTGCGAAGATTATGCAAGATCTGCGTTATGAGTACGATCCTGTCGGCAATATTATTTGTCTGAAAAATGATGCTGAAGCGACTCGCTACTGGCGTAATCAGAAAATCGTGCCTGAAAATCGTTATGTGTATGACTCTCTGTATCAATTAGTGAGTGCAACAGGTCGTGAATCTGCCAATCAGCAAACACCCGCATCTATGCAATCTCAAACTATTACCACGTTAGTGAAAGATGCACAAAGCTATACCAATTATACCCGTTTATACGCTTATGACAGAGGTGGTAATTTAACGCAAATTCGCCATAACTCCGCTATTGCGCAACAAAATTTTACCCAAGATATTACCGTATCTAATAAAACTAATCGCGCCTTATTAAAGTCACAGTGTTCAGAACCTCAAAACGTAGATAGCTATTTTGATGAGAGTGGTAATTTAATCAAGCTGTTAAATGGTGATGCCATTATTTGGGATAGCCGTAATCATCTGAAAGCGACAAATAATATCAGTGAGAATGGGCATTTGTTTGAGGGTGAAACCTATCAATATAATAGTGCGAGCCAACGTGTGACGAAAATACGCGGGCGTAAAGTTGCTAACGGTGATTTAGAAAAAGTCACTACGCACTATTTACCGAATATTGAACAATGGGAGGTGAGTGCAAGTGCTATTAAAGAGAAATATGCCGTTGTGCAAATCAACGCGGGCACCAGTGCCAAAGTCAGGGCACTGTGCTGGGAAATTGGCTCACCGAAAGGAATTGAAAATAACTCACTGCGTTATAGCTATGATGACGGTATTGGCAACAGTGGATTAGAAACGGATGGCAAAGGACAATTAGTCAGTTATGAAGAGTATTACCCTTATGGCGGTACAGCGATTTGGTCTAGTGAAAATGCGGTAGAAGCAGATTACAAAACTATTCGTTATTCAGGTAAAGAAAAAGACGCAACAGGGCTTTATTACTACGGTTATCGTTATTATCAACCGTGGATTGGTCGTTGGCTAAGTGCAGACCCTGCGGGTACGGTGGATGGGCTTAATTTATACCGCATGGTGCGCAATAACCCAGTGACATTGCATGATCCAGATGGGCGAATGCCAAAATGGTTTTCTCGTATTTTTAATAGGGGGAGTGGGCGCGATAAAAGCTCTGTTGAGTATCTTATGCATGGATTACCAACAAAATCTAAGGTGGCAACAACAATAAAAGATAACTCTGCAATAGAGTCGTTTATTTATGAAAAATCTTCGCTCGATAAACGGGATATTGAAAGGGATAAAAATTATACAGTTAGCAAGTTTAAAATATTTAAGAAGATGAAATTTAAACTGTACTCAACACAAGAGGGTCTGTCAAAAAATCTCATTATTTTTGCTCATGGCGCTTTTAATGCTGAGACAAATGATATAAATATACCAAAGGGAGTTACACTCAATTTTCTTAGTCCTCATGATACCGTTCTATCAATCGAAGAGCCTGCAATTGTCACTGTAGCGACAAAGCGCAATTATACGTTTGCTTCAGTATCAAATAAATATATTAAGGCTAAGACAACAAATGCCAAAGATATCTTCACAACACAAGGTGTGCTAGGCATAACAGGAAGTAGTGAACCTAATAAAGTGAAAAATTATCAATTAGTTCCAGATATGGATTATGACGATACAGTTTATGGTAATGCGATATCACTGAATCGCTATGCTGAAAAAATCGGATATAAAGAGCCAACGCTGAGATCAGATATTTTAACCTTAGATAAATCTTCGGGGCAGACTTCATTAGAACACATTTTGTATGGATTAAAAACTAAAGGTTTAAGTTATAAGACGATCACTTGTTCATTTTGCCGTTCTTCAGATAACTCTCCTAAATATGATATTTATAATTCGACTTTTCTAAGAAAATAGATGTTATTGACCAAACCTTATTTAAGGTTTGGTCTTTTTTAATAAAATAGTCACACTAGAATTCCCTTACTGACAATGTTACTTGTTCATATGAAGCATTTAACTTAAGTGTAATTGTTATTCTAAATAAAAATGTATTAAAAATATGGCTAATAACTTATTTTATTTATATTTTATTTTCATAATAAATCGTATATCTAATAAAATAAATTGACGGTTTTAGTCCCGGTTTTATATTAAATTAAATGGCGATATCGCTCGCAAATATAAATAGATATTCAATTATCTATTTTCGACTAATATCTAATGTGATTGATGCAATCATTATATTTAAAAACATTTATTAATAATTATTGAGGCTTTATTATGAAGAAAAATAAACTTATGGTATTTACTGCAACATTATTATTATCATCAGCGGGTTTTATTTCAACAGCATCAGAGGATGTCACATTAAAACATGGCTATATTGATAAACCACCAAGCCGTGCAGTGTTATGTAGAACTACAATTCCTAATAGTAATAATATAAAATTTAATAAAAATTGTGGTCCTGTAGAATATGAGCCTCAATCAGTTGAAGGACCTCAAGGCTTTCCTAAAGATGGACCTGAAAATGGCAAAATTGCCAGTGGAGGAAATGCTAAATTTTCTCAATTAAATCAACAAAGTGCCGACCGTTGGCATAAAGTTGATATAAAAAGCGGAGAATATACCTTTAAATGGACATTAACAGCCCCACATAGTACCGCTTCATGGCGGTTTTTTATTACTAAACCGGAGTGGGATGTCAATAAACCGCTTACTCGAGATGATTTTGATTTAACCCCTTTTTGTCAGCGATTTGATAATGGAACAGTACCAATGAAAACAGTAGAATTAAACTGCAATATACCAAAAAGAACGGGGTATCAAGTTATTTTAGGAGTTTGGGATATTGCAGATACAGGGAATGCATTTTATCAAGTGATTGATGCTGAATTTAAAGAGTAATAAATTTAACTTAATGTAAATAATTATTTAATATCAATAATAGTATTATTTTTAATACTATTTATTTTCAAATATAAATAAATTCTCAATCTAAATTTTAAATTTAGATTAGAGCTCATATTTTTTATTAAATAAAAAAATAACTATTTATTATCGTTATTCAATTAATAGCGCCTTAACATAGGCGCTATTTTCATTAAATCGACTAGAAATCCACCTCTCACAATGTTATTTTCTATGCTATATCTATAATTATTTAGCTTAAAACCAACATCATTAAGGTGCGATTATGGAAATCTATTTAGATACAGCGGATATCGACGAAGTCAGAAAACTCTCTCAAGTTCTTCCTATTGCGGGTGTGACCACCAATCCTTCCATTATTGCTAAATCCGCACAAAATATTGAAACCCTATTACCTGAATTAAAAGCCGCTATGGGCGGTAAAGGTCGTCTATTTGCGCAGGTTATTGCCAGTGATGTGGACACCATGATTGAAGAAGCATTGCATCTTGGGAATATTGCCGATAATACCGTGATTAAAATACCGGTTACTGAAGCAGGTTTAGTTGCCATTAAACAATTAAAACAAAAAAATATGCTGGTATTAGGCACGGCGATTTACAGTGTTTCTCAAGGTTTAATGGCGGCATTAGCAGGCGCTGACTATATTGCGCCTTATGTACATCGAATGGATAGACAAGGTTCTGATGGGGTTAGAGTGGTAAAGGAATTACAAACGCTGATTACCATGCATAATTTACCCACAAAAATCCTAGCCGCGAGTTTTAAAACACCACGTCAAGTGGTCGATTGTTTATTAGCAGGGGCTTCTTCGGTGACATTACCGATTGAGCTTGCTTACTCAATTATCCGTTCACCTGTGGTTGACGATGCTGTGAATAGATTTGCTGACGATTGGCAAACTGCATTTGATCGTCGTTCTTTATAATCAAATTAATAATATGAGATTAAGTGCTATATCGCTATATGGCACTTAATTTATCGATTTTTGCGTATGTAGATATTTATCTTCACTTTTACTAATGTATTAATAACTAGGTTAATATAGCTTAAAATAAACGATTATTGATTTACATCTAATAATAAGCCACCTTTCTGGCAATCTAAATTTAGATCTATTACTATAATGTTAGTCTATAAATGGATTATTAATATAATCTATTTATTTTTTGTTTTGTTGTTAAAAATATTTTTTATATCAATAGGTTATTGTTGGTTGCTTGAGGTGTTTTTTATATTTTAATATTTAATTAATTTTTTGTTTTTACTCGGTTTAATTGTTATTACTTTTGCTTTAATAACAAAATAATAAATTGTGACAGGTGTGTTAATTAAAGAGTTTGGTTGTTAAAAATAAACTAATATTATATTGATGGGGTAGTTAACTTACCTATATTAACAGGGAAAACCGATACTCCGCGGTGCAATGATAATTAACATATTCAGTTATTATCTTTATTTAGCGATAAATAAAACTTTATTTGTGATACTGGAGTAAATATGTGTGAAGAATACATGAATAAACCACTCTATCTGTCAATTGCTGATTGGGTTCAAGAGCAAGAGCGCTGGGTAAGTGCAAAAGAGATCGCGAAAAAATTCGATATTCCTCAATGCAATGCGATTAATATCGTTTCTTACATTCTTTCTGATGTAAAAGAAATTGAATGTGAAACAAAAAGCGTGCCTAATCAGCTTGAAGGCAGAGGTTGCCAATGCCAACGTATGATCAAAGTGAGTCATATCGATCCTCAGCTTTATTCTCGCATAAAAGGACATATTCAAGGTAAAAGCAGTCAAAGTTCACCTGAAAAATTGGCAACGATGATCCCTCATGGATTAAACCATGAGCAAAAATGGCAATGGATGTTGTCGAAATCGCAACGTCGCTAATCTGAGAAATTAAGTTTTACTCAAAAAATCGAATAAATTCGACAGGCGTTAATGACGCCTGTCGCCATTTATTACTGACCTTTAGGTTTAACGTTTGTTGTGCCACGTAAACGTGGGCGATTAGGTTCAGGCGCCGTTAAAGGTGTTGTTTCTACCAAGCTTTGGCGACAACGTACCGCTAAATCTTGGTATTCACGGGTGTTCATCCGTTTCCACTCCATATCTTGATCAGTAATATCACGCACATGTTTTGCAGGGCTTCCTATTAACATTTGTCGCGGTTGCCCTTTAAAACCCGCTTTTACAAAGCTCATGGCGGCAACAATACTTTCTTCACCAATGACGGCACCATCCATAATCACGCTATTCATACCGACTAAACTGTCACGCCCGATAATACAACTGTGAAGGATTGCACCATGCCCAATGTGTCCATTTTCTCTCACAATGGTGTCCATATCGGTATAACCGTGCATGATACAACCGTCTTGAAGGTTTGCGCCTGCTTCAACAATCAAGCGTCCATAGTCTCCCCTTAGTGAAGCTAGAGGACCGATATAAACGCCAGCACCAATAATCACATCACCAATTAATACAGCAGATGGATGAACATAAGCTGTTGGATGAACCACAGGAACAAGACCTTCAAACGCGTAGATACTCATCAGTTTTCCTCATTGTTGTATTATCGAGATTAACAATAATTACCGTCCTTTCCATTCAGGTGTGCGTTTTTCAGCAAAGGCAAGAGGCCCTTCTGTGGCATCTTCTGAATGTAAAACACTTGGGTAATGTTTTAATACGCCACTGCGCATTAATTTGTAGCCCTCTTCAATAGAAAGCTCGCTGGTGGCACGATAAATCTCTTTTAAAGCCGCTACAGCCAATGGGGCGCTATTAGCGATTTGATCGGCGAGTTCGCGTGCGCTATCCATTAATTCAGCAGAACTGACAACACGGTTTGCAATACCCCAACGAAGTGCTTCATCTGCATTCATACGACGACCTGTCATTAGCATTTCGTTGACGATAGCAGGCGGTAAACGTTTTGGTAAACGCAGGACTCCACCACTATCAGGGACAATGCCCAATTGCGCTTCTGGTAAGGCAAAAGAAGCATTGTCTGAACAAACCATCATGTCAGCGGCGAGCGCTAATTCAAAGCCACCACCAAAAGCATAGCCGTTAACGGCCGCAATGACGGGTTTATTGAGATCAAAAAGCTCGGTTAAACCCGCAAAACCTCCCGCACCAAAGTCTGCATCAGGCGCTTCACCTTCTGCGGCAGCTTTTAAATCCCAACCTGCGGAGAAAAAGCGTTCGCCCGCGCCCGTAATAATGGCAACACGTAAGCTTGGATCATCTCGAAAACGCAGAAAAACTTCACCCATTTCATGGCTGGTTTTTGCATCAATAGCGTTTGCTTTTGGTCTATCTAATACAATTTCAAGTACTGAACCACGCGTTGTTAGGTGTAATGATTGGCTCATGTTGTATTCCTTTTCGTCATCAAAAATAAGCATTTATGATTGAGGTTATTGGGTGATTGTTAAAACCGACCTATGGCTTATTTCAAATGCTTTTTGATCACCTTTCCTGAGCAATTACGCGGCAAACCCTCTTTAAATTCAACCGCGGAGGGAACTTTAAATTTCGCCATATTTTGCTCACAGAAATGGAAGAATTCTTCTTCATTCAAGGTTTCACCTTCAACGAGCACCACAAAAGCTTTAATGGCTTCATCACGAATATCATCAGGTACACCAATAACCGCCACATCTTGAATTTTGGGATGTGAACTAATGATGTTTTCAATCTCAACACAAGAGACGTTTTCGCCTCCACGTTTGATCATGTTGCAACTGCGATCAACGAAATAGAAAAAACCTTCATCGTCTCGGTAACCATAATCACCAGTATGTAACCAACCTTCAGGCTCTAATGCTTTAGCTGTTGCATCAGGTCGGTTGTAATACTCTTTGAATAAGGTTTTCCCTGGTTCGCCTTTTACGCAGATCTCACCCACAACGCCATCAGGCACTTCGTTGTTTTGTTTGTCTCTGATTTGAGCTTGATAGCAAAAACCAGGTCTACCGATTGACGGCCAGCGGCGTTTATCGCCAGGTCTATCACCGATTAAACCAACAATAGTTTCTGTCATGCCGTAAGAGGTGAGTAATCGCACGTTAAAGCGTTCAATAAAGGCGTCTTTCTCTTCATCTGCGAGATTGAGATAGAACATCACTTCGCGTAATTTGTGTTGCTTTTCTTCTGATGAAACGGGCTGTGCCATTAAGGTTCTCATCATCATTGGAATGCACTCTGTTACTGTTGCTTGATACTTAAGGATCTGCTTCCAAAAGGCTCTTGCACTGTATTTTTCGAGTAAAACAAAGGTGGCACCCACAGAAAAAGCAGGGAGTGATGCCGTGCATTGGCAATCAATATGAAATGCTGGCATCACGGTAAGATAAATATCGTCTTCCCGTAATGCGTTTTGCCATGATGAGTAATAACCCGCAAAGCGTAAGTTATAGTGCGTGATAACCACACCTTTAGGTTGCGATGTGGTGCCCGATGTGAAAAGAATTTCAGCAGTATCATCCACACTTAATGGGGTGTGATGATTAAGCGTAACAGGATGTTTGGCTTTTTCTTTTAAAAAATCTACAACCCCTTTTTCAGTAGATATCGCATTTTCAGAAATTAAAAACAGCTGCGTTAAAGGGTTTTGTTCATCCTGCAACATAGGTTGGTAAATCGGATAGAAATGATCACGAGTGACCACGTAATGGGCTTGGCAGTGATTGATTATCCATGCGCTCTCTTCATACATAAAGCGCGCATTAATGGGCACCATTACAGCACCAATTTTTGCCAGCCCAAACCAGCAAAAGAAAAATTCAGGGCAGTTATCAAGATGTAAGGCAACATGGTCGCCTTTTTTTATGCCACCAGCATGGAAAAGATTTGCGGTTCTATTGATCTCTTCATTTAATTCACTGTAGCTAAATTGTCTCACGAGTCCTTGTGCGGATTCAAAAATTAGCGCTGTTTTTGTGCCATAAACCTCTGCCAAATCATCCCACATTTGACGTAAGTTTTGTTTGCCAATCACATCCATTAAACTGTTATCCCATACTTTTGCCGTGAATTCAGACACGATTTGAAAGGAGTGCTGTGTCTGAATTTTACGGTGTTACTTTACGATTTTAGCCAGCCCTTTATCGACCAGCCCCCTGATTTGTTCGTCGCTATAACCGATGTTTTTCAAGATAGCGTCAGTGTCCATGCCGTGAGATGGCATACCACGCCAGATTTTTCCCGGATTATTTTTGAATTTCGGCATCACATTTGGCCCTTTGCAGGTTTCGCCATTCATGGTTTGCCATTGGGTAATAGACTCACGTGCGACATATTGCGGGTTGTCTTCAAGCTCAGGAATAGTCAGCACTTTAGCGCTGGCAATATTGAGTTCAGACAGGCGTTGCAGCACGTCAGTAATCGGTTGTTTTGCCAACCATTCATCTAACTTATCTTCGAATAATTGACCATGAGGGCAATTAATACGGTGAATAAGTTGAGTGCCTTCTGGAACTTCTGGTGTACCCAGTAGATGTGTAAGGCCGATATCTTTGAAGATCTCTTCAATTTGAGTAATACCCACCACTTCCATCACGATAAAACCATCTTGGCAACGGTAAAGCCCACAGCCTGCGTAGTACGGATCTTTCCCTTTGGTCATACGAGGACAGATTTCGCCACCATTGAAATAATCCATCATGAAGTATTGCCCCATACGCAACATGACTTCATACATGGCGATATCAATACTTTCGCCTTTGCCTGTTTGTTGAACTTTATACAGTGCCGCTAAAGCGGAAGTGGTTGCGGTCATTCCTGAGAAATAATCTGCGGTATAAGGGAAAGCAGGCATTGGCTGATCTTTGTCACCGTTTTGGATCAAGTAGCCACTGAATGCCTGAGCAATAGTGTTATAAGCGGGTAAGTTGGTGTATTGCGGATCGCCATATTGGCCAAAGCCCGATAAATGCGCGATAACTAATTTAGGATTATGCTCCCATAAAACTTCATCGGTAATACCACGACGTGCAAAGGCAGGGCCTTTACTGGCTTCAATAAAGATGTCGGTGGTTTCCATTAATTTTAGGAATGCATCACGACCTTCGTCTTTAAAGATATTTAACGATAGTGCATGTAAATTACGGCGAGAAAGTTGAGGGTAGTGAGGTTGAACGCGAATGGTATCAGCCCATGCAACGTTTTCAATCCAAATCACTTCAGCTCCCCATTCTGCGAACATTTGTCCTGCGAATGGCCCTGCAATTTCAATTCCTGAAAACACAACACGAACCCCTGAAAGTGGGCCGAATTGTGGCATTGGTAAATGTTCTGTCATAGCGTCACCTCGTAAGTGGTCTGAGTGAAAACTCTCTCACCGAGTGATGAGAGAGTTATTCGTGATTAATTAGCGATACTGTTTAAGTACTGAACGTCCTAATGTCAGGATCTGCATTTCATCAGAACCCCCAGACACACGATCAACACGAAGGTCACGCCAGAAACGAGAAATACGGTGCTCGCCAGCAATACCAACACCACCAAGCACTTGCATTGCGCTATCAACCACTTCAAATGCCGCATTTGCGCAGAAGTATTTACACATTGCAGCATCACCAGAAGTGATTAAGTTGTTGTCACTCTTCCATGCAGTTTCATATAACATGTTGCGCATTGAATTGAGTTTGATCGCCATATGAGCGAATTTTTCTTGAATAAGTTGGAAACGACCGATAGCTTCACCAAATTGCACACGTTGGTTGGCATAACGAGCGGCATCTTCAAATGCACACATTGCTGTACCGTAGTTAGTGAGTGCCACTAAGAAACGCTCGTGATCGAACTCTTCTTTAACACGGTTAAAGCCGTTACCTTCGCGGCCAAACATATCTTTTTCTTCAAGCTCAACGTTATCAAACGTGATTTCACAGCAGCTATCCATACGTAAACCCAGTTTTTCCAACTTGTTTACTTTGATACCCGGCTTACTCATATCCACAAACCATTCGGTGAAGATAGGTTTATCAGGTGATGCTGCGTCACGGCTCATCACGACAACATAAGGGGTGTATGCACTACTGGTGATAAAGCATTTGCTACCATTAAGGTAAACTTTGCCATCTTTACGGGTATAAGTCGTTTGTAAGCTACCGACATCTGAACCTGCGCCCGGCTCTGTAATTGCAGAGTTCCACATCTGTTTACCTGTACCGCGGAACGCCATAATTTTATCGATTTGCTCTTGTGTGCCTTCACGCAATACAGTGTTAAAACCACCTGGTAATTGATAAAGCACGTAAGTTGGCGCACCTAAACGACCTAACTCCATCCAAATAGCCGCAACAGTGACAAAACCCGCATTTAATCCACCGTGCTCTTCAGGGATAAGCAGATTGTCGATTTCCATATCCGCTAAGGCTTTGACAAAACGCTCTGGGTATTTACTTTCGCGATCACACTCGGCGAAATAAGCTTCCCAGTTTTCACTGGCCATTAATTCGCGGACACCGTCAACAAACAGTTCCTGCTCATCATTCAATCTAAAATCCATGTTAATAACCTCTTAATGTGTCATTCTTTGCGTATAGCGGATCAGTCTTTCCAATGTACTTTGGCATCTTTAATAAAGGACAAGGTGACCATGATATTGACGAAAAATAGTGGGCATCCTCCAGCAATAATGGCGGTTTGAATTGGTTTTAAACCACCAAGTGCTAATAGAATGATGCCGATAACACCAACCAGCACAGACCAGCCGATGCGTACTAATAAAGGTGGCTCAGAGCCTTCTTTCATTGAGCGGCAAGTGGACATTGCCAGTGTGTAAGAACAGGCGTTAATTAAGGTGACAGTGGCAATAAAGCAGAGGATAAAGAAGCCCCACATTGTCGCTGTGCTTAGTGGTAATGCTGCCCATGTTTCGATAATGGCGCGTGGAACACCGTATTGTTCAATCAGTTGTGGAATGTTGAGAATGTTTTGGTCAATCAGTTGTAAGGTGTTACCACCAAGGATTGTCCAAATTAACCAAGTCCCTGCGGTTAAACCGGAAACCATCCCTAAACACAATTCACGAACAGTACGACCTTTAGAAATACGGGCTAAGAAGATACTCATTTGAATGGCGTAGATAACCCACCAAGCCCAATAGAAAACGGTCCAGCCTTGAGGGAATCCGCCTTTGCCGATAGGGTCTGTATAGAACAGCATCCGAGGCATATACATCATCAATGTACCGACAGAATCGGTGAAGTAATTGACGATAAAGCTCGCACCACCGACGATAAACACCCAACCCAACATTAAGAAGCTCAGGTAAGTACGAATATCACTAGCGATTTTCACCCCTTTTTGCAGACCGAATGCCACGCAAATTGCATTTAATAAGATCCAGCAAGAGATAATAATGGCGTCTAATTGCAAGGTATGAGGAATACCAAATAAGTATTGAATACATTCAGTAACTAACGGTGTTGCTAAACCAAGGCTAGTACCCATTGCCAGAATTAACGCAACGAGATAGAAGTTATCAATGATAGTACCCACAATACCATTAACGTGTTTTTCACCGATTAATGGCGTTAAGGTACTACTTGGGCGGATAACTTCCATTTTGCGAACAAAGAAGAAGTAAGCGAAGGCAACAGAAAGGAAACTATAAGTTGCCCAAGGTAAAGGACCCCAGTGGAACAAACTATAAGCTAGACCAATTTCTTTTGCTTGAGTTGAGTAAGCTTCCATTCCAAAAGGAGGGCTTGAAATGTAGTAGTATATTTCAATCGAACCCCAGAAGAGGACGGCTGCGGATGTACAAGACGCAAACATCATAAAGATCCAGCTTGCGGTACTAAATTCTGGCTTATCGTCCCCAAGACGTTTATTGGCATAACGTCCAAAGACTAACCAAAACCAACCCCCGAACATAATGACCATATACCATTCGAAGGCCCAACCCCAGACATTGGTAACATAGCTGAATACGGCGTTAATCACTTCATTTGAAGCGTCAAGATCACGTACCGTTAACCAACATAAAATACCAACAATGATTAATGGCGGAAAAAAAACCTTCGGTTCTATTCCAGCCTTTTTATTATCTTTGCTCATAGGTAAATTTTCCAAATATATTTAGCGCAGAAGTTTAAGTAGTGTTAATTCCTAATATCTAATAAAGCATTTGAGTTTAATTCTATCTATTTCGTCTATTGAGTTTTCATCATAATAGAAAAATAAAGTGATTGGCTAATCCATAAATCCATTAATGATAAAGAATGATGGATATTATAAGAAATCTATTCTGTTATTCACTTCACACTATTCTTTTTGTCGATTTTATGTTACGTTTTATAACGTTTTATTTTCATTGTAACTTATTGATAGTTATCGCTATCAGCTGGTATGTAATAGGGTTGTTATATTCTGTCTTTCAATATTGTTGATCTCGGTGGCAATATTGAACGTTAAATAACATTATGCTTATTACCTTCAATATTGTTGATCAAAGTAGCAATATTGAAAGTTATTCACTTCAATTAAAATTAATTTCAATATTGGTGATGTATTTGGCAATATTGAAACCTATCGATTCATTATTTAATAATGTTCAATATTGGTGACCTAGGTTTAATTTTTTAAACCCTTAATTGTGTTAATTCTATATTACATTGCCAGAGTAAATGACATTATTTATTAATTTCAGGAGATGTAATGAATATTATTACATGTTACAAGAGTGTTCCCGATGAGCAGGATATTACGGTAAATAGCGCAGACAGTTCGCTGGATTTTTCTCGTGCTAACACCAAAATCAGCCAATATGATTTAAATGCGATTGAAGCCGCTAATCAGCTTAAAACTCAACTTGAGGGCATTCAAATCACGGCAATGAGTGTTGGTGGTAAATCACTGACAAATGCGAAAGCACGCAAAGACGTTCTTTCTCGTGGTGCTGACGATTTAGTGGTTGTAGTTGATGACCAATTTGAAGCCTCTCTGCCTTATCAAACGGCGGTTGCACTGGCTGCGGCTGCGGCTAAAAAAGGTTATGACTTAATTCTTTGTGGTGATGGATCTGCGGATCTAAGTTCACAACAAGTTAGCTTGCTGGTGGGTGAAATCCTAAATATTCCAGCAATAAATGGTATTAACAAAATTGTTTCTCTTTCTAATGATTCAATTACGGTTGAGCGTGAATTAGAAAATGAAATCGAAACACTGACAATTCCATTACCTGCTGTTATTGCGGTATCTACCGATATTAACACTCCTCAAATTCCTTCGATGAAAGCCATTCTTGGCGCCGCCAAGAAACCTGTTCAGCAATGGAGTGTTGCCGATCTTGGTCTGGGTGCGATTACTGCACGTTCAGAACAAAAAGTGGCTGCGCCGAAACAGAAAGTTCGTCAACGCATCATTATTGAAGGTGATGGCGATGAGCAGATTGCTGAGTTAGCAGAACATTTACGTAAAATTCTTAAGTAATAGGGGGAGTTATGAGCCAGTTTTCAACTGTTTGGGTATTTAGTGATGCACTTTCCCGTTTACCAGAATTAATGGGTGGCGCTTCTTCATTAGGACAATCTATCAATGTATTTACATTGAATGATGAGCAAAGCGTTGCTGCCTTTAAATTAGGTGCAACAGCCGTTTTCCAATTAGAAGGCAAACCTGACGATCGCATTATTGAAGACTATGCACAAAGCATGGTTGAAACCATCAAACAGAAAGGCGATGCAGGTTTAGTGCTACTGCCTAACACGCGCCGTGGCAAATTATTAGCCGCTCGCTTAGGTCATCGCTTAGAGGCGGTTGTGTCTAATGATGCACAATCTTTAAAAGCAGACGGTGATTCTCTTGTGACAAAACATATGGTTTACGGTGGTCTTGCCTTTGGTGATGAAACCCTGAAAACCCCTTACTGTGTTGTAACTGCAAGCGTGGGTGCTTTTGATGTTGCACCCGAAACTGACGCTACAGGTGAAGCACAAAAAGTCGCATGGATTGCCCCAGCTCAAACCATCGTTCGCAATTCAGTTCAACCACGCGCAATCAATGCCGTTGATTTAGACAAAGCGCGTTTTGTTGTCAGCGTGGGTCGCGGTATCGGCAGCAAAGAAAATATCGCTATTGCAGAAGAACTCGCTAAAGCCATTGGTGCTGAAATCGCCTGTTCTCGTCCTGTTGCTGAAAATGAGAAGTGGATGGAACACGAGCGTTATGTCGGTATTTCCAATCTGATGCTGAAACCTGAACTCTATTTAGCTGCGGGTATTTCAGGACAAATTCAACATATGGTCGGCGCTAATGGCGCTCAAACCATTGTTGCTATTAATAAAGACAAAAATGCACCTATCTTCCAATTCGCTGACTACGGCATTGTCGGTGATTTAATGAAGGTTCTACCTGCATTAACTCGTCAATTATCTAACTGATTTATTTAAGCAGGGAAGGGAACTTCTCTGCTGTTTATCGCAAATTCTGGAGATGTTATGTCCGATTCCGAAGATATTTTCGATGCCATTATTGTTGGCGCAGGATTAGCAGGATCTGTGGCGGCTCTTGTTTTAGCAAGAGAAGGCGCACAAGTATTGCTAATAGAAAGAGGTAACTACGCTGGCGGGAAAAATGTAACCGGTGGTCGTATGTATGCACATACCCTTGAGCGCATCATTCCTGAGTTTGCGCAAGAAGCGCCTGTTGAACGCGTGATCACTCATGAAAAATTGTCATTTATGACGCAAACAGGCGCAATGACGATTGATTACCAAAATGCTGAAGGGAATAACCCAAAAACGGCCTCTTGGTCTGTATTACGGGGTGAGTTTGACCAATGGCTAATGGAGCAAGCCGAAAACGCGGGTGCGCAATGTATCACAGGCATTCGTGTTGATAAGTTAGTCGAGCGTGATGGCAAAATTGTTGGCGTTGAAGCCGATGGTGATGTGTTAGAAGCCAAAGCAGTGATCCTTGCTGATGGTGTGAATTCCATCTTGGCTGAACAACTAGGCATGACCAAACGTGTTGCGGCCGAAAATGTGGCGGTAGGCGTAAAAGAGATTATCGAACTCCCTGAAAGTGTGATTAAAGACCGCTTCAACCTAAAAGATAATGAAGGTGCAGCTTGGTTATTTGCGGGTTCGCCTACCGATGGATTAATGGGGGGCGGTTTTTTATATACCAATAAAACCACGCTTTCTTTAGGTCTGGTGTGTGGGCTTCACCATATTAAAGACGCTAAAAAGTCGGTACCACAAATGCTAGAAGATTTTAAACAGCATCCCGTTGTCGCACCGCTGATTGAAGGCGGAAAAATGGTGGAATACGGTGCGCACGTTGTTCCTGAAGCTGGGTTAAGAATGCAACACGAATTAGTACGTGATGGCGTATTGATTGCTGGTGATGCAGCAGGGATGTGTATGAACCTTGGCTTTACTATTCGTGGCATGGATTTAGCGATGGCCTCCGGCGAAGCTGCTGCAAAAACCGTGCTATCGGCAATGGAGAAAAATGATTTTAGCAAACAAACGCTAAATGAATATCTCAAGCATTTAGAAGATGGTCCTTTACGCGATATGAAAGCCTATCAGCGTATGCCTGATTTACTTGATAACCCTCGTATGTTCACCGCTTATCCTGAAATGGTCGTTGGTATTGCCAAAGATCTCTTTACTGTTACGGGTGAAGCGCCAGTACCTATGCGTAAAACCCTAATGCGTCATACCAAAAAGGTCGGCTGGATGAACCTAATCAAAGATGGGATCAAAGGAGCAAAAGCAATATGAGTTCTCCCGTAAATGTCGATGTCAAATTAGGCATCAATAAATTTAATGTCGATGAGGAAAATCCACATATCGTCGTCAAAGAGCAACCCGATATGCAGGTGCTAGAAACCTTAGTTAAAGCCTGCCCTGCGGGTCTTTATAAAAAACAAGAAGATGGCACTATCAGTTTTGATTATGCTGGTTGTTTAGAATGTGGAACTTGTCGAATTCTCGGTTTAGACAGTGCGCTTGAAAAATGGGAATACCCACGCGGTACATTTGGCGTGGAATATCGTTACGGATGACGGCTCGCTACTTTTCTCCCAGTGCTGTCTCCGGCCTGGGAGCTTTTCTTTCTTTGTTTTATTTAGAAAAAATACCAGGACGCAGTCATGCAACCCAGAAACTTTGATGATATTCGTTTTACCTCTGTGCATCGTCGAGTGATGTTATGGGGCAGTGGCGGCCCTTTTCTTGACGGCTATGTATTAGTGATTATCGGTGTGGCATTAGAGCAACTCACACCGTTATTACAACTTGATACACGATGGATTGGTCTGCTTGGTGCAGCGACATTAGCAGGGCTTTTTATTGGCACATCACTCTTTGGTTATATTTGTGACAAAGTGGGTCGCCGTAAAATGTTCCTTGTGGATATTGTGGCTATTGCCATTATTTCTATCGCGACGATGTTTGTTTCAACCCCAGTGGGTTTGTTGGTGATGCGATTCCTTATTGGGATTGTGATTGGTGCTGACTATCCTATCGCAACGTCAATGATCACCGAATTTTCCAATAAAAAACAACGCGCTTTTGCGGTCGGATTTATTGCCGCTATGTGGTATATCGGGGCGACTTGCGCCAATTTGGTCGGTTATCTTTTATATGATATTGAGGATGGTTGGCGTTGGATGCTTGGTAGTGCCTTTATTCCTTGCGTTATTATTTTAATTGGTCGTTTTGATCTCCCTGAATCACCCCTTTGGTTAATACGTAAAGGGCGTATTCAAGAGTGCAATGAAATGATGATCAAGCTCTTTGGTGAGCCTGTGGTTTTTGAAGCGGAAGATGCCAAAACAACACGTTTTATCGAGTTATTTAATAAGCGTCACTTTTCTTTCGTGCTCTTTGTTGCAGTGATTTGGACTTGCCAAGTGATCCCGATGTTTGCCATTTATACCTTTGGGCCTCAAATTGTCGGTTTATTAGGATGGGATGCGGGAAGGAGTGCGGCGCTGGGTAATGTAGTCATTAGTCTATTCTTTATGTTTGGTTGTATTCCTGCCATGTTCTGGTTAAACCAAACAGGGCGACGTCCGTTATTAATTGGTAGTTTTGCCATGATGACGTTGGCATTATTAGTGCTCGGCGTTTTTCCTGATCTACCTATCTTATTTGTTATCTTAGCCTTTGCGACTTACGCGTTCTTTTCTGGTGGCCCCGGAATTTTACAATGGCTCTATCCTAACGAATTGTTTCCGACAGATATTCGGGCATCAGCAGTGGGCATCATTATGTCAATAAGCCGTATTGGTACAGTTATCTCAACGTGTGCTCTTCCTGCCTTTATTGCCACTTATGGCATTAACACCACCATGCTGGTGGGAGCCGCAATTTCACTGTTTGGTATGATAATTTCAGTCTTGTTTGCACCAGAAACTAAAGGATTAACGCTTAATCAGACTTCAACCATGCCGATGAAACGAGGTAAAAAACATATTTAGCTGATTTGCCCAAAATTAAAACCCAATGAATTTCATTATTTTTTCTGATAAAACTAAAAGATATTATTTATTAAGCTTTCTGGAAATATTTTATTAATATGTTATAAAAGTTAATAATTGTTTATTGTTTTAATTTAAATTACATCTTTTATTTATTGATAAGATTTATTTATAACTTAAAATAAGTAGAGTATAGTTTTATTAAAAAGAGAGTGATTTTATTTTCTTTATTTAAATAAAATTGCTCTCCTTTTTATTTTTAATAATAACACATTTATAACGCATCAGTTTCAAATCTATTTCATTCCAATTAATTAATCTTTAATTAGTAAATATATTTAACTCGCTAAATCTAGACGCCAATCACAAATCTCACTCGTACTATTCAAATGACGAAAAACAGTTCGTTATTTACCAAGAATGAATAATTTCCCCTACTCAGAATAAGGTCATTACAGACGTAAACACCAGCAAAGAAGCGGTTGAGTAGGTATTTATGACCTTATTAGAAACGACAGTTAAAGAATGTCTAAACAGTGTAGTGAAGCAATATTCTTCACAAATAGCCTTGATTGAGAATCAAAGTAAAAAAACACTCACTTGGCAACAATTACAACAAGAAGTGGATCAAGTTGCCCGTGGTTTTTTATCTATTGGTTTAAAAAAGGGGGATCGTTTAGGTATTTGGTCTGCTAATAGTGTGGAATGGATAATCTGTTTTCTTGCCGCCGCTCAAATTGGTGTGCCCGTCGTTTGTATTAACTTTCATTTTAAAAAAAGAGAGTTATTAGATTTATGTCGATTAACTGGAATTAAAGCGCTCTGTTTTTCTGATGGTTTTAAAAGCAATCATTTTATTGAGGTTATTAATTGTCTTTCTAAAAAAGCATCAGAAAATAACGATGTATTACCTCAATTATTTATTAGCATGGGAAATGAACATGCAGAAAAAAGTGTCTCTTTATCTCAATTAAAAGAAAAAGCAATACACGTATCCGACGCTGTTTATCAGCATGCTGTTGAACAAGTTAGTGCAAAAGATTTGCTGACTATTCAAATGACCTCTGGCAGTACAGCAATGCCTAAAGGTGTCATGTTAAGCCAATATAATGTCATCAATAACGCCATGTTATCAGCACAGCGCTTAGGTGTGACTCATGACGATGTAATTTGTCTTGCGGTTCCTCTGTTCCACTGCTTTGGACTCTCTTCCTGCCTCTTTTTTGCATTAACAACAGGATGCCAATTAGTTCTGTTAGATAACTACTGTGCTGAAGATGTTTTAAAAGTCGTTCAAGACTATCGTTGCACTATTATGCATGGCGTTCCGACAATTTTTAGTCGCTTAATGAAGCATGAGCAATTTTCTCACTATGATTTATCTAGTCTTGATAAAGGCATTATTGCAGGAGCGAGTTTTCCTCCCGCATTAATCGATGACATCGAAAATATCCTCGGCATGAAAGGCATCACCGTCTCTTATGGTCAAACAGAAGCCTCACCTTGTTGTACCCAAACATTACCTAACGATCCTTTAACAATAAAACGTGGATCTATTGGTAAGCCTTTACCTTTTGTTGAAATGAAAATTATCAATCCGAAAACAGGTAAATCTGTGCCAGTAGGTATTTTAGGTGAAATTTGTACGCGTGGCTTCCATGTGATGATGGGCTATGACAATGCCCCTGATAAAACTAAAGAAGCGTTAGACGAAGAGGGTTGGTTACACACGGGTGATATCGGCTGTATCGATGAACAAGGAAATTATCACTATGCCTATCGCATGAAAGAGATTGTGGTGCGCGGTGGTGAAAATATCAGCCTTTGTGAAATAGAAGAAGCTATTGCTGAATATGCTGGTGTTGATGCGACAAAAGCATTTGGCATTCCGTCTGCTGATTTAGGTGAAGAAGTGATTGCCACCATTTGTGTGCAAAAAGGCCACAGCATTGGTGAAAGTGAATTACGTGAATTTCTACAAGAGCGACTGGCTCGCTACAAAATCCCCAAAGAACTCCATTTCTTTACAGAATTTCCTCATACCCCTTGCGGAAAAATTGATGTGCAAGCGCTGAAATTGCAACTGGGTTATAGCGTTTCAATCAAGGATGAAAAAAACAAAGTAGCGAGTTAAGTGACAACGGATTTATCCACATTCTGACAACAGCAGTATGAAGTCTAAAAATAATTAGGAGAAGAAATGACAAGTCATAAAGCACTGGAAGGCGTCACCGTAGTTGAGTTGGCGACCTTTATCGCGGTACCGGCAGCGGGTCGTATTTTAGCTGATATGGGTGCGAACGTAATCAAAATCGAATCTCCAAGTGGTGATAACTTACGCTATACAGCACCAACAGAAGGCCGCCCATTAGATCAACATGAAAACACCAGTTTTGATTTAGAAAACGCCAATAAACGTGGGATTGTGTTAAATACCAAAACAGAAGCAGGGAAAAAAATCCTGTTTGAACTGTTAGAAAAAGCAGACATTTTCTTAACTAACTGGCGTCCTGGAGCAAGAGAGCGTGCGGGTTTAGATTATGAAACGTTAAAACAGCGCTTTCCAAAATTAGTTTACGCCAGCGTGACGGGTTATGGCGATGAAGGCCCAGATAAAGACTTACCAGGATTTGACTACACAGCATTCTTTGCGCGTGGCGGTATTTTAGGCTCTCTGTACCAAAAAGGCACAGTACCTATGAACGTGATCCCTGGCCTTGGCGATCACCAGTGTGCATTAGGTTTGGTTTCAGGTGTGTTAGCTGCTTATATTCGTGCTCAAAATATCGGTCAAGGCGAGTATGTTTCAACTAACTTGTTGCATACTTCTATTTACACTCAAGCCATCATGATCCAAGCGGCACAATACCCAGATTATGGTCAGCCTTATCCTATCGATCGCCGCAATACCACCAGCCCATTTATTTTGGCTTATAAAACGAAAGATGATCGTTTTATTCAAGTCTGTATGCCTGTTTACGATGCTTATTACCCAACCTTTATTTCCTGTATTGGTCGCCCAGATTTAGCAGAAGACGCCCGTTATACACGTCTACAAGAAGTGGCGAAAAATAATCGCTCCCCAGAATTATATGACCTGATTTGGCAGCAAGTTGAGCAAAAAACAGCGTCAGAGTGGGCAGATATTTTTACCAAAAACGATATCCCATTCAGCATTGCGCAAACTTGGGAAGAAGTGTTGGAAGATAAACAAGCTTGGGCAATCAACACTTTCTACAACATGAAATATAAAAATGGCAGTGAAAAAGCCTTAGTTCGTCCACCGATTGATTTCTTAGAAAGTGGTTTACCTGAATATCGCCGTGGCCCTTTGTTAGGTGAAGACACACCGTCTGTATTAGCTGAATTAGGGTATAGCGCTGAAGAGATAGCAAACCTTGAAGCCAATAAAGACGTGATGACGTGGAAAGAATAATCCACTTACTTTTTTAATTTTCAGGAGAGCAAAGGCATGCAACAAGACATTTTCACAATGGGCGTTGATATCGGATCGTCAGCCTCGAAATGCATCATCATGAAAAATGGTGACGCGATTGTCGCGAAATCATTGGCATCTGTTGGCGCTGGTACATCTGGGCCTGAAAAAGCGATCAATGAAGTATTGCGTCAATTTGGCGGCGATCTCAGTCAGATCAGCTGGATCTGCGCAACAGGCTATGGCCGTAATTCATTGAAAGAAGCCAACAAAGAAGTGAGTGAACTTAGCTGCCATGCGAAAGGTGCGCACTTTCTTTTTCCGGGTGTGAAAACAGTGATTGATATCGGCGGTCAAGACGTTAAAGCACTTCATATGGATGGTGCAGGCCGTTTATTGAACTTTGTGATGAATGACAAGTGCGCTGCGGGTACAGGACGCTTTTTAGATGTGATGTCGCGAGTATTAGAAACCAAGATTTCCGATCTCGCTCAAGAGGGCGCTAAGTCCACGAAGAAAGTCACGATTAGTTCCACCTGTACCGTGTTCTCTGAATCGGAAGTTATTTCTCATCTCGCGAATAACGAAACAATACCCGACGTCATTAATGGTATTCACCGCTCTGTAGCTAGCCGTATTGCAGGTCTTGCAAAACGAGTCGGTGTTGAAGCCCCTGTTGTCATGACAGGCGGTGTTGCCAGTAATTTTGAAGTTGTTCGTTATGTTAGCGAAGAGCTGAACGCGCCTATCGCCACCTCACCATTATCACAATATAACGGGGCGATAGGTGCCGCCATTTATGCCTTTGAAGCGTACCGCCATCAACTGGAAGACGATGCGTTAACAATAGGAACATCAAAATGAGCAATGTAGATATGAATGCGCCGGATTATATTCCTGCGAAAAAACGACTGCAAAAAATTGCCGCTGATGCTTATCAGCGTGCGTGGGATGCCAAAAACAGCGGTGAAAAAATAGGGTGGTGCGCCTCAAACTTCCCGCAAGAAATCGCTGAAACACTGGGTTTATGTGTGGTTTATCCTGAAAACCAAGCCGCTGCGATTGCCGCAAAAGGTGCGGGTTTAAAAATGTGTGAGCACGCAGAAAGCATGGGTTATTCCAATGATATCTGTGCTTATGCACGCATTAGCCTTTCTTACATGGATATTAAGCAGTGTGAAGAGATGGATATGCCACAGCCTGACTTCTTGCTGTGTTGTAACAACATTTGTAACTGCATGATCAAATGGTATGAAAATATCGCTTATGAGCTGAATATCCCGATGATCCTTATCGATATTCCTTATAAAAATGACTATGACACCGATGATGTAACGGTGAAATATGTTCAAGCGCAATTTGATGATGCCATCAAACAACTCGAAAAAGTCACAGGCAAAGTGTTCTCAGAAGAGAAATTTAAAGAAGTCTGTGAAATTTCGCAACGTACAGGACGTGCATGGTTAAAAGCGGCGGAATATTGCCAATATGAACCTTCGCCAATGAATGGTTTTGATCTCTTTAATCACATGGCTGTTGCCGTTTGTGCTCGCGGTAAATTAGAAGCCGCACTGGCTTTTGAGCAACTGTGTGAAGAGATGGAACAAAATATCAAAGAGAAAAAATCGACTTACCGCGGTGAAGAAAAATACCGAGTTCTCTTTGAAGGTATTGCCTGCTGGCCTTACTTGCGTGCCACATCTACTCCGTTAAAAGAGCAAGGTATCAACGTAACTGCCACTGTTTACGCCACCGCATTTGGTGTGATTTATCAAAATAGTGACGAAATGATGCGTGCTTACTCCTACGTTCCTAACTGTGTCTCTGTTGAACGTGCTGCTGATATGCGTATTAACGTGAGCCGTCAGAATAAAGTTGATGGTGCGATTATTCACGTTAATCGTAGTTGCAAGCTCTGGAGTGGCATTATGCCTGAAATTGAGCGCCGTATTCGTCATGAACTTAAGATCCCAACAGTGACTTTTGATGGCGACCAAGCTGATCCTCGTGTTTTCTCTGAAGCGCAGTATGTCACCCGTGTTGAAGCATTGACTGAAATTATGGCTGCTAACAAAGCAGAAATGAAAAAGGGAGACATCTAATGAAAACATTAGCGGAGTTGTTTGATGAGTTACAAGCCGTGGTGGATAACCCTGTTGCTCAATTAGATGGGTTTATTCGTAGTGGCAAAAAGGTTGTTGGCTGTTTTCCTGAATATACGCCGAATGAAATTGTCTATGCCGCAGGTATGGTGCCTTTTGGTATTTGGGGTGCAGAAGGCCGTGAGATCTCAGAAGCGAAGAAATATTTTCCTCCTTTCTATTGTGCACTAGTGCTTTCTTCTCTTGAGATGGGATTAGATGGGGCATTAAATAAATTGTCTGCTGCCTTAATTCCTTCTCTTTGTGACACCTTAAAATGCTTAGGGCAAAACTGGAAATCTGGTGTACCACAAGTTCCTTTCATTCAATTGGTTCATCCACAGAACCGTAAAACGCCAGCAGGTATTGCATTCTTAACTGAACAATATAAGAAAATTGCACTGCAATTAGGGGAGATTTCAGGTCAAGCGGTAACAGACGATGCACTGAAAAATGCCATCCATCTGTTTAATCAGCGCCGTCGCGCATTACGCGAGTTTTCAGATATCGCGGCACTTCATCCAAACTTGGTCACACCACAACGTCGTAATACTGTGATCAAAAGTGGTTATTTTATGGATGTCGTTGAGCATACAAAAGCCGTTGAAACCATTGTTGCACAATGCAAAACCTTGTCTCCAGAACCTTGGAAAGGACACAAGATTGTTGTAACAGGCATTATTGCGGATAGCCCTTCTATTCTACAAATTTTGGCTGACAACAAAATGGCGATTGTGGCGGATGAAGTCGCGCATGAGTCTCGTCAGTTTCGCCAAGATATTCCTGAAAACAAAGCACCTTATGAAGCGATGGCTGAGCAAGTCGCCCAGCTTGAAGGGTGTTCACTTTTGTATGATCCAGAGAAAAAACGCGGTCGTTTAATTGCCGATATGGTGAAAAACACAGGCGCCGATGGTGTCGTCTATTTACTGACGAAGTTCTGTGATCCTGAAGAATTTGATGCCCCTATTGTGAAGAAATTCCTCGATAGAGAAGGCATTCCTTCCATCATTATCGAAATCGATCAGCAAACTAAAACATATGAACAGGCAAGAACGGCACTGCAAACTTTTGCAGATGTGCTTTCTGCTTAACAACGTTAATTAATAGTCACAAAAGACCTGCGTGATTTACGCAGGTCAATTGAACCCTAACACATATAAGTGGGGCAATCATGGGTATTATTTGTTTAATCATCGGGCTAGCGATATTAATGATTATGTGTATGAAAGGCATACATATTTTTATTTCTGTCTTTACCACCAGCCTATTTCTTGCTGTGACTGCATGGCTTGTATCACCAGACATGCTTAATCCTGTCGATGCACTATTACAAGTGTATACCGGCGGATTAGGTGGCTATTTTGGCAGCTTCTTCTTCATTTTCGTACTAGGTGCGATTTTTGGCAAATTAACCGCTATCAGTGGCGCTGCTGATAGTGTTGCCTCTTTTATTATTGGTAAATTTGGTGAAAGAGCCGTTATTCCATCATTAGTGGCGGCTTGTGCCATTTTAGCCTACGGCGGTGTGTCAGTGTTTGTTGCACTGTTTACCGTCTATTCAATGATGGTGAGTTTATTCCGTAAAGCGAATCTTCCTCGCAGACTTATTCCGGCTGTCTATTTTGCAGGTGCGGGTACGTTTGTGATGATCATGCCGGGATCGCCTCAGATCCAAAACCTTATCCCAATGAAATTTCTAGGCACGTCAGCAACAGCGGGTTTAGTACCAGGTATGTTGACAGCATTGTTCCAAGTCACCTTAGTGATTATTTATCTCACTTGGCTCTTTAAGCGCGTAAAAGCGAAAGGTGAAGGTTGGGTTGAAGATGAAAAAACGGCGAAAGCAGAAGAGGGTAAAAAAGATCGCCAATTACCGAATGTGCTCGTTGCATTACTGCCGATGCTTATTCTGCTTGTCGTGCTGAATATCCTGAAATGGGATCCCGCTATTGCACTGTTCTGCGCCATTATTGCTGCCTTGATTGTGTACTTACGCTATCTAGATTGGAAAAAACTCATACCTAATTTAGCCGCAGGGACGATGGAAGGGGTGACCTCCCTCTTTAACACGGCGGTTATTGTTGGATTTGGTGCGTTAGTCATGACGTTACCTGCCTTCAAAGAATCATTCCAAGCGATTGCTCAATCGGGTCTTAATCCACTTGTTGTGACTGCAATTTCAGTCGGTGCGCTAGTGTTTATCAGTGGTTCAGGCTCTGGTGCGTTAAGTATCGCAATGCCAATGATTGCTGCGATGTTCCCTGCAACCGTGGTTGATCAAGGTTCATTACACCGTGTTGCCACAATGGCATCTATGAGTACAACACCGCCATTTAACGGATTGATTATTACTGTCTTTAGCGTCTGTGGTGTCAGCCATAAAGAGGGCTATGGGCCAGTGGGGACATTAACCCTCGCTATCCCACTGTTAGCCATGATGTTTATGTTGCTGCTGTACACCTTTTTACCTGCATCAATAGCGACGATGTAGAAATAACGTTAACCCATTAATGCGTGCGATAAGACGACAAACGTGAAATCGCACGCCATAGAGATAACCATCAATATTCTCAGAGGAAGATAAACATGGATTTTCAGCTAACAGAAGAACAAGTCCTGATCCGCGATATGGTCAGAGAGTTCGTTGAAAACGACATTAAACCAATTGCGGGTGCTATTGATAAAGAACATCGCTTTCCTAGTGAGAGTGTTGCACCGATGGCTGAATTGGGACTCTTTGGTTTCAACATTGATGAAGCTTATGGTGGTACAGAAGCAGATGCTATTAGCTATGTATTAGCCACAGAAGAGATGGCGAAAGTGAGTGCCTCTCACGCCATGATCATGGGATCACAATGTTCTTTGACAGGACCAATTATTCAAAAATATGCTGATGAAGAAACTAAAGCACGCATTTTACCAGGTGTGGTTTCTGGCGAAAAATTAGGGTGCTTCTGTTTGTCAGAGCCTAGTGCGGGTTGTGATGCTGCGGCTCAGGAAACAACAGCGGTTCGCCAAGGCGATAACTATGTGATTAATGGCTCTAAATTGTGGATCACTGCGGCGCCTCAAGGTGCTTTCTTTATCGTGTTTGCTATGACCGATAAAAGCAAAGGCGTAAAAGGGATCACCGCATTCTTAGTTGAGCGTGATAACCCTGGTATTAGCATTGGTTTACCTGAAGACAAAATGGGTATGAACGGCTCTGAAACCTGCTCTGTGAGCTTCAGTGATTGTGTTGTTTCAGCCAGCGCTATGTTAGGCGAAGAAGGCAAAGGCTTTAATATCGCGATGGAAACCTTAGATGGCGGGCGTTTAAGTTGTTCTGCATTGGCATTAGGGATCGCACAAAGTGCCTTAGATGCCACTATTGCTTACACCAAAGAACGTATTCAATTTGGTAAACCTATTGCGGCTAATCAAGGTATTCAATGGGTATTAGTGGATATGGCAACGCGTGTTGATTGCGCACGTATGCTAGTTTATCGCGCCGCTGCCGCCAAAATGGCAGGTCTTCCTTACACTCGTGAATCAGCTCAAGCCAAACTTTATGCAGCAGAAGCTGCCACTTATGTAACTCAAAAAGCCGTTCAATTACATGGCGGTATGGGTTACACCAAATCCTATCCTGTTGAACGTTTGATGCGTGAAGCAAAACTTACTGAGATTTTTGAAGGCACAAGTGAAGTGCAACGTATGGTCATCGCTAAGCATATTTTAGCGTAATGAGATTTGAGCTTATTAATTTGTTGCATTGTGCAAAACGGAGAATGTGAATTATGAAACTTATTGCCTGCTGTAAGGTTGTTCATGACGAACAAGACATCACAACACGGCCTGATCGTACACTCGCAACCGATAATGCGGGTTTAAAAATTAGTTTGTATGACTTGAATGCAATTGAAACCGCAGTAGAAATAGCCTCTACCCTTGGTGATAGCACTGTAACTGCATTAAGTGTGGGGACAAGTGCAATGGTTGAAAACGCGAAAATCAAAAAAGATATTTTATCGCGTGGCCCAGATGCATTAACGCTGGTTGCTGATGATGCATGTAGCGCGCTTTATTCAACAGATACTGCCAATATTATTGCGCAAGCAGCAAAAAAAGTGGGTTTTAACTTGCTCATTTTCGGCGAAGGTTCGGGTGATTTATACGCTCAACAAACGGGTTTAGCCGTTGGTGAATATTTAGGTTTACCTTGTGTGAACGCTGTAAACAAAATCACCGTTGAAGGCGACAAAATCATTGTTGAACGTGATTTAGAAAATATCACTGAAGAACTTGAACTGACATTACCTGCCATTGTGTGTGTCACTTCAAGTATTAACACACCAAAACTCCCTTCAATGAAAGCCATTTTAGCGGCGAATAAAAAACCAGTTGAAAAGCTGGGGTTAGGAGATATCGGTGTTGATATTTCTTCTCTGACTGTTGTGCAAACACAAGTTTGTGCGCCAGAGCAATCTGATCGCCTTGGTATTATTTTAGAAGGTGATTCAGATGAAAATATTGCCACTTTTGCTGAACATTTACGCCAAGCGGTTAATCAATAAGGAGATTAAAAATGGCTAGTTTACTACCTACTACCTTTGTTTATGCCGAAAAAGCGGATGATTTAGCAAAGCTGATTGCGTTTGCTCGTGGTCTTGGTGAAAAGGTTAATGTGCTGTTTATTGGTGATGATGAAAACACGCGTGAATGTGTCAACTTAGGCGCTGATTGTGTGTACTGCTTTGCACCTCAAGAGGGTGTGATTGCTGAAGATTATGCGGCCTCTTTTGCCGCAATTATTAAAGAAGCGGGTGCGAATGCATTGGTTCTACTTGCTTCATCAAAACGAGCAAAAGCGATTGCGGCTCGTCTTGGTGTGACTTTAAACGCTGGTGTTGTCAGTGATGCATTAAGTATTGCTATTGAAAACAATACTGTGATTGCTACACACCAAGTCTATGGTGGTTTAGCGCATGCTAAAGCAGAAATTCGCTCACCTTATGCTATTGCGACTGTCGGTAGTGCATTAGATGTGGAAGCCATCAAAGACGCACCCAATGCACAAGTGGTGCAAAGTGCCTTTATCGCCCCTGCACATACATTAAAAGTATTGGCTCGTAAGCCAAAACATGGCAGTGCCGTTGATTTAGGTAAAGCGCATTGTGTTGTGGGTGTCGGACGCGGTTTTGGTAAGGCGGATGATATTGCACTTGCGGAGGCATTAGCGAAAGCCCTTCAAGGCGAAGTGGGCTGTTCACGTCCGATTGCTGAGGGTGAAGGCTGGATGGAACATGACCGCTACATTGGTGTTTCAGGCGTGACTTTAGGTGCGGATGTTTATGTTGCTGTCGGTATTTCAGGGCAAATTCAGCATATGGTGGGTGTGGATAGAGCAAAAGTCATTGTTGCTATCAACAAAGATAAAAATGCCCCAATTTTCAATATGGTGGATTACGGTATTGTTGGCGACCTCTACAAAGTGTTACCTGCATTAACCGCGAAGCTTGGCGGCTAATCACCGTAGGTCGCTTAGTGATAATTTGCTAAGCGACCACACATAATAAAAGGATAGGAAAGTATGTCAGACGATATTTTTGACGCCATTATTGTGGGTGGTGGACTTGCTGGTGGTACTGCTGCCTATGTATTAGCACAAGCAGGGTGTGATGTTTTAGTTGTAGAGCGAGGTAATTTCGCTGGCAGTAAAAATATGACAGGTGGACGTTTATACGCGCACAGCCTTGAAAAAATCATTCCCAATTTTGCCCAAGAAGCACCTGTTGAACGCCTTGTGACGCGTGAAAAAATTTCCATGCTCACGGAAACAGATGGTGTGACTTTAGATTATCAACACACGCAACAAGAAGAGGAAGCTGCACGCTCTTATACCGTATTACGTTCTTCATTTGACCAATGGTTAATGGAAAAAGCAGAAAACGCTGGCGCACAAGTGATCACGGGTGTTCGCGTTGATGAAGTGTTGGTGAAAGAAGGCAAGGTGTGTGGTGTAAAAGCGGGTGATGATGAAATTGAAGCCCATGTGGTTATCCTCGCTGATGGTGTTAATTCATTATTAGCAAAACAATTAGGTATGACACAAAAAATTAATCCTCACACTGTGGCGGTAGGGGTTAAAGAGTTATTGGAATTCACGCCACAACAAATGGAAGACCGATTTGGTTGTACTAATGATGAAGGCTTAGCTTGGCTTTTTGCTGGCGCACCATCAGGTGGATATTTAGGTGGCGGATTCTTATATACCAATAAAAATACCGTTTCTTTAGGCCTTGTTTTAGGGCTACATAATGTCGATAAATTCGAAAAAACGGTTCCTCAATTATTAGAAGATTTTAAACAGCACCCTGTTGTTGCACCACTTATCAAAGACGGCAAATTATTAGAATATTCAGCGCATATGGTGCCAGAGGGTGGCATGAATATGGTATCTGAATTAGTCAAAGATGGCGTATTAGTGGCGGGAGATGCCGCAGGTTTTTGCCTTAATGTCGGCTATACCGTAAGAGGAATGGATTTAGCGATTGCTTCAGGTGAAGCGGCTGCAAAAGCGGTATTAATGGCGAAAGAGCAAAACAGTTATAGCCAAAAAGAATTAAGTTGCTACCAATCTTTATTAAATGACAGCTTTGTGATGAAAGATATGAAGTTATACAAAGACTTGCCTTCTTTCCTCGATAATACAAGATTCTTTACGGATTACCCGCAAATGGCTGCGAACGTGATGCACGACTTATTTGTGATTAATGGTCCAGAAAAACCTGTGCGTAAGAAAATACTGTCTCAAGTTAAGAAAGTGGGTGTGATGAACTTAATTAAAGATGGGTTTAAGGGGGTACGTTCTTTATGAGTCAAGTCAACGTAGACGTTAAATTAGGCGCCAATAAATTTAATGTGGATGAAGAAAATCCACATATTGTGTTAAAGGATGATATCGATCCTGTACAATTTGACATCTTAATGAAAGCCTGCCCTGCTGGGTTATATAAGAAAGATGAAAAAGGACAATACCTTTTTGATTACGCGGGCTGTTTAGAGTGCGGAACTTGCCGTGTTTTATGTGGTGAAACAATTTTAAAGAAATGGGAATATCCATGTGGCACTTTAGGCATTGAATTTCGTTACGGTTAATGTAACAACACCAATCCCCCTCTAACATAACCTCCAAAATTTTAACTAGAGGGGGAATGAGCATTCTGAGTACATATTGATTCATATATGGATCATAATGCTTGAAATGATTTTTATATGCTCTATAACCCTGTTTTAAAACTTATCTTAACGAATGTATTTTTCGATATTCTGAAGGCGTCATAAAAAATTCGGATTTAAATTTTCGACTTAAATTAGAAATATCGCTAAATCCGCATTCATAAGCTAATTGTGTAATATTTTTCTCTGCCAAGAGAGGATTAACTAAAGCCACTTTATAATTCTCAAGGCGTTTTTGGTAGATCCAACGAAGTACAGAGGTATTTTGTTCTTTAAATAACATCTGTAAATAGCGCACGGAGATCCCACAAGCATTTGCACATTGATTAACACTTAAATCTGGATCGGAAATATGTTGCTCTAAATAGTGCTGGGCAAAATAAAACAGTGTTGATCTTCCTAAGCTTTGAGGTGGAGTTGCAATACTGTATTCACTGAAAGCAGACGTAATTAAATTCAATAAAATATCGGCAAGTTGTTGTGCATGTTGTGGTGGCATTGAATCTAAGAACGGAATATAGCGCATCACAAAGCTATAAACGAGGGAGCCTGTAATGCTATTGCCTCGTATTGCTCTTGCAGTAAGATTTTGGGTATTACCTAAACGTGATGCTAGTTTTTCCCTTGGGATCAAAATTTTAAATAATGAGTAATCGTTATCAAAAGACCATGATACGGGTCTTGCCATATCAAAAATACAAAAGTCTCCTTGCCGTAGAAATGCGGTTCTTCCATCTTGAGTAAGATGGCTAGTTCCTGAACGCTGTATCTCAATTTGAAAATGCTCTTCCAAGCTAAGTTTATGAGTTAAAGGACGGCTACTCGCCCAGTGACCATTAGACTCTAGCTGAATAAAGCGAATATTTGTCACCTTCTGCTCGACAATGTTGGCATAAAATCGAGAATGAGGAGGCAATTCGACTTCATTGCATTCATAAGACGATAAAAAGCGGTCTTTTATTGTATCCCTGAATACGGAAAACCGATCTACGTCAGGGAGCTCCCGAGTCGTAAACATGCTTTTCATAGTACGCCCACTTTTATTGAAAGTATTTTTGTTGTGTTGCTATCAATCTAGTATAAAAACGACTTAAACCAGGTTGAAATAGAATAATGTTTTTATAACTTTAATTTTAAAATTAGAATAGTAAGTTTAAATAATTATTAACGGAGATATTCATTATCTTTCTTGTTAATAAATTGAAGACAATATATTTAAAAGTTTTTAATTTATTTAAACTAACATCATGTAAATTATAGAATTAATTTATAGCATTTTTTATGCTAGCATTTCTATGCTATTAATCCTAAGTTAATTTCCTATCTTTAGAGAGAGATCTCATAAATAGATTAAGAGTGATTCTTATTAATATCTTATTTATTTCATTCTTTTCAGAGTGTGAGTTAATATGGATTTTATGTAATTTAAATAATGGCTTGTTAATAAGATGATTTTTTATGGTTAATAATGTAATTTGTTTTTAAGATGCGTTAGTAAGATAATTATAGATAATAAATATTTTTTTATTATAAAAAATATTTAGCTAAAAATAATAAAACTCTTTAAATATTATTATATTAGTTATTAATAATAACCATTTTTCCATATCAAAGAGAGTTTTATTAAATAAAAATGCTATATCATTAAGAAAAGAATAGTGATTGAATTATTGATGCAGTGTAGGGCAATAGGTGCGATTAATAAACGAAATCCTATTCTTACTAAACAAAAGATAACTCCCACAATAAAAATAAGAATAAATGTAGTGATTGATTCATATTGATAGTGCATAGTTGAAAATAGCAGTGAAGAAAGAATAATCGCTATCCATTTTCCTGTATTGCCATACCACATGCCTGCATTTAATAGAAAACCTCTAAAAATGATCTCTTCAGTAATCGGAGCAATAAACATAGCAGCAAGGGCAAACAGGAAGAAAGCAAATCCTGTAATGGGTTCAACCTCGGCTATCCATGAATCATCGTCAGAACCTAAAAACATGCCGATAAATAATAATCCCAGTAATGTTAAGATAGGGGCTTTTAATGTTCGCCATTGAAGCCGGCCTAATGGCATTAATGTAATGTGTTTTTGATAGGCAAACCAAATAATTAGGCAGTAGGGAAGGTAAATAAAAAAGCTCACCAATGAGATGATATAAGTTGATTGAAATAGTGCAACAGATGAAGGCGTTAGCAATAGGCTAAAAGAGGAAAAGAAGTAGCCTATAAAGGCAAGTATGCAGATGACTAAATGGTAAACTCGATCTTTGGGAAATTCCATTTATGTTTGTCTTTGAGGGGTAATCAGATAAGTAATTTGTTTTATTTATTATGCATGATAAAAATAATTTTTGTGTTAATGTAATAAATATAAATAACTTATAGCTAATATAAGGCTAAATTTTGAAAGAAAATCTTTTACAGACTATCCTCGATTGGATTGAAGAAAATTTAAATAGTCCTTTATCTCAAAGTGATGTTATAAAAAAATCAGGATACAGTAAAAGGCATTTTCAAGATTTGTTTTATCATTTTACTGGCAAGACGATTGCTAGATATATCCTAGCAAGACGTTTGTCGTTGTCTGCAACTTTATTACGATTAACAAGTTTATCTGTATTAGATATATCGATTATTTATCAATTTAATTCTCAACAGAATTTTTCAAGAGCTTTTAAAAGATACTTTAAAGTAACACCAAGTGCTTACCGAACCTGTAAATACTGGGACTTTACTTACTATATACCACAACATAGTTATTTAACTTTCCAAAATTTAATAAGTAGTGAAAGCTTTGTCAGTTTATTGTCTCCTAAATATGAAGAAAGTATTTATTATGTTGATATTCCTTTTGAACTTAAGGCTACTATTGCTCGAACTAGGTTGATTTTTAATAATAAAGATAAAATAGATAATTTAAAAATGTTAATAAAAAATAGTTCTGATTTTTATTTGAATGTATATTATCGGTATGAAAAATCTTCCTTTAATAAAAATGTATTAGTTGTATATAATTTTTTTGAATTTAGTAATAAGCATGAAGTTTTTTTGTCTATAAATGGTGATAAATATTGTAAATTTTCATTTTATGGTACATGGGATGAATATTTAATATTATCTAATGTTATTTATTCTAGGGAATTACCAAAGTTAAAAGCCAAAAAAAGAGATGGCTATGATATTGAGATTTTTAATATCAAACATATGAAAGATAAAAGTAATATATGTTCATTGGATTACTTCGTTCCTGTTGTATGATTTTTTAGTAATTTTTTAGGTGTTGTATTATAATATTCTTTGAATTTCTTTATGAAATATGACGTTGTTTTATACCCTAATTTATTTGATATGGTATTTATGTTTAAATTTGTTGTTGTTAATAAATTTATAGCATGTTCCATTCTTGTTTTTGTTAATATTTTTGTAAAGTTTGTTTTTTCTGCCTCAAGCTTTTTTCTTAAAGATGATGTTCCAATATATAGCCTTTTACTAATATCTTTTATTGTCCACTCATAACTTAAATCTTCACTAATAATATTGATTATTTTATTTGTATATGATGAATTGTACATATTATAGATAAAACTCATAATATTTATTTCTAAGCCACTTAATAAGTATGCTATTTTTAATATATATTCATGTTCTATTTTGTCAGATGTAATAATTTCGTTATTAAATTTGGTTTTTAATTTATTAAATAACAGAATATCTTCTGGATGAGTTTTTTTTATCAAAATATTGTTTTCAATATTCTGTGTATTCTCTTTTAATATAAGATGATTAGAGGCAAAATTTATTTTTAAAGCATCTCTAAGGACATCACAAGATAAATAAAGTAAGGTTGGTTTGTTTTCATTAGAAAAAAATACATCAAACTTTATATCTTTTGATATTAGAGCAATACTATTTTTATTTATTGATTTTTTAAATTTACTCGTTTCTATTCGTATTTCGCTATCTTTTGTTAATAACATAATGTAATTAGATAGGGTTAAGTTTTTTAAATGAAAATAATAATCTTTCATATAAATAGACTCACTTTAATCCAAATTTAATTAGTTAAATAGTAATGATAAATATATTAATGATTAGTCTATGGTTTTATTTTTATAAATGAAATTACATTTTTTACGGTGTAGCAAATAGTGGTATTTATTTATCTTTTAGTGTTATTTTTTATGTGGGTTATCATAAGTAAAGACTAATTCTCACAGTAAATTACATAGGTGTAAGTATAACTTTGATTATACGAGTATGTTTTAACATTTTTGGCAGTTTAATTAAAAAAATTAGTTGTTGTATCTTTTTTAGGGTTCCTACTTTATTGATAAACATCTTATTTATTGTTTTGTGGTATTTATTTATTTCTTTGTTTGATTTGGGGCGCTGGGCTAGGTGATACACTGAACTTAAGTGAAATCATATTTGTAGTGTTTCTATGTTCATCCCCTTCTTAGGTAATTAAGATGCATGGCTGGAATATTAATTATGTAATAGGAAATGAGGTTAAAGCTATAAGGAAGGCTCAAAATCTGACAGGGATTAATGTGGCAAAGAAAATGAATATAAGCCAACAACATTATTCTCGCCTCGAACGAGGTGATGTTAAATGGAGTGTTTCTACACTAATAGAAGTTTGCTTTATTTTAAATATTTCTATCCTTCATTTTATAAAAATATTAGACAGTAAAAAGAGAATAATTATTGATTGTAATCGCGAGTATATTCATAAATAGAAAACAATGCAAATACAAGGGGGGGAATAAGGAAAGACTATTATTTTGTAACTGATTCTTAATAAAGAATTTTTAAATAAACAGCGCGTATTTACTGTTTAGAAGTTCTATTCTAATGCTAGGTAATTATTATGAAATTTATCTTTTCTGAAAAAAATTCAGATATACAAGTGCAGTTAAATCCGCATGCAAAGCATGTGATAACGGCAAAACCCAATGAAGTTTACCAATTAATTGATTCTGAAACAAATCTTTCACCGCTAGATATTAAAGCACTTCGTAAGTCAGATGATCTTATTTTATCTAGTAAAGAACAAGAGTTCGAAGTTGTAATTAAAGATTTCTGGGAAGAATGTAAACCAGGAGAAGAACAGTGTTATGCAACTTTAAATGTATTAGATCAAAACGGGGTCATGGGGGAAGTCACTATTACTCAAGATGGTCCTGTTTTAGAGCATTTAGTTGCTGGTGAAACCGGTACTCTTTCTGATAATGATGATGGAATTGGTCTATTTTTATGGGTTGCTGGTTCTATCGGTAGTGCATTAGCGATCTTTTTAGCTAATAGAAACCATGGTGGTGATAATAAAGGTAATGATGCCGATGTTACCGCACCAAGTAAACCTGGATTAACAGCTGAAGATGATGGTTCTGTGTCTATTGATTTACCAAATGATGCAAATAAAGGTGATTCTGTAGATGTTACTTTTGAAGATGAGAATGGTAACTCAAATACTGTCACATTAGAGAAAGGCGATAATGGCTGGACATCAAGCAATCCGGACTTAATTCCTGATACAGATAACAATCACGTCACCATTCCGAATGACAATATAAAAGATAACAGTGATGTTACCGCAAGTGCGAAAGATCCGAGTGGTAATAAAAGTGATGATGTTACTGTAACAGCAAAACCAGATCCCGTAACAGACACACCAGTTTTAAGTATTCCCGAAGTGGTGGATGGCTATGCGAATGCAGATGAACTGAAAGATGGTTTACAGGCCGAAGTGACCTTGCCAGCAGGCACTGTAGAAGGTGCAGAAATTACGCTAACTATCACTCGTCCAGATAACACTACTGAAACTATTACACATACCGTCACGAAAGATGACGTGACGGCAGGCAAAGTGTCAATAGATATTCCGAAAGACGCAGTACAAGACGGCCAAAACAGTGTTGATGTTAGTTTAACTCAGGGAAGTAATCCGCCGAAACAAGGGAATAAAGTGGAATTTGCTGTTGATGGACAAATTCCAGGCGATACCGACGGTGACGGCGTGGTGGATGCATTACCGCAAGTGACCATTCCAGAAGCAGCTGACGGCGTGAATGCCGACGAGCTAAAAGACGGCGTACAAACCGAAGTGACCGTGCCAGCAGGCAGTGCGGAAGGGGACAAACTCACCCTGACGATCACCAAACCTGACGGTAGCACTGACACCGTTGAACACACGCTGACGGCGGATGAAGTGACTGCGGGTAAAGCCGAAGTGACTATTCCGGCAGATAAAGTG